>NZ_JBLLLQ010000010.1:0-47305 GCF_047737915.1 Lysinibacillus sp. NPDC056185
TCAAACTCTCCATAAAAAGAAATTTGATTAGCTCAAATTGTTTTGCTGGCATCATGTTTGATGTCCAAAATTTTGTTTCGTTCACCAACTCAAGGTTAGCTACTAAAAACTTTATTGATTACGTTTTGCTTGTTCAGTTTTCAAGGTTCATTAATCTTTGTTTTAAGTGTCACCTCTTGGCGACTCACTAATAATATCAAGAATCTAAAACTATGTCAACACTTTCTCGAAAAAAATTAAAAGTCTTTTAAAATCTATTATTCTTCTTCTAAACCACTTTGTTCAGAAGATTAGTTAGCCTTAAATCAGCATTCATCTCACCACCTATAGAGGTAGGAGACTTCTGTAGCTGACGCTTTGCTTTCGCTACAAAAGACACTTGTAGCTGCCGTTTCACTTACCTTACATAAAACATTTGCTGAAAGAAGTGAAATCATTTCAAAGATATCAATTTTCTCGTACTTAGCTAGAGGTTGAAATCTTTGTTGATACTTTGGTTTTATCACCTAAATAATTTATCAATCGAATTAAAAATAAAAAAGGCGAACACCAATGTTAATGGGTTGCCTTTCAACTATTATAAATTTGTTATAATACGTGAAATATAGAAGGTACGATTTTTTCCTAAATCAAATATCTCCCCTGTGTGGCTTAATTTGATAAGTGGTCGAGTTGGTGCAAATTTATTTACAAACATCACTTCGCCTTGTTCCAGATTAGATAGTTCAACTATTGTTCCTAGAGGAAGGTCGGCAACAATATCTATTAGTGCACGAACTACTTTAATATCAAACTTCCCAAATTCAGATTCATTAATCATCTCTATGACTTTAAAGGAAGATTGCTTAGCTCTATACACTCGCTCACAAGTCATTGCATGGAATACATCTGCAACCGCGATAATTTGAGCAAAAGTAGAAATATTAGCGATTTTTTCCCCTTTCGGATAGCCACTACCGTTTAAACGCTCATGGTGCTGGAAAATAGCCTCTTTCATTGTATCCTTTAAGATTGTTAAATCTTTGACCATATCGTAGCTATAAGTTGGATGCTTATAAATTTCATCAAACTCCTGCTCTGTTAAGGTTGTTTTTTTATCACGGATACGTGGATGAATTTTTGCCATTCCACAATCAGCTAATAACCCTCCAATTGCAACTTGAATTGTAATTCCTTTGTCATAGCCTAATTTTTGTGCAATCACCGAAGAAATCAATGCTGTTGCTACACAATGATGGTACAAATAGTCTTTTGGATTTGAATACTCATTTAATTCAAAAATGATGGTACGATCTTCTAAAACCATTTCTAATAATGGCAAAATAATTTTACGTGCTTTCGTAATATCTACCTTTGCACCAGCTTCCCAATTTTTAAATTCCTTTTTGAATTGCTCAATAGAATTGTCATAAATCTTTTTAAATGTTGGAATAGCCTCTATCGGAACAACTAATTCTGTTTCTTTTATCTCCGATCGAGCCTCTATACCATCTTTATAAACTGGGACTCTCGAAATATTAAAAGCGAAAAAAACCGGTAAATGTTCATGGGAAATTATCGTGTTTTTAAAAATTATTGGATATTGTGTATTAGCAAAAATATCTTCAGAAATTACTTTTCCAACGCGTAACTCTGAAATAGGGATATGTATAGTTTCCACGCAATTAACTCCTCTTCACTATTTCACTTGCTTAAATATAAGGTTAATTTTATTTTATCATGGAATTCAAAATAATTACTTATTTTTCATGATTTATACTAAAAAACCGATGAACGGCAACATTAGCTGTCGTCATCGGTCTTTTATTATTCTTCTACTTGATCATTTTCTTCATTAGATTCTTCGTTAGATTCTTCTTCTTTTTCAACCTTCGCTACAGTTGCAACAAGCTCTTCATCGCTTAAACGAATTAAACGAACTCCCTGTGTACTACGACCAATTAATGAGATATCATTCACATCCATACGGATTAGCATACCGTTAATTGTGATCAGCATTAAATCTTCCGAGCCATCAACAGTTTTTACAGCTACCATTGGACCGTTTTTATCAGTGATTTGAATTGTTTTTAATCCAACACCACCACGGCTCTGTAAACGATATTCCTCTTCAGAAGTACGTTTACCGTAACCTTTTGCTGTAACAACTAAAATTTCCTGCCCTGGTTCAACGATTTCCATACCAACTACTTCGTCACCATCACGTAGTTTAATACCTCGTACACCACCTGCAGTACGGCCCATTGAACGAATATCATCCTCTTGGAAACGTACAAGCATTCCATCACGAGTACCGATAATCACTTGTTTCTCGCCATCTGTTAAACGAACAGAAATAAGATCATCATCTTCTCGTAAACTTATAGCTATTAAGCCGTTTGTTCGGATATTAGCAAATTGAGATACTGGTGTACGCTTTGTAATACCTGTTTTAGTTGTGAAGATAAAGTATGCATCTTCATCAAATGAACCAACACGGATCATTGCTGTTACTTTCTCACCTTTATCAATATTGAGTAAGTTAACAATCGGTAATCCTTTCGCTGTACGGCCAAATTCCGGAATCTCATAACCTTTTGCTCTAAATACTTTCCCTTTAGAAGTGAAGAACAAAATTGTATCGTGTGTAGATGTATTCATAAGATGCTCTACAAAATCATCTTCATTTGTGCCCATACCTTGTACACCACGACCGCCACGTTTTTGACTGCGATATGTATTCGCAGCTAAACGTTTGACATAACCATTGTGCGTTAAAGTTACAACTGAATTTTCGACTGGGATTAAATCCTCGTCCTCAATCATTTCTAAACCGCCAGAAGTAATTTCAGTACGACGTTTATCGTTAAAGCGTTCTTTTAGTTCTACTATTTCAGTACGAATAATATCAACAATTTTAGCCTCATCCGCTAAAATTGCTTTTAATTCAGCAATTAAAATTTGAAGTTCTTGATATTCTGCTTCAATTTTTTCACGCTCTAATCCACTTAAACGAACTAAACGCATATCTAAAATTGCCTGCGCTTGACGTTCAGATAAATCAAATCGTTCCATTAATTGAGGTTTCGCTTCATCACCACTACGTGAACCACGAATAATAGCAATAATTTCATCGATATGATCAAGGGCAATACGTAAGCCCTCTAAAATATGTGCACGATCTTCCGCTTTTCTTAATTCAAATTCCGTACGACGACGAATAATAACCTTTTGGTGCTCTAAATAATGATACAGCATTTCTTTTAAGCCCATTACTTTAGGTTGACCATTTACTAATGACAGCATATTAATACCGAAGCTCGACTGCATGGCTGTTTGTTTATATAAATTATTTAAAACTACATTAGCATTTGCATCTTTACGAACTTCAATGACTACTCGCATACCACGTCGGTCAGATTCATCACGTAGGTTTGTAATACCATCAATTTTTTTATCGCGTACAAGCTCTGCTATTTTTTCAATAAGCTTAGCTTTATTTACTTGGTATGGTAATTCATGAATAAGAATTGTTTCTCTACCATTTGATTTTTGTTCAATCTCTACCTTTGCGCGAATAATGATCGAGCCACGACCTGTTTCGTAAGCACGGCGAATACCGCTACGACCTAAAATTAATCCACCAGTTGGGAAATCAGGTCCTGGGATGATTTCCATCAATTCTTCTGTTGTGATAGCTGGATTTTCTGAAAGTGCGATCACAGCATCTATCGTTTCACCAAGTTGATGTGGCGGAATATTTGTCGCCATACCAACCGCAATTCCTGCCGCTCCATTTACTAATAAGTTTGGATAGCGACTCGGAAGGACAATAGGTTCCTTTTCTGAACCATCATAGTTATCTGTATAGTCAATTGTGTCTTTATTAATATCACGAAGCATTTCCATCGCTATACGAGACATACGTGATTCCGTATAACGCATCGCTGCCGCTCCGTCGCCATCGACAGATCCGAAGTTACCATGACCATCGACTAGCATGTAACGATAGCTGAAATCTTGCGCCATACGTACCATTGCATCATAGATGGATGAGTCACCATGTGGGTGGTATTTACCCATTACGTCCCCAACGATACGTGCTGATTTTTTGTACGCTTTATCTGCTGTATTCCCTAGCTCTTGCATGCCATATAAAATACGGCGATGTACAGGCTTTAATCCATCTCGTACGTCTGGTAATGCACGAGAAACGATTACACTCATCGCATAATCGAGGAAGGATGTTTCAATTTCTTTTGTTATATTAACTCCTTTAACACCGGAGCGTTCTTGTTCTGACAAAGTGTAGACCTCCTCTCAAGAAAAATTAAATATCTAAATTAGCGTATACTGCATTTTCTTCGATAAATTGACGACGAGGTTCAACTTCATCGCCCATCAAACGCTCAAATGCTTGGTTTGCTTTAATTGCATCATCTAATTCTACTTGTAACAATGTGCGGTGCTCAGGATCCATTGTAGTTTCCCAAAGCTGCTCTGCATTCATTTCCCCAAGACCTTTGTAGCGTTGCACATTTGGTTTTGGCATTTTTGGTAATCGTTCTAAAATTTCTTTTAATGTTTCTTCATCATAGCAATATTCAACATGCTTACCTTGCTTTACTTGATAAAGAGGTGGCTGTGCAATATAAATATAACCTGCCTCTACGAGTGGTCGAAGGAAACGGAAGAAGAATGTTAGTAGTAATGTGCGAATGTGGGCACCATCGACATCGGCATCTGTCATAATAACAATTTTATGATAACGAGCCTTTTCTAAAGTAAACTCTTCACCAATACCTGTGCCGAATGCTGTAATCATCGCACGAATTTCTGCGTTCGATAAAATTTTATCTAAACGCGCTTTTTCGACGTTTAGTATTTTACCACGTAATGGTAAAATCGCTTGGAAGTGTCGATCACGTCCAGATTTCGCAGATCCTCCGGCAGAGTCACCCTCAACGATATAAATTTCACATTCAGCTGGATTTGTTGATGAACAGTCAGCTAATTTACCTGGTAAACTTGATACTTCAAGTGCACTTTTACGACGTGTAAATTCACGTGCTTTTTTAGCAGCGACACGTGCACGAGCAGCCATTAAACCTTTTTCAACAACTTTACGAGCGACAGTTGGATTTTCTAACATAAATCGTTCAAAACCATCTGAGAATAAGGAGTTAGTAATTTGGCTAACTTCAGAGTTACCAAGCTTTGTTTTTGTTTGTCCTTCAAATTGTGGATCAGGGTGCTTAACTGAAACAATAGCTGTTAACCCTTCACGAACATCCTCACCAGTAAGGTTTGTATCTGATTCTTTTAATAGGCCATTTTTTCGTGCGTAATCATTAATAACACGTGTCAGAGCTGTTTTAAAACCAGACTCATGTGTACCGCCTTCATACGTATTAATGTTATTAGCAAATGAAAAGATATTTGAAGAGAATCCAGCATTATATTGCATAGCAATTTCAACTGAAATACCATCTTTTTCTCCAAGAACATCTATTGGATCATGGATTGGTTCTTTAGATTGATTCAAATGCTCAACATAAGAACGAATACCACCTTCATAATGATACGTAGTAGAACGTTCCTCGCCTTCGCGTTCATCAGCAATTGTAATCTTGATACCACGATTTAAATAAGCTAATTCACGAATACGATGTGCTAAAATATCATATTCATAAACAGTCGTTTCTTTAAATATTTCAGGGTCTGCTTTAAAACGTGTAGTTGTTCCATTATGATCTGAATCACCGATAACCGTTAGCTCTTGCGCAGTTCTCCCACGTTCAAATTTAATTTCATGAATATGACCCTCACGATGAACTTGAACGATCGTCTCAACTGATAGAGCATTTACAACAGATGCACCTACACCATGAAGACCGCCTGATACTTTGTATCCTCCACCGCCGAACTTACCGCCAGCATGGAGCACTGTCATAATAACCTCAACAGCAGGCTTACCCATTTTCTCTTGAATACTTACCGGAATACCACGACCATTGTCTTCTACACGAATCCAATTGTCTTTTTCTATTGTTACTTTTATATCTGTACAAAATCCTGCAAGAGCTTCATCAATACTATTATCAACAATTTCCCATACTAAATGGTGAAGCCCTTTAGAGCTTGTTGAACCGATATACATCCCTGGTCTTTTACGTACAGCTTCTAAACCTTCTAATACCTGTATCTGATCGGCTTCATAAGCTTGATTTTGTAAACCTTCATTCTCTATAGCCACGGCTTTCATCTACTCCTTCATAACATCATTGTGTGTAAATGAATGAACAGTCAACCGAGCTGACTATTACCATTCTTTTGTAATCTAAAAAACTCCCGGGCTAACTTTCTTCAATCGCTCCTTGTTTCACGTGAAACAGCTGTGCATGCTCCATCGTTTCATGGTGAATTCCATCAACACTTGTAGTCGTAACAAAGGTTTGAACTTCACCTTGAATGGTATTTAATAAATGCGATTGGCGATAATCGTCGAGTTCCGACAATACATCATCTAAAAGTAGTATGGGTGTTTCATTTGTTTCTTGTTTAATTAATTCGATTTCAGCAAGTTTTAATGAAAGAGCGGTTGTACGTTGCTGTCCTTGTGAACCATATGTCTGAACATCATAGTCATTTACTAAAAACTGCAAATCATCTCGATGTGGACCAACTAGTGTTACACCTCGATCAAATTCACGCGGCTTAGCTTCTATTAGCTTTTTATGCAAGAAGTTTTCAATTTCACTGGAAGTATGCTCTTTTTCAATACCAGCTACTGTGCGGTATTTAATAGCTAACGTTTCCTTCCCTTGTGAAATACCTGCGTGAATTGGCTCTGCCCACTCCTGCAATAAATCCATAAATTGAAATCTTTTTCGAATAATTTGGGTAGCTGCGTGAATATATTGTTCATTATAAACCTCGTACATCACGTCATCTGGCATAGCTTTACCTTGATTCATCTTTAAAAAGTGGTTACGTTGCTTTAAAACTTTTTGAAAGGTTAATAAATCATGTAAATAGACAGGCGAAATCTGCCCAATCTCCATATCAATAAAACGTCGTCGTATTTGCGGACTTCCCTTTACGACATTTAAATCTTCGGGTGCAAACATCACGACATTCATTTGGCCAATATAATGACTTAGGCGACTTTGTTCTATGTGATTTATCTTACCTTTTTTGCCTTTTTTCGTAATCGTAAGTTCAATTGGTAAAATACCATGCCTTTTTTGAATGGCCCCTTCTATTTTACCATAGTCTGAATCCCAACGTATTAATTCTTTATCGTTCGTTGTGCGGTGGGATTTAGCCATCGCCAATACGTAAATAGATTCCATAACATTAGTTTTCCCTTGAGCATTTTCACCAATGAAAACATTAATTTTTGGAGAGAAGTTTAAAGCTAAGGCATCATAGTTACGATAATTTGTAAGTTTTAATTGCTCTATATGCATAATCTACTGTCCAGCGGCACCAACGATACGAAATCGACCACATCCAGGAATATTTACAATGTCACCGTCACGTAATTTACGACCGCGGCGATCATCTATTTCTCCATTTACATATACATCATTTTCGTGTAAAAACCACTTGGCCATGCCACCAGAGCTAATGGCATCGGTTATTTTTAAAAGTTGCCCTAATGTGACAAACTCTACATCAATTTCAATGTCCTTCATAGCTGAGTTCCCCTCCAAATACAGATCGTCTATCTCTCTATCATACCTAAAAATTCGCCATAAGTAAAAAAAGATAGCCGCGATTAGCGACTATCAGTACATTTTTCAAAGTCCTTTGAGTTTGAAATTATGGAGTTTATTCTCTCCAACAAAAATTGTTTACTTCTTTCAACTGATTCCGGGCACAATTTGCCTTCGGTTTAATTGATTTTTTAATACGTACGTACAGGTAAAATCAATTGTAAAATAGCATCGTCATGAACAGAACGTAAAATAAATGGTCTCATTGCCCCTGTGAATTGAACGACTACCTCTTGACCATCAATTGCTTTTAATGCTTCCATCATGTATTTCGCACTGAAAGAAATTTTTAAGTTCTCCCCTTCTAATGACTCAACAGGAATTTCCTCTTGTACTTTACCGATTTCCGGAGAATTGGAAGAAACTTCAACAGCTTGATTATCTAAAATCTCAAAACGTACAACATTGTTACGATCGCCACGAGCAACAAGAGATGCACGATCGATTGCTTGTAATAATGATTTACCATTAATCGTTAGATTTGTTTGGTACTCTTCTGGAATTAAACGTGATGTATCTGGGTAGTTACCTTCAAGTAAACGAGAGAAGAATAAAACCTCTCCAGTTTTAAACAACACTTGCTGACTTGTTATAACAATTTGTACAAGATTTGTAGAATCCTCTAAAACTTTATTTAACTCATTTAAGCTTTTACCAGGAATTACAACACTATGTTCAACCTCAGGTAAATTTTCCAGTTGAACTTTACGTCTTGCCAAACGGTGGCTATCTGTTGCAACACAGATTAATGTTTCATTTTTTATCTGCCAGTTTACACCTGTCAACACTGGTCTACTTTCTGAAGTGGCAACAGCGAATACTGTTTCACGGATAATTGACTTTAATAGATCTGCAGGAATAGTAAATTTTTGATCCTCTGTTAATTCGGGTAGTAAAGGATATTCAGCAGCATCTGAGCCAATTAAGTGGAATTCAGATTTACCTGAACGAATATGAGTTTGGAAACCAATTGTTACTTGAATTTCAACCTCATTTGTTGGTAACTTACGTACAATTTCATTGAACATACGTGCTTGTACAACTATTGATCCTGTTTCTGTAATATGAATTATTTGTTGGCCATCTTCTTCAACTGGAATAAATGTTTGAATTGTAATATCAGCATCACTACCTGTTAAGCGAATACCCTCATCTGTTACATCAATTTTTATCCCCGTTAAAATTGGAATAGTCGTTTTTGAACTTACGGCTTTCATGACATCATTTAAACCCTCTAATAAACGGTCACGTAAAATATCAAATTTCATTCGTTTTCCCTCACATATTTATATTATTTATTTATATAAAATAAAAAAGATATAGTAATAGGCCCTGTGGATTTGTGGATAAGTACTTTCAAGTGAATAAAATCAGTCTATCCACATGTAGATAGACTGTGTATAAGTTTGTGTTTAAATGTTTGTGTTGTCCACAGTATTATTTTCCTAGCATGCTTCGAATTTGTTTAATATCTTGCTGTAGCTGAACGTCATTTTTCAACATAGAAGATATTTTTTCGTGCGCATGGATAACAGTAGTATGGTCACGTCCACCAAATTCTTCGCCAATTTTCGGCAGCGAAAAATCTGTTAATTCGCGAGATAAAAACATGGCGACTTGACGTGGGAAGGCAATTAACTTTGTACGTTTTTTAGCGACAAAATCCTCTAAACGAATGTTAAAATGCTCTCCTACTGCATTTTGAATGTCTAATATCGTGACAGTCCGTGGCTTTGAATTAGGGATAATATCCTTTAATGCTTCAGCAGCCAAAGTTGCATTAATATCCTTGTTAACAAGTGATGAATAGGCAACGACGCGAATAAGCGCACCTTCAAGCTCCCGAATATTGGAGTCAATCTGGTTCGCAATATAGAGCATGACTTCATTTGGCACTTCTAGGCCATCAGCCTTTGCTTTTTTTCGAAGAATGGCGATACGAGTTTCCAAATCAGGGGGCGCAATATCTGTAATTAGTCCCCATTCGAATCGAGAACGTAAACGATCTTCCAATGTCGGTATTTCCTTAGGAGGACGGTCACTGGAAATAACAATTTGTTTCGATTCTTCATGCAATGTATTAAAAGTATGGAAAAATTCTTCTTGAGTTGATTCTTTTCCAGCTAGAAATTGAATATCATCAATTAGCAGTACATCTACATTGCGATATTTATTGCGGAAATCAAGTGCCTTATTATCTCGAATTGAGTTAATAAATTCATTTGTAAATTTTTCAGATGATAAATATACCACCTTTGCATTTGGATTATGTTCAAGTACATAATGACCAATCGCATGCATTAAGTGTGTTTTGCCAAGCCCTACTCCCCCATAGATAAAAAATGGGTTATAAGCCTTCGCAGGCGCTTCTGCGACAGCTAGCGAGGCAGCATGTGCAAAGCGGTTACCAGAGCCAATAACAAACGTATCAAAAGTATATTTCGGGTTTAACATACCTGGTGAAATATCATGATGATCGTCATTTTTTGCTTGGATAATCGGCGCTGGTAAATCGAAATCGTCCGAATCCTGGTTTTTTTGAACAACAAACTTAATAAGCAAGTCTTCGCCTGTAAGCTCCGTTAATATACCTGTAATCAAATGAATATAATGATTTTCAAGCCAGTCTCGAGCAAACGAATTTGGCGCAGCAATTGTCACAGTAGAACCACTACCATTGTAGGAAAGTAGTTTAGTAGACTTTAGCCACGTTTCGAAGCTTGGTTTAGAAATTTTTTGTTCAACTTGAGCCAGGACATTATTCCATAGTTCTTCTAAATGTTCCAAGCTGCTAATCTCCTTTTCAGTTCAATACAATTAAAAGCGCATTTATAGAAACGGTAAATACGTTCATTTTACAACTAATCCACAAACTCACAAGTTGTGGATAAAAGTTAACCAAAGGCTGTGATAAAAATTATCCACAGCATATCAACAGTTGTGGATAAAATAAAAGTTCATTTCAGTTTTCAACAAAGTGAAGCACAGATATCGTATCAGAAAAACAAAGCTATTTCAATAGTTTGCGAAACTTATCCACATACCTTCTATTTATGCACTACCTAGTTGTCCACAAGGTCTGCTTATGTGAAAAAGCTGTAGATAAATGTTGTGGATAAAAAAATATGCAAAAAATACTATACACAACTCTGTGTAAAAAAAACAAGTATTCTGTGGATAATTTATTTTTATTCAGTAGAAGATGATCGAAGTGAAATATAGACATAGATTTGCGTAAATATAGAAATTTATAAAATTCATTGACAAAATAACTAGTTACTTTATATAATATTCAAGTCTGTATGTTGAAAAATTCAACTCATCCAGGAGGTGTCTATATAAATGAAACGTACTTACCAACCAAAAAAACGTAAGCACAGCAAAGTTCACGGTTTCCGCGCACGTATGAGCACGAAAAACGGTCGCAAAGTTCTTGCTGCTCGCCGTCGTAAAGGAAGAAAAGTATTATCAGCATAAAATAAGTCCACTGAGACACATCAGTGGTCTTTTTTTTCTTTATTTTTGGTAAACCTAAAAATGAGGATCAAAGGATAATTATCGAGTAGCAGGTGAAAGTAATGAAAAAACGCCAACGAGTGAAGAAAAACGATGATTTTCAAAAGGTGTTTAAAAAGGGTAAATCTTTCGCTAATCGTCAGTTTGTCGTATATTTTTTAGAAAAAGAGGGACAAACGGAATTTCGTATAGGATTATCGGTTAGTAAAAAGCTTGGGAATGCAGTAACACGCAACCAGATCAAACGCTATATTCGACAAAGTATTCATGAATTAAAGGATGAACTAAAGCCGAATATGGACTATGTTATTATCGCCAGACAGCCGGCGGCCACAATGGATTTTCATGAAGTAAAACAAAGTTTGCAGCATGTACTACGAATCGCAAAAGTATTGAAGAAAGCCTAATATGGATGGCAACCAAAGTGGTGAAATAGAATAGTTTAGTTTCTGCGCGAAAGTGAATTCATTGAAAATACGCTTAGGGGTATTTTAGAAATGGATTTTCACTGCAATATATGAATTATTAGTAACATTACTTAGCAAATATGTGCCCATTGTTAGAATATTTAGTAGAGTGAAACGATATATGCATGATAAAATAACTGATAACTTTATTCAGTTGCAGGAAACTGTAAATGTATAAAGAAGAGAATGCATATAGTTTTAGAAAAAGTGAATAGTATTTGTAGGGGGAAAAAGGTTGAAGAAACAACTTTGGGTAATTTTGTCGCTAGCATCAGTAGCATTACTACTATCTGGTTGTACAGAATTTAAAGAACCAATCTCCAAAGAAAGCACAGGCTTCTGGAATGAATTCATTGTTTGGCCTTTAGTGTCAGCGATAAAATACTTTGCTGATTTGCTCGGTTCATATGCATGGGGGATCATTGTTGTAACGATTATTATTCGTTTAGCCGTTCTTCCATTGATGATTAAACAAACAAAGAGCTCTAAAAAAATGCAAGAAATTCAGCCGAAATTGAAGGAATTGCAAAAGAAGTATGCTTCTAAGGATGCACAGACACAGCAACAGTATCAAAAAGAGATGATGCAGCTTATGAGTGAGTCTGGTGTCAATCCAGTTGCTGGATGTTTACCTGTATTCATTCAAATGCCAATTTTAATTGGTTTCTACCATGCGATTAGTCGTATGAATGCTACACCTGCTTTTGATTTAGGGAATTTCTTTATTTTCCCATTAGCAGAAACAGCACCGGCATTAGCAATTACTGCTGGTTTAATGCAATTCCTAGTTTTACGTACGGGCCCAGCGATGGATAACCCTCAAATGAAAATAATGATGTACATTATGCCATTTATGATTATTGCTTTCGGTATGGCATTACCAGCAGCATTATCATTATACTGGGTAGTCGGTAACATTATTTCGATTGCTCAAAACCTGTTTATTTACAAACCTTGGGAGAAAAATAAAACACAACCTGCTCAAAATGGAGGGGCTAAAAAGTGAAACAACTTACGCAAATAGGCGCAACAACACAAAAAGCGATCTCATTGGCGTTACAGAAACTTGGCAAAACCCGTGAACAAGTAGATGTTGAAGTTTTACAAGAAGGTAGAAAAGGATTTTTAGGTTTTGGGGCACGATCTGCAGAAGTTCGTGTAACAGTAAAGGAAGTACAGGTTCGACCGATAATTGAAGATGAAAAAGCTGAACAGCAAAATACGACTCAATTTGTCGAACCAACAGTAATAGATGATGTTGAAACAATAAGTTCACAAGTTTCTGAACAACTAAGTGATATCGAAGCTGTTCAACAAGTCGTAGAGGTACAAAAAGAGGAAGAAGAATCCTCGGTAAACCCAATTGAAGATGCAAAGACTTATTTAGTAAATATTGCTGAACAATTGGATATTCATGATCTTGAAATTGAAACGACACGTGAAGGGAAATATGTCATATTTCAACTGAAAAGCGAGAAAGCTGCACTGCTTATAGGAAAACGTGGTCAAACATTAAATTCTTTGCAGCAATTAATACAACTTGTATTAAATAAAAGTGCCAAGCAGTTCTTAATGGTGAAATTAGACGTAGAAAACTATCGTGAACGTCGTCAAGTAGCTTTGGAGTTACTAGCAGATCGTATGGCGGATAAAGCACTTCGCTTAAATCAGCGTGTGACATTTGAGCCAATGCAGTCGTACGAGAGAAAAATTATTCATAATCAATTGGCAAATCGCCTTGATATTGAAACATACTCAGAAGGAACGGAGCCTAATCGTTATTTAGTCATTGAACCTGTAAAGAACGGCTAAACTTCGTAAAAAACATACAGACAAAAATAAAAAGTCATTTTATCTTCATGATAAAATGACTTTTTTATGTTGTTGAAATAATAAGATGGTCAAGGGAATCATTGTGAATGTTGTGGTTACTTCAGATGAGGGTGATTTCCGTTCCAGGCTACTCGCTTCCTCCGCTGGCGTTGCTGTCGCTTCGCTTTCGCACGGAAAACATCCGCTACATGCAGGGTCTCGCCTGTCTCGCTTTCCCACGGGAGTCGAATAGCCTTCCACTCCAATCAGCGATAGTGTAGAACTTTTATAAGTATCATTCAATTCAAAAGTGAACACTTACCATAAATAGAAAAGAAAAGACTTATAACAGTGACACAATTGTACACCAGTTATTGCTACCACTTCGCTTTCGCACAGACAAAAATAGCTGAAGTTTTTGTTTTATCACTATAAATTTTGAGTGACATGCCAGAAGATATATGCCAAGTAGTTGATTGGAGTGGAGACTGAGCGACTCCTTGGGGATCAGCGTCACAGATGAGACCCTGGAGCGAGCAACGCGAGTGAAGCGGCTCATCGGACGCCCCCAGGAAAGCGCTCAGTCGGAACGGAAATCAACCCCCCGTTTGCCGAAGAGCATACTTTATTCATTGGCAAAATAGTTTTTTTATGATCTAGAAAGAACGTTCTAGCATTCGCAGTTTTTGTCGAAATACGTGCTATAATGTAGAGCTTTCTGATTATCCACAATTGGAAATTATCCTTACTTTAGATTTTGCAAAAAATATGTTAGTCTAAGGTGTTAGTAAGTATTGGTCGGTTTTATTTATCCACATGTGGATAACGTTAAGGAGGTCATTAAATGGAGTTCGATACAATTGCTGCGATATCCACACCTATGGGTGAAGGAGCTATTGCTATTGTTCGTTTAAGTGGGGACGAAGCAGTCGCGATTGCAGATAAAATATTCAGATCGCCTGGTGGTAAAAGTTTAGCAACGAAGGCTTCACATACAATTCATTATGGACATTTGGTCGATCCAAAAACAAATGAGGTTGTAGAGGAAGTAATGCTGTCATTAATGCGCGGACCTAAAACATTCACTCGTGAGGATGTAATAGAAATTAACTGTCACGGGGGACTAGTTTCGGTGAACCGTGTATTAAAGCTAGCATTAACAAATGGAGCAAGACTCGCAGAGCCAGGTGAATTTACAAAACGCGCATTCTTAAATGGACGTATCGATTTATCACAGGCTGAGGCAGTCATGGATTTAATAAGAGCAAAAACTGATAGAGCGATGAATGTTGCGTTGGGACAAATGGATGGCAAATTATCGCGTTTAATTGGTGACTTACGCCAAGCATTACTAGAGACATTAGCACAAGTAGAGGTTAATATAGATTATCCGGAGTATGATGATGTAGAAGAGATGACAGTTCCCGTATTAGTAGAAAAATGTACATGGGTACGAAATGAAATTATTAAACTTTTGCAAACATCTTCTCAAGGGAAAATATTACGAGAGGGTCTATCAACTGTTATTTTAGGCCGCCCAAACGTTGGGAAATCTTCTCTTTTAAATAGCTTAGTACAGGAGAATAAGGCTATTGTGACAGATATAGCAGGTACAACTCGTGATATTATAGAAGAGTATGTGAATGTACGTGGTGTTCCGCTTCGTTTAGTCGATACAGCTGGTATTCGAGAGACAGAGGATATCGTCGAACGAATTGGTGTTGAACGTTCACGTGAGGCGTTACGTGGCGCAGATTTAATTTTATTTGTTTTAAACTACGCAGAGGAATTGACTGTCGAAGATGAGCGTCTATTCGAAACAATTCAAGCGATGGATTACATCGTTATTGTCAATAAAACAGATCTACCGCAAAAAATTGATGTAGCTCGTGTCAAAGAGCTAGCAGGCAATCATCGCGTTGTGACAACTTCTCTTTTACAGGAAGAGGGCATCGCAGAGCTAGAGGAAGCGATTGCTGCGCTATTCTTTGAAGGGCAAATTGAAGCGGGCGATTTAACATATGTTTCAAATGCAAGACATATTGCATTACTTCATCAAGCACAAGCAACGGTCGAGGATGCATTAGCTGGAGCACAAGCTGGTGTACCTGTTGATATGGTGCAAATAGATGTTACTAGAACTTGGGAAATACTTGGGGAAATTATTGGCGACACAGTACAAGAAAGCCTAATCAATCAGTTATTTTCACAGTTCTGTTTAGGAAAATAATTTTACTAAAGAAAGGAAGATACGAGCTATGCCAACAAATTATGAGGCAGGCACGTTTGATGTTATCGTAATTGGCGCAGGTCACGCAGGTTCTGAAGCTGCACACGCTGCTGCCAAAATGGGTGCTAACACACTGATGTTAACAATCAATTTAGATATGATTGCATTTATGCCATGCAATCCTTCCATTGGTGGTCCTGCCAAAGGAATTGTAGTACGAGAAATTGACGCATTAGGTGGCGTCATGGGGAAAGTTATTGATAAAACGCATATTCAAATGCGGATGTTAAATACAGGGAAAGGTCCTGCTGTGCGTGCATTACGTGCACAAGCGGACAAAGTTTTATACCAACAAGAAATGAAACGTGTGTTGGAGGAAACTGAGAATTTGACAATTCAGCAAGGAATGGTGGAAGAGCTAATAATTGAAGACGGGGAAGTACAAGGTGTTATTACACAAATTGGTGCTATTTACCGCGCTAAAACAGTTGTTATCACAACAGGTACATTCCTTCGTGGTGAAATCATTATTGGTGACGTAAAATATTCAAGTGGTCCTAATAACCAACAACCGTCAATTCGTTTAGCTGATAACTTAAAAGAGCTTGGTTTTGACCTTGTGCGTTTTAAAACAGGTACACCACCACGAGTGAATAACCGTACGATTGATTATGATAAAACAGAGATTCAACCAGGAGATGATGTTCCACGTGCATTCAGCTTTGAAACAACTGAATTCATCACGGATCAGCTTCCTTGTTGGTTAACTTATACAAGCCTAGAAACACATGAAATTATCGAGGCAAACTTACATCTTTCACCGATGTACTCAGGGATGATTAAAGGTACGGGTCCACGTTATTGCCCTTCTATTGAAGACAAGGTTGTGCGATTTAACGATAAACCGCGCCACCAAATTTTCTTAGAGCCAGAAGGTCGCAATACACGTGAAGTATATGTACAAGGTTTATCGACTAGTTTACCAGAGCATGTACAAACACGTTTACTAAAATCAATTCCAGGCTTAGAAAAAGCAGAAATGATGCGTGCTGGCTATGCTATTGAATACGATGCAATCGTGCCAACACAATTGTGGCCAACTTTAGAAACAAAACGTATTAAAGGGTTGTATACTGCTGGTCAAATCAACGGAACATCAGGTTACGAGGAAGCGGCTGCTCAAGGCTTAATGGCTGGGATAAATGCTGCTGCTAATGTGCTTGAAAAACAAGAATTAATTTTAAGTCGTTCAGATGCTTATATTGGCGTATTAATTGATGATTTAGTAACAAAAGGAACAAATGAACCGTATCGCTTACTAACATCTCGTGCAGAATATCGTTTACTACTTCGTCATGATAACGCTGACTTACGTTTGGTAGAGCTAGGTTATAATATGGGAATGATTACTGAAGAAAGATATGCAACATTCAATGAGAAAAAAGAGCTGATTGAAAACGAAATTGCACGTCTCCGTGAAGTGATTATTAAACCAAATGAAGCAACACAAGCTACTATTCGCTCTGTAGGTGGTAGTGAGCTAAAAGATGGTATCCGTGGAGCAGATTTATTAAAACGTACAGAAATGCATTATGAGTTAGTTTCTTCGTTAATTCCAGCAGACATAGAGTTTTCGGATGAAGTGAAGGAACAAATTGAAATTCAGCTTAAGTATGAAGGTTATATTGAAAAAGCATTGCAACAAGTTGAGAAGCTTCATAAAATGGAAAATAAAAAAATTCCTGAAAATATCGATTATGACGCTATTTCAGGTCTAGCAACAGAAGCTCGACAAAAATTAAAACAAGTTACACCACTTTCCATTGCCCAAGCATCGCGAATCTCTGGTGTAAACCCAGCAGATATTTCAATATTACTTGTTTATATTGAGCAAGGTAAAATTGCCCGCGTCAGCGGCGAATAATGAACAACAGTAAAGTGAATAAGAGGCGGGCATACCTTTGTGCCCGCTTCCTATTTTTAAGGCTAATCTTATTTTTATATAGTAGTTGATTTGTAAATGTGAACGAATACATGCTTACAAATCAATAATAGGGATAGTAAAGCCAGTTAGAAAAAGGAGACTTTACATGAACGAACAACAATTTATCGAGGCTCTGAAGAAAAAGGGCATTGAACTTTCTGAAAAGCAGATTGCTCAATTTAAAAAATACTTTGAGTTACTTGTTGAGTGGAATGAAAAGATGAACTTAACTGCTATTACGGATTTAGAAGGTGTTTATTTAAAGCATTTTTATGATTCGATTAGTGCCTCTTTCTATTTTGATTTTTCAAAAGTGACGACAGTTTGTGATGTTGGAGCAGGTGCTGGTTTTCCAAGTATTCCAATTAAAATCTGTTTCCCACATTTACATGTAACAATTGTCGATTCTTTAAATAAAAGAATTACATTTTTAAATCATTTAAGTGATGAGTTACAATTAGATAATATGAATTTCGTACATGCCCGTGCAGAGGAATTTGCACAAAATGCGAAATATCGTGAACAGTTTGATGTTGTAACAGCTCGTGCAGTAGCCCGATTATCGGTCTTATCGGAGTTATGTGTACCACTAGCAAAGCAAGGTGGCTATTTTGTTGCTTTAAAAGCAGCAGCTGGTGCGGAAGAATTAAAAGATGCAAAAAAAGCATTGGCCACATTAGGGGTTACGCTAAAAGAAGAATTTTCTTTCCTACTACCTGTTGAAGAAAGTGACCGCATGTTATATATCTTTGATAAAATAAAAGGAACACCGAAAAAATATCCGCGTAAACCAGGTGTACCAAATAAAACACCAATTCAATAATTAGTGTTTCATGTGAAACTTCTCAAAGTAGAAAATATTTTTTCTATTTTGAGCATACATACTAGTTATGGATGGTTCACGCAAATGACATCTACGAACTATATACATTTTAAGAAATATAATAAATAATAATAGAATGAAACAGAGCAAGATAGTTACTTAAAGGTGGTGCCACTTGGATGAAAAGTCCTTTTTCACGTTTTTTTGGAGGCGGAAATAAAACTGAGCCTATTGTGAAAAATGAAGTAGAACAAGCAGAGACGGTTCATGCAGCAGAAGAAGTTATAAAGCTGCCTATTGATCAAATTGTGCCTAACCGTTTTCAGCCACGTACTATTTTTGATGATGAAAAAATTGAAGAATTATCAAGAACCATTCATACACATGGTGTAATTCAGCCAATTGTTGTACGTAAAACAGCAGAAAATCAATATGAAATCATTGCTGGTGAGCGTCGCTATCGAGCAATGAAAAAGCTACAATGGACAGAAGTCCCGGCAATTATAAGAAATTTATCTGATAAGGAAACAGCCTCTATCGCGTTAATCGAGAACCTACAGCGTGAGGAGTTAACAGCAATTGAAGAAGCTGTTGCCTATCAAAAATTATTAGAGCTTCATGAGCTGACACAAGAAGCTCTTGCCCAACGACTTGGAAAAGGACAATCCACGGTAGCCAATAAATTACGTTTACTAAAGCTGCCTGAAGAAGTGCAGCAAGCTATTTTGAAGCGTGAAATCTCTGAACGACATGCACGTGCATTAATTGCAATTAAAGATCGGTCGTTACAGCTAGAAGTTTTACAACAAACGATTGAAAATGATTGGAATGTTCGTCAGTTAGAAGAACAAATTTATTCTTTATTACATCCGGAGGCAGAAGTTCAAGAAGAAGCGGAGCCAAAGAAAGTAAAGCCGAAACGTAAGGCCATTAGTAAAGACGTACGCATTGCCTTAAATACGATTAAACAATCGTTATCTATGGTAACAAAGAGCGGTATAACAGTTAAGACTGAAGAAGAAGACACAGAGGAATATTATCAAATTACAGTGAAAATACCTAAAAAGAAAAAGTCTTAAGTCGTAATTGAAATTATATTAGAAAAATAAAGAATTGACTTTCATAACATCATCAAAGTTGAGGATGACATTTGTATAACGTATACCAGGTATATAAGTTGATAGGAGCGGGAGTTGGAAGGCCCAGGAAGCTTTGCTCTACGCGAAAGCAAAGCGACAGCAACAAATGTTTACTGTGCGAAAGCGAAGCGACAGCAACAAAGCGCCCAGCCGGAACGGAAATCAACGTTACGTTATGATGATGAGCCACTTTTATAGCTCTTTACTATGGAGGCATCTCAGTAATATTTCTGAGATGTCTCCTTTTTTGCATATATTCTTAATATTTTATACAACTATTTTCTGTTTTTTTGATAGAATGAAAGTAAGATAGAGATATTTAACTTCTTTCAGTAAGTGTTTTTTGTACCGAAAGCGTAGCGACAGGTACAGAAGTCTCTCACCTCTATAAGTGGTAATATGAATGCGGGTTTAAGTTACTTTTCAGCAGGTGTCCAAACATCCGCTGAAATAGGGGAACTCAGTCTAAGAACGCCACGTCCTGTGGCAATTTATCTGTGCGAAAGCGAAGCGACAGCAACACGGTTTTATCTGTGCGAAAGCGAAGCGACAGCAACAACACACGACTGAGTAACCAACTTCGTGCTGCTGACGCTACGTTAGCACTACGCTTTCGCGCAAAAAACATCTGTTGGCCTAAAGCCTCCGGCGGCGGATGTCACGGATTCGGAAAGGAGTGCTTAGAGGATGTTAGCCTAAAACCATCGCATCCATGCGATAACGGCTAACTGACCTGCATCGTGCAGGCCTAAGCACAAAGCCGAATCCGGACACAATTATGCCGAGGCATAATTGATCAGTGATTTTACAAATGATTTATCAAAGTGAACTTTGATAGATGAAAGCAGGTGCTTTTAAATGGGTAGAATTATAGCAATCGCCAATCAAAAGGGTGGCGTAGGAAAAACAACGACATCGGTCAATTTGAGCGCTTGTCTAGCATACTTAGGGAAGAAAGTGCTCTTAATCGATACTGATCCACAAGGAAATACAACAAGTGGACTTGGTGTTAATAAAGGAGAACTTCAAGGCTGCATTTATGATGTATTAATTGATGATGAAAACGTTGAAAATGTCATTCAACAAACAAATGTCGAAAACTTAGCAATCGTTCCAGCAACCATTTCACTAGCAGGAGCAGAAATTGAATTAGTTTCAACAATTTCCAGAGAAGTACGTTTAAAGCACGCACTTCAAGATGTAAAAGAAAACTATGATTATATTATTATTGATTGCCCGCCTTCGTTAGGGCTACTAACAATTAATGCTTTAACTGCTTCGGATGCGCTTATTATTCCTGTACAATGCGAATATTACGCATTAGAGGGGTTAAGTCAGTTGTTATCAACTGTCCGTTTAGTGCAAAAACATTTAAATCAGCAATTATACATTGACGGTGTATTGTTGACGATGCTTGATGCTAGAACAAACCTAGGCTTACAAGTTATTGATGAGGTGAAAAAGTATTTCCAGGATAAAGTATACAAAACAATTATTCCTCGTAATGTGCGATTAAGTGAGGCTCCAAGTCATGGGCAGCCGATTATCATTTATGATGCAAAATCAAGAGGTGCAGAAGTGTATTTAGAGATGGCGAGGGAAGTGATTAAAAATGGCTAAAGGTTTAGGAAGAGGCATAGGCGCATTATTTCCTGGAGAGTCTATAGAACAAAGTGGGCAAGTGGAAGAAATACAATTAGAGCTTATCGCCGCGAACCCATTTCAGCCTCGTAAAATTTTTGATGAAGAAACTTTACAAGAATTAGCTGACTCTATACAGGAACATGGTATTTTACAGCCGATTGCTGTACGTAAAAAAGGACGTAAATATGAAATCGTTGCTGGAGAACGCCGTTATAGAGCGACTCAATTAGCAGGTTTAGAGGTTATTCCAGCTATTATAAAAGAGCTATCAGATGCGCAAATGATGGAACTAGCTATTTTAGAAAATTTACAGCGTGAAGATTTGACAGTTATTGAAGAGGCTGAAGCATATCAAAGCTTAATGGAAAGCTTACATTTAACACAAGAGGAGCTATCCAAAAGATTAGGGAAAAGTAGACCGCATATTGCCAATCATGTTCGTTTACTTGCATTACCAGAGGATGTTCGTGAGTTTATGAATGATGGAACACTATCGATGGGGCAAGGACGAGCGTTACTTGGATTGAAAAATAAAAGAAGAATATCAGAAGTGGCAAATAAGGTCATTAAACAAGGGTTAAACGTACGGCAAGTTGAAATGTTAGTACACAATTTGAATGAAGAAGTTTCACGTGAAACAACTCAAATAAAGAAAAAAGATATATTCGTGGCAGCAAAGGAATCACAGTTACGTGATTACTTTGGAACAAATGTACAAATTAGGAAAGCTAATAATAAAGGGAAAATTGAAATTGAATTTTACTCTGAAGATGATTTAGAACGTATTTTAGAAATATTAAATTTACAGGAAGAGGAAGAATAAGAGAAATATCGATAACGTGATCAGAGCGCCGAACTACAAGGCGCTCTCTATTTTTCTAGAGAGAAGGAAGGTTGGGACGTGGTATTACTAGGGGCATTAATTAACGCTTTGCTTATTATGGTAGGTGCATTAGTAGGACGTATCTTCAAAAATATTCCTGAATCGATGAAATCTACTGTATTATCGATTATTGGTTTAGCAGTTGCACTTTTAGGGATTAAAATGGGCTTTGAAAGTGATAATTTTATTATTTTAATGATTAGTTTAGTGGTAGGTACAGTAATTGGTGAGTGGTTAGATTTAGATAAGCAAATGAATAGACTTGGAAAATGGGTAGAATCTTTATTTAGTAAAAATCGCACTGATAATAATCAAATTGGCATAGCAGAAGGTTTTGTAACGGCATCTTTAATATTTGTAGTTGGCTCCATGGGCGTCATTGGTGCACTCGATAGTGGTCTGCGTAACGATCATAATATACTTATTACGAAAGGATTAATCGATGGATTTATATCGATAATCTTAACATCTACATTAGGTATTGGAGTGCTATTATCTGCAGTACCTGTATTCGTCTATCAAGGATTAATTGCACTTTTTGCAGGTGTTATCAGCTCTTTTATACCAGATGCTGCACTACAAATGTTTATTCAAGAAATGACTGCTGTAGGTGGTGTTATGATTTTTGCCATTGGTTTAAATATAGCAGGCTTAACTAAGATCAAGGCTGCTAACTTGTTGCCAGGTCTCATCATTGTCGGCATTGTGGTTGCTATCTTCTATATTTTTCAGTGAGTAACGATGTGCAGCGAGCAACAGAGCTCTTGAAAGTTTTTCCGCCATTGCATAAGAAATATGAAGTCTTGTATTTTGTAAAACAAGCATTTCCATAAAGCCTCCAACATTGACTATTCCTTTAATGGAAATATCGCCGATGGGAGGTAATTCTTTTTTTACAGCTTTTCCCGGAAAAATAGGTCCATTCTGTACAGAAATATGTCCAACATTTTGTTCACTTCCAAGACATGCATCAATCGCAATAATGAATGGTTTTATAGTATGATTGTGTAGCTGTTGCATAGTAGTGTCTAAATTAAGAGCATGCAAAGGATTGTCTAAAGAGCCTACAATTTCATATGGAAAACTAACAGACTTTTTTAAGAAGCTACCTGTTAATGGCCCAAGTGTATCACCTGTACAACGGTCACTTCCAATACAACAGAAAATAAGGCGTTCATGATGAAAGGGTATATGTTCTAAAAATAATGTACTCAACTGCCAAACGATATTTTTACTTTCATGATGAAGAGAATAAGGGAGTAACAATTTTGGTATAGTATTCATAAAAAAACTCACTTTCCTTTTTATTTGTAAGAAGTGCTCGATTTTTATGCAGTATACGCAAATTTTTAGCAAGTTATTCAAGAGGTGGTAATAATGGATTGGTTTAACGAAAGGGTAATAAAAAACGGTTGGGACAAGCTGATGTCAGAGGATCTTTGGATAAATATAACAAAAGTTTCGGTTAAGATTACTATTATCTTGATTGCATCGTGGCTAGCTGTACGATTAGGAAAAAAGTTTATTAAAAAAGTGTTTTTAATGCGTATGCGTTCACCTTTAGACCATTCAGAACGTCGACAAACAACAATTTCAAGATTATTACAAAGTGTCATTTCCTATGTTGTTTATTTTTCAGCAATCGTTGCTATTCTCTCTATCTTGGAGATTAAGATAGCGGGGTTATTGGCTGGAGCAGGGATTGTCGGTTTAGCCATTGGTTTTGGTGCGCAAAGTTTAGTGAAGGATGTCATTACTGGATTCTTTATTATTTTTGAAGACCAATTTGGTGTTGGTGATTATATAAAAATAAATTCAGCTGAAGGAACTGTTGTAGAAATCGGTTTACGTACGACAAAGGTTAATGGTTCTACAGGGGAGCAGTTTATTATTCCGAATGGTTCGATTGGTGATGTTGTCAATTACTCTGTCAACAACTCTAAAATTTATATAGATTTACAAATGACGACCGATGCCAAGTTTGAAAAAGCTGAGGCTATTATTAAAAAGTATTTAGATACTTTACCTGAAATTCATAAGGAACTTGTAGCAGTACCTGTCTTTTTAGGTGTACAAAATGTTAAGGGTACAGAGGTAACGATTCGTATAGCCGCAGAAACATTACCACAACAACAATACGGGGTGGCTCGTACTATTCGTCGCGATGTTACAAAACTCTTTGAAGAAAATAATATACCAATGGCTCATCCGAAAATGATGTTCTATGGTGTAAATGGAAATGAAGAGGGGAGAAATGAGTAATATGGAAGCGAAGAAATTTGGTTTAAACGATATTGTTGAAATGAAAAAGCAGCATCCATGTGGCACTAATATGTGGAAAATTATTCGGATGGGTGCGGATGTCCGCATTAAATGTGAAGGCTGTCAGCATAGTGTCATGATTCCGCGCCGCGAATTTGAGAAAAAAATGAAAAAGGTTTTAATTTCCGCTAGTGAAGAATAGTTTGTATCTTTAATCAGTATGTGTTTTGACACCCACTGATTGAAGATAAAACCTATGCAATTACGCCAATGCGAAATTGATGTATATTAGACTTTTTATGAGTGAATCAATATAATAGATAGGGTTATACAGTGATTAATCAGTGAGGACTTCTGTAACCTCACAGTATCCGTTAGTACGGGAGATAAGAGCAAATTTGAACAGATCATAGAAAGGTTGTGTCCATACATGGCATTAACAGCTGGAATCGTTGGTTTACCTAACGTTGGAAAATCAACATTATTTAACGCAATTACAAAAGCGGGCGCATTGGCTGCAAACTATCCATTCGCAACAATCGATCCAAACGTCGGTATTGTTGAAGTACCAGATGCACGTTTAGATAAATTAACAGAATTAGTAATACCTAAAAAAACAGTACCAACAGCATTTGAGTTCACAGATATTGCTGGGATCGTAAAAGGTGCTTCAAAGGGTGAAGGTTTAGGGAACAAATTCCTTGCTCATATTCGTGAAGTAGATGCAATTTGCCAGGTAGTACGTTGCTTTGTAGATGAAAATATTACACACGTATCAGGTGCAGTTGATCCGATTGACGATATTGAAGTTATTAATTTAGAGCTTGCACTTGCAGATTTAGAATCTGTTGATAAGCGATTACAACGTGTTAGCAAAATGGCAAAGCAAAAAGACAAAGAAGCAATGATTGAAGAACCAGTTCTTATGAAAATTAAAGAACAATTAGAAAACGGCCGACCAGCGCGCGCTGCAGAGCTTTCAGAAGACGAGTTAAAGGTTATTAAAGGGCTTCATCTTTTAACAATTAAACCTATGCTTTATGTGGCGAATGTTTCAGAAGATGAAGTAGCCGACGCAGATAATAATGAATACGTGCAAAAGGTACGTGAGTATGCAGCTGCTGAAGGTGCTCAAGTTATCACAATTTGTGCAAAAATCGAGGAAGAAATTTCTGAGCTTGATGATGAAGAAAAAGCAATGTTCTTAGAAGAACTAGGCATTAAAGAATCTGGTTTAGACCAATTAATCCGTACTTCATATGATTTACTAGGACTAGCAACTTATTTCACTGCTGGTGTACAAGAGGTACGTGCATGGACGTTCCGTAAAGGTATGAAGGCACCACAATGTGCAGGAGTCATTCATACAGACTTTGAACGTGGATTTATTCGTGCAGAAACAGTTGCTTTCGATGATTTAGTAGAAGCTGGTTCTCAACCTGCTGCTAAAGAAGCTGGTAAAGTACGTCTTGAAGGTAAAGAATATGTAGTACAAGACGGCGATATTATGTTATTCCGTTTCAATGTGTAAAATACAAACAGGGGCAATCTTTCAATGGATTGCCTTTTTTGTTTATATACTTATCTGAATTTTCAATCCTATGGGAGGTTAGGTATGGACATATTACAAATAAAAGAACGTGGTTTAGAAATTGAACAGCTAGGAAGATTACCAGAAGATATACTAGAGCTTATTTATGAGCATCAATTGTTTAAGCTATTCACTGTAAAGGAATTAGGCGGTAAAGATTTAGATCTACTAGAGGGCATTAAAGTATTCCAGCAGATGTCTACACTTGATGGCAACTTTGGCTGGCTTGTCACAATAGGGACAGGGGGTAACGCGTTTATTCCAGCATTAAATAAAGAAGTTTGTGAAAAAATATTTTCACCAAGAAATGGAGTCGTAGCAGGTAGTGGCTATCCTACGGGTACAGCAGTAAAAATAGATGATGGTTATAGAGTAACAGGTCAATGGAAGTATTGTAGTGGAGCAGATTATGCTACAACTTTTACGATGAATTGCTTTGTCGAGAATGAGGGTATTAGAACAGATGAAATAATTAGTTGTTCAATAAATAGTGATCATGTAGAGGTTCTTGATGATTGGCGAGCAATGGGCTTAAAAGCGACAGCTAGTCATACGATTCGTGTGCAAAATGTTTGGGTACCACAAGAGGAAACATTCCAATTAGGCACAATTAAAAACAAGTATGGAAGTGCGGTACATAGTTTTCCGTTTGGTGCATTTGCAGAAGCCTCTTTTATAAGCGTTTGTCTTGGGATAACAGAAAATTTCTTAGAAGAGGCGTCTATTTTAGTAAAGCAAAGAAAGCATGATCCAAGCGGTACTGAACGTATGGGCGCAATACAATTTCTATTGATGCAGCAACAGAAGAACTTTAGACAGCTTGAAGAGAAATTTTACTCAAGGTTGAATGAACACTGGCAAAAACATAAAGAAGGTCATAAGTTGACTGAAGAAGAACTACAACAATTTTCACGAATAAGTAAAGATACTGCAGCGGCTTGTATAGACATTGCCAATAACTTAATACGCAGGCTTGGTATGGATGCAATTACGGAGACATCTTCAATTAATCGTATTTGGAGAAATTTATATACAGCTGCCCAGCATGGTTTTTTAACACAATAGCAGTCACAAATAGAATCTACTTATAGCCAAGCAGATTCTATTTGTAACGTGACTTGCATGAAAGTTTATTTCTTTTCCTCAGGCATATATACGTAAAGCTTTGGTAAGTGAGGATCATCCTCTATTAATGCATTTTTTGGATATTTGCGCAGTTCTTTATACATGGAAAAATCACCTACTGCCCCAGCTATTAAAAAAGCTCCGACTAATACTAAAACAGTACTGTTAAAATAAAAACCAGCAATTGTCGGGAGGACGCCAGTTGTCCAAAATGGAAGTAATAAAGCTTTTTTCATTGCATGATTCGGTAACGGTTGTTCAGTTGTTGCGTACGCTACGCCCAGCTCTAAATTCAGGCCATATTTTAATGATTTAAAGGGTACGCCTCCAAAGACCATAAAGCCAATTAAATGAAAGGCTTCATGTAAGACAATGAAAACAATATACAGAATAACGAAAAGGATAGATCCAATCATCATAGTCCAAAATGAAAAATCAAAATCTTTAAAGCAAATATATTGAATAGCTACAAACAATATGACGAGACCACTTGTGACAACAATATTGTCCATCATTAGTTTTTTTATATCCAACTCTATTACGATAGGTTCTTTATCTGGTTGCATGAAGATCCTCCGTTCATTCATGAATTAAGTTCATTATATAGAAAGAATTGTTTGGTTGCGACTTGAAAGACATGTATATATATGTTACAATTCATTGATGTGAGTAATAATTATTACTTGCTCCTTGCTCCCTTTTATAGGAGAGCCTAAGTCCATAAGGAGGTGTAAACAGATGAGAAAATACGAATTAATGTACATCGTACGTCCGAACATTGAAGACGAAGCGAAGAAAGCTTTAGTTGAACGTTTCAACGAAATCTTAACTTCTAACGGTGCAGAAGTCATCGAATCAAAAGAGTGGGGCAAACGCCGCTTAGCTTATGAAATTCAAGACTTCCGCGAAGGTTTCTACCAAATCGTGAAAGTAAACGCTACTTCAGAAGCAATTAACGAATACACACGTCTTGCTAACATTAGCGAAGATATCATTCGTCACATTGCGGTTCGCCAAGAAGCATAATCATTTAACAAAATGCTGAAAAAAGGAGGTTGCATTTCTGATGATAAACCGTGTCGTATTAGTTGGAAGACTAACAAAAGATCCTGAGCTACGCTATACGCCTAATGGTGTTGCGTCTACAAGATTTACAGTTGCTGTAAATCGAACATTCTCAAACCAACAAGGTGACCGCGAAGCTGATTTCATTAGCTGTGTTGCTTGGCGCAAACAGGCCGAAAACCTAGCGAACTTCATGCGAAAAGGAAGTTTAATTGGAGTGGAAGGTCGCATTCAAACAGGCAGTTACGAAGGACAAGATGGTAAGCGAGTATACACAACAGATGTAGTGGCCGATAGCGTACAGTTTTTAGAACCTCGTAATGGTGGTGGTGCTCCTGCATCTCCTCAATACGGTGGTGGACAGACTTACGGTAATAACCAACCGTCATATGGCGGTGGTCAACCACAACAACAGTTTGGTGGTGCTATGCCAGGGCAGGGTTCATTTGGCGGCGATGCTTATCAGCAAAATCAACCACCTGTGAATCAGCCGAATTATACACGTGTAGATGAGGATCCATTTGCTAATAGCAAAGGACCGATAGAAGTATCTGAGGATGACTTACCGTTCTAATACTTCTAAAATAAAAAATGATAAGGAGGAGACACACTATGGCACCACGTCGCGGAGGCCGCAAACGCCGTAAAGTTTGCTACTTCACTTCAAACAATATTACGCACATCGACTACAAAGATGTAGATTTATTAAAAAAATTCATCTCTGAGCGCGGTAAAATTTTACCACGTCGCGTAACTGGCACAAGTGCAAAGTACCAACGTAAATTAACTTCAGCTATCAAAGTATCTCGTATCATGGGATTACTTCCATTCGTAGCAGAAGATAAATAAGATATAAATAAAGGCACAACAAGGTTTAATCGCTTTGATTGTGCTTTTTTTATTTGTGAAAATGGAGTTGCTAATCTTGTAACCGCCAGTATAGAAATTTTAGAAGGTTAACATGTGAATAATCACATAGGGTAGGGAAATCGAGAATGAATATCCCGATTCTGGTAATATCGTTTATTTTATAGCACATCACCAAAAGATGAGGATGGTTAAAATGTATGTCATGTTGATTGGAGTGGAGACCGGGCGACTCCTTGGGGATCAGCGATAGAGGAACGAAGGCTAAAACCATCACATCCTGTGATAACGCCTTCGTGACCAACATCGTGTTGGCCCGAGACCCTGCAGCGAAGCGAAGCGGCTCATCGGACGCCCCCAGGAAGCTTTGCTCTGTGCGAAAGCGAAGCGTCAGCAATTGTTTTATCTGTGCGAAAGCGTAGCGACAGTAACAACAAAGCGCCCGGTCGGAACGGAAATCAACTCCCACGCTATGGCGACGATCTTAGTTGATCTCAGTAATTGCTCTATATATTACCATTTGCTATTATCATAAGAATTTATTACACTCTTAGTAGACATGAATAAAGAAAAGATGAAATTTTAGAGATTGAGAAACAATCGACTAAGTAACATTTTTTAAAACAAAACGGCTTATAATCATTTCGATTAAAAGCCTTTTTTCATGTATTAGTAACTGTCGTAAGTTGCTTTTTTTATTGTTGAAAAAATTTGAGAAACACATATATATAATCAATGAATGAATTTGTTCTTTTTCGGTAAAAAATCTTCTATATAGCTATGTATTTCACGCTTTAGTCATTGGTTCTACAAAATTAATGGCAAAGCAATCAGTTGTTCTTAGCGTTTTTTGTTCAATAACCTGAAAAAATGGTACAATAAAGGTCAGTAAGTTTAGCTGAAAAAAGGAAGGTTTTCAATGCCGAATAATCAAACGAAGGCGCTTGTACAAGGTGCTGCAATGGTGGCAATTTTCACCTTGATGATGATACTATCTGCGTATATTCCATTTGCTCTCATGTTAGTATTTTTATTTGCACCGCTACCGTTTTCTTGGTATAGCGCAAAATATAAGCGTTCCACATCAATATTTATAGCAATTGTCGGTTGTATCCTAACGTTTTTAACAAGTGGATTAATCATGCTTCCATTCGCGTTTATTTTCGCGATTGTCGGAATAATTATAGGCGATGCAATACGCCGACAAAAAAGTAAATTATATTTATTTATGTCATCAGGACTTGCCATATTGTTATCAACTGCAGTTGTATTTTTAGCATATGTGCGTTTAGCAGGCATTAATATGATTGAGATTGGTATAGAAGAAGCAAGAAAAAATTATGAACAAACTACAGCACTATCTCAAAATATTCCTGGACAATCAGCTGTGACTCCTGAACAGATAGAAGCAGTAACAAAGATGATGGAATCTACTGTTCCATCAACAGTAACTTTGGGCGCATTTTTAGTTGCATTTGTATTAGTGACAGTGAATTTATCTGTATTAAAGAGATTAGGTTTGAATGTACCAAAATTTGCACCGTTCCAACATATGCGTCTACCACGATCTATTTTATGGTATTACATGATTATTTTATGCATTAATTTATTTATGCGTCCAGAATCTGGATCTACATTAGATATTATTATTTTAAATTTTTCTTATATATTATGGGTGTTATTACTCCTGCAGGGGATTTCCTTTATACATTATTTTATTTCTAAAAAGGGAATGCCGAATGTTGTAAAATGGATAGCAACTTTGTTAGCCTTACCACTAGCATCCTTTATGATATTGCTAGGCATCGTAGATTTAGGTTTCGACGTACGTTCACTTGTGAAAGGGAAAACTAAAGAATAAGGGGCTGATGTAATGGGGACTTTTAGAAAACGACCAATCCGCTATCCGCTTTTTGTTCTTTCCATTTTTGGCATTGTGACGTTCATGCTTCTATGTATTTGGAATATCGGGATAGGTATCGGTTATGGAGTAGGTTTTGTTCTATTAATGGCCTATACGTGGAAGGTAGAAAAGATTACCTTTGATGAAACAGAAAAGCATATTGAATCTATCTCTTTCCGCATGAAAAAAGTTGGGGAAGAGGCATTGCTTGAAATGCCAATCGGGATTTTACTTGTCAATGATCAATATGAAATAGAATGGTCGAATCCATATATGCAAGGCGTTTTAAATATGGAGAATTTAGTAGGTGAAGGTATCGTTAATATATCTGACGATATTTACGTGCTAATGAAGAGCGAAGAGACAAACGAAGATACGATTACGCTCCGTGATCGTAAATATCGAGTTTATTATAAAAAAGAAGAGAATTTACTATATTTCTTTGATATCACTGAGCAGATAGCTATTGAAAAGCAATACTATGCAGATCGTACAGTTATTGCGATTTTATTTGTTGATAACTATGACGAAATTACGCAAGCAATGGATGACCAACCACGTAGTTTAACGAATACGATGGTGACATCCATTGTTAATGATTGGGCGGCTGAACAAGGGATATTTGTCAAAAGAATATCATCCGATCGTTTTTTAGCTGTATTAAACGAATCCATTTTAATGGAGCTTGAGAAGAAAAAATTTGCCATTCTAGATACAATTCGAGAAAAAACAGCGCAAAAAAATATGTCATTAACATTAAGTATTGGAGTTGGTGCAGGATCATCTTCATTAGTAGAGCTTGGTGAACTAGCACAATCAAGTTTAGATCTTGTTTTAGGCCGTGGTGGTGATCAGGTTGCTATCAAGCAACCTACAGGAAAACTAAAATTCTATGGCGGGAAAACGAACCCTGTTGAGAAACGTACGCGCGTTAGAGCACGTGTTATTTCCCATGCACTACGTGATTTAATTCAGGATAGTGACCAAGTATTTGTTATGGGACATAAAAACCCTGATATGGACTCTATTGGTGCCTCTGTTGGTGTACGTAAAATGGCACAAATGAATGATGTGAAGGGCTATGTGATCGTAAATTTTGAGGAATTAAACGGAAGTGTAACACGTTTAATGAATGAAATAGAGAGTAAATCGGATTTCTATGAAAGTTTCCTAACGCCAGAGGAAGCTGCATCAAGAATGACAGAGAAATCTTTGCTCGTTATAGTCGATACGCATAAACCGGATTTAGTCATCGAATCACAGCTATTGAAGCTGGCTGAAAAAGTTGTGGTGATTGATCATCATCGTCGAAGTGAGGATTTTATAGAAAATCCAACGCTTGTTTATATGGAGCCATATGCATCATCTACAGCAGAGCTTATAACAGAGTTACTCGAGTATCAACCAAAACGTGCAAAGATTAATATGTTAGAGGCTACGGCATTGCTGGCGGGAATTATTGTTGATACGAAGAGTTTTACATTGCGTACAGGAGCCCGTACGTTCGAAGCGGCTTCTTATTTACGGACAAATGGTGCCGATACAGTGCTAGTACAGCGATTATTAAAAGAAGACGTCGATACGTATATCGAGCGTTCTAAAATAGTGCAAACAGTTAAGTTCGTGAAGCCGGGTATTGCTATTGCTGTAGGTGAGGAAGCGAAAGTGTATGATTCTGTACTAATTGCGCAAACAGCAGACATTTTACTAACAATGAAGGATGTTGGTGCTTCCTTTGTCATTGCGCATCGTTCAGATGGCAAAATCGGCATAAGTGCAAGATCACTTGGCGAAGTAAACGTGCAGCTTGTTATGGAAAAGCTAGGCGGCGGCGGACATTTAACGAATGCTGCTTGCCAAGTCGAAGCAAATTCCATTGCTGGAGTAAGAAAATATTTAGAAGAGGCCATAAATGAGGTACTCGAAGGGAGTTCGGAATCATGAAAGTAGTATTTTTAAAAGACGTTAAAGGAAAAGGGAAAAAAGGGGAAGTTAAAAATGTAGCAGACGGCTACGCACAAAACTTCTTAATTAAAAATGGCTATGCTGCTGAAGCAAATGCACAAGCATTAAGCCAATTAGAAGGTCAAAAGAATTTAGAAGCTAAAAATGCTGCTGCAGAATTAGCTGAAGCGAAAGCATTAAAAGAAAAATTAGAAGCTTTAACAGTAGAATTAAAAGCAAAATCAGGTGAAGGTGGTCGCCTATTTGGCTCAGTATCTACAAAGCAAATTGCTGATGCACTTCAAAAAACGCATGGCATAAAAATTGATAAACGTAAAATGACTTTAAGCGATGGAATTCGTGCGCTAGGCTTTACAAATGTACCTGTAAAACTACATCATGAAGTATCTGCAGCATTAAAAGTTCATGTAACGGAAGAATAAGGGGCGACGATCCATGAACGAACCGATGATGGATCGCGTTCCACCGCATAACCGGGAAGCAGAGCAATCGGTTATCGGTGCAATTTTCCTCGATCCTCAATCGTTAATCACTGCATCTGAAATTTTGCTAGCAGATGATTTTTATCATAATGCACATAAGACAATTTTTGAAACGATGCTACGTTTAAGTGATCAAGGAAAAGCGATAGATGTTGTAACAGTTACTGAAGAATTATCAGCTAAAAAAGAAATTGAGGATGTTGGCGGGCTATCGTATTTACTAGAGCTCGCCAATGCTGTCCCTACGGCTGCTAACGTCGCACACTATGCGAAAATTGTCGAAGAAAAGGCTCTATTACGTCGTTTAATTCGTGTAGCTACTAAAATAGTAGAAGATGGCTATACTCGTGAGGATGAGGTAGAGGCATTACTAGGCGAAGCAGAGAAGAAAATGATGGAGGTAGCCAATCGTAAAAATGCGGGTGACTTTAAGCATGTCAAAGACGTATTGGTGGAAACCTTTGATAACATCGAAAAGATGCAATCACAAAAAGGTGATGTTACAGGTATCCCGACAGGCTTCCGTGATTTAGACCATATAACAGCTGGCTTCCAGCGCAACGATTTAATTATTGTAGCGGCACGTCCTTCTGTAGGTAAAACAGCCTTTGCATTGAATGTTGCGCAAAGTGTTGCCGTTCAAGCACGTGAAAATGTTGCAATTTTCTCCTTAGAGATGGGTGCTGAGCAGCTAGTTATGCGTATGCTTTGTGCGGAGGGAAATATAGATGCACAAGTTTTACGTACAGGTGCTTTAACAACGGAAGATTGGGGTAAACTAACTATGGCAATGGGGAGTTTATCGAATTCTGGAATTTTTATTGATGATACACCAGGTGTACGTATCAATGAAATTCGAGCAAAATGTCGACGTTTAGCACAGGAGCATGGTCTCGGTATGATTTTGATCGATTATTTACAGCTCATTCAAGGTAGTGGTAAGCCAGGGGAGAACCGTCAGCAAGAGGTATCTGAGATTTCGCGTTCTTTAAAAGGTCTAGCGCGTGAATTAAAGGTTCCGGTCATTGCATTATCACAGCTATCTCGTGGCGTTGAGCAACGTCAAGATAAACGACCTATGATGAGTGACTTACGTGAATCGGGAAGTATTGAGCAAGATGCTGATATTGTTGCCTTCTTATATCGTGATGATTATTACGATAAAGAGTCTGAGAGTAAAAATATGATTGAAATTATTATTGCTAAACAGCGTAACGGTCCAACGGGTACAGTTACACTTGCTTTTAAAAAGGAATTCAATAAATTCATTAATGTGGATTGGTCGCAAATGCCGCCACCACCTCCACGTGATTAAAAATTTATCTTCATTCATAAGAACCTTCTTTTAGAAGAACTCAACGTTGGAGATTACGCAAATACGGAATTAATCTGAATGTTAGATAATATTCATATCATTCTGTTATTAAACACGAACGTTGAATCATATTTTTTGATTTTACGTTCGTGTTTTTAAGTATTTTTGTTGACTAGGCGTTTCTATCATTGTTACAATAATTAACGGCTTAAAAATTGAGATACAAATCGTATCTAACGGAGGTGCTGACTATGACATCAGTTGTAGTTGTAGGAACACAGTGGGGAGACGAAGGAAAAGGTAAAATTACGGATTTCCTTTCACAAAAAGCCGATGCAATCGCTCGTTTTGCAGGCGGTGATAATGCAGGACATACTATTAAATTTGATGGTGAAACTTATAAGTTACATTTAATTCCATCAGGGATTTTCTATAAAGAAAAAACTTCAGTAATCGGAAATGGTCTGGTTGTTAATCCAAAGTCATTAGTTACTGAGCTTAGAGGCTTACAAGAGCGTGGCGTTGATACAGATAATTTACGAATTTCTAATCGTGCGCATGTTATTTTGCCATATCATATAAAGCAAGATATCGCTGATGAGGAAAGCCGTGGCGATAATAAAATTGGTACGACTTGTAAAGGGATTGGACCATGTTATCAGGATAAAGTAGCACGTATCGGTATCCGTATGGCTGATTTACTAGACAAGGATGTATTTGAAGAAAAACTACGTCAAAATTTAGCAATTAAGAATAAGTTATTTGAGAAATTTTACGAAGTTGAAGGCGTAACATTCGAAGAAATTTTCGAGGAATATTACAACTATGGACAAGAAATCGCAAAATATGTAACAGACACATCGAAAATCTTAAATGATGTACTAGATGAAGGCGGCAAAGTGTTATTTGAAGGAGCACAAGGTATTTTACTTGATGTCGATCAAGGTACGTACCCATTTGTAACATCTTCAAATCCTGTTGCAGGCGGAGTAGCAATCGGTGCTGGCGTTGGTCCATCACGAGTTACAAGTGTTATTGGTGTATCTAAAGCCTATACATCTCGTGTTGGCGATGGACCGTTCCCAACTGAATTATTTGATGAAGTAGGTCAACAAATTCGTGAAGTTGGTCGTGAATACGGTACAACAACTGGCCGCCCACGTCGTGTAGGTTGGTTCGATACGGTAGTTGTACGCCACTCACGCCGAGTAAGTGGTATTACGCATCTTGCGCTTAACTCAATCGATGTTTTATCTGGTTTAGAAACAGTTAAAATTTGTACTGCGTATAAATATAAAGATGAAACGATTACTGAGTATCCAGCAAATCTTCATATTATTGAACAATGTGAACCAATTTATGAAGAGCTTCCAGGCTGGTCAGAAGATGTTACAGGCTGCAAAACATTAGAAGAGCTACCTGAGAATGCACGACGCTATGTAGAACGCGTGAGTGAATTAACTGGTATTGAAATTGCTACTTTCTCTGTTGGTCCTGCACGTGAACAAACGAACGTTTTAGTGGACGTTTGGGAAGCAAAATAATTATAAATCATAAAAGGGCGTACCATATGCGGTACGTCCTTTTTTATACCTCTTTACTTACACTAATTTGAGATGAGGTGAGAATTATTGTCCGTTAATGCAGGATATATCAAAAATAAGTATGACTCTTCTGCAAAACGAGGGGTTGATTTCCGTTCCGACTGAGCGCTTTGTTGCTGACGCTTCGCTTTCGCACAGAGCAAAGCTTCCTGGGGGCGTCCGATGAGCCGCTTCACTCGCGCCGCTCGCTCCAGGGTCTCGGGCCAACACGAGGTTGGTCACGAAGGCGTTATCACAGGATGTGATGGTTTTAGCCTTCGTTCCTCTATCGCTGATCCCCAAGGAGTCGCTCAGTCTCCACTCCAATCAACCAATTCACATAGCATGTATCTTCTGGCATATTACTCTAATTTATAGTGATGATATGCGAAAATATAGTGGCAGCAACATATGCTTATTGCAAAGTGTTCACTTCCATAGATGTTTTTCAAACAATATTAAAAAGGACGTACCATATACGGTACTTCCTTTTTGCTATTAGTGAATATCTCTCTTCTTGAAACGGCCACCTCTAACCTCTGCAATATTACCAATTGCTAGGAATGCATTATCATCAATTTCAGAGACGATTGATTTAAGCTTGGATTCCTCTAATCGTGTAATGACAGTAAAAATAACTTTTTTATCGTTACCTGTATAAGCCCCCTCACCATGAAGGAAGGTTACACCTCGACCTAGTCGGTCCATAATCGTCTGCCCTATTTCATCAATGTCGTCACTTATGATATAAACAGATTTTGATTCCTCCATCCCTTGAATGACGATGTCGATCATTTTATAGGCGATATAGTATGCCAGGATAGAGTACATGGCTTGTTCCCATGTGAACACAAATCCCGCTACCGCAAAGATGAGTAAATTGCAGAACATAATAATTTCACCAACGGAGAACGGTGTTTTACTATTAAATAAAATAGCTAAAATTTCTGTCCCATCTAATGAACCACCATAACGAATGACGATGCCGACACCAATACCTAAAATCATGCCTCCAAAAACTGTGGCCAATAGCGTATCTTGAGTAAACGGGTTTAGATTATGTAAGAAGAGTGTTGTTAATGAGAGTACAGTAATTCCGAGCCCTGTGGAAAGTGCAAAGGTTTTACCGATTTGTTTATAGCCTAAAAAGATGAAAGGTAAGTTTAAAATGAAGATGAAAATACCAAGAGGTAAATTTAATAAATGAGAAGTGATAATGGAAACACCTACGATTCCACCATCCATAATGTGGTTTGGTACTAAAAATAGCTCAAGCCCCAGTGCCATAATGAATGCACCTAATGCCACCATAATGGTCCTAATTATAAGTTTACGAACGGGATTCTTACTTTGGGGCTTCCTTACTTTAGGGGTTATTCCAGAGGTTTGTAAAACATTCAAATTAATCGCTCCATTCAACTAGTGTATCTTATTGCTATTTTATCAGAATATTTAAAAAGCAAAAAGGGGTAAGTCTAAAATTATACTAAAAATAAATGGAATACTACCGCTGTATTTAAAGAACTTAACCAATCGCTTGGAGTAGAGGTTGAGCGGCTTAGGGTCTAGATACCTCATGGAAAGCACTATACTGGAATAAAAATCCATTTTTAAAACTATATTTATTAATAGTTATAAAAATAGGAATGATGTAACAATTAGTAGAGAATTAATACATTTACATTACAAAAAGATGAAAACAGTTAAACTGTATTTTCTTTATGGTACAGTATATTGGTGCAAAAATTATTTGTGGGTAATTAATACTGCTATAGAAAAGTTAGAAGGTGCTTTACGGACACCTATCATCAATAAAAGTGCAAGTTAGGACAAGTAAGTAGTAGGAAAAAGTTCTGTTATGGGAAATATAGGATCTGCTAGAAACCCAACAGGTACATATCTACACATCTACACTTTTGAAGTTAAGAAAAAGGGTTTGTTAGAAAACCCATTATCATATGTAGGGCGTTAATCAATTCGAATAGGAGGCAGTCCAAAATAGGGCTGTCTTTTTATATACCTTGTATATAAATCTATGTTATTTCCCGAGAAATATTTGTCGAAATGTAGTTTAAAATAATATCGTAAAGTGTCTTAGGATTTAGAATAATGCATAGAAGCTAAAAGCATGGTAGAGTTAGAGTAGTGACTTTAACTTCTTTCAGCAAAAGTCTCCCATCCTTTTAGGTGGTGAGTTAATGCGAGTTGAAGTTATTTTTCAGTGGATGTCCGCTGAAATAAGTTAAAGCCTCCGGCGGATGTCATGGATTCGGAAAGGAGTTCTTTGTGCAAGCACAAAGCCGAATCCAGACGCAATTATGCCGAGGCATAATTGATAAATACAATCGTTTAAAAATAGATAAATAGCGAAAGGGAGAAAAAATATGGACAAGACCATTTTAGTTGTTGACGATGAAAAACCAATCGCAGATATTTTACAGTTTAATTTAATAAAAGAAGGCTACAAAGTTATTTGTGCTTATGATGGAGATGAAGCACTAGAGAAGGTTGAGGAAGAGCAACCAGATTTAATGCTTTTAGATATAATGTTACCTAAGCGTGATGGAATGGAAGTTTGTCGAGAAGTACGAAAAAAATATGATTTCCCTATCATTATGCTAACTGCAAAAGGGTCAGAGATTGATAAAGTATTAGGACTAGAAATGGGCGCAGATGATTATGTGACAAAGCCATTTAGTACACGTGAGCTTATTGCGCGTGTAAAGGCAAATATGCGTCGTTTACAGGTAGTAGCCCCTACTGCCGAAGAGGTTGAAGAAGAATCCAATGAAATTGTAGTAGGCTCTCTTGTTATTCAGCCAGATGCTTACTTAGTATTGAAACGTGATGAGGCAATTGAACTAACACACAGAGAGTTTGAACTATTACATTACTTAGGGAAGCATATCGGTCAAGTAATGACGCGTGAACATTTGCTACAAACTGTGTGGGGCTATGACTATTTCGGTGATGTACGAACAGTAGACGTAACAATTCGTCGTTTACGAGAAAAAATAGAGGACAATCCTAGTCATCCAGCATGGATTGTAACACGCCGTGGTGTAGGTTATTATCTACGAAATCCTGAACAGGAGTAAAAAGGAATGCAGAAAGTAAGCTTCTTTAAATCAATTCATGTCAAACTGGTATTAATTTACATTTTGTTGATACTTCTTGCTTTGCAAATAATAGGAATTTATTTTGCGCGTGAATTAGAGCAAAATTTAAAAGAAAATTTCCGACAATCTATTTTTCAACGTGTTGATTTGATGCAATATAGCATTCGTGAAGAAATGTTAAAAGAACGCGATGAGAGTATGCCATCTCTTGAAGAAGGCTTGGAAACGATTGTAATGGAGTTTTCCACGGGGCTGAAAGAAGTTTCTAATGGAGATATTTTAGAAATCCGTGTCATCGATAATAGACAGCGTATTCGTGCCACATCTGAGGTAGACAATCAAAGTTTGATAGGACAGCGTTCGAATAATGATCTCGTACGCCGTGCTATCTCTGCAGAAACATTATTTGAAAACATTAAACTTGATAATAAAACAAGAAATCGAGTGTGGGTGTTAGCTTCGCCAATTCGAGATGGTGTAGGTCCTGATGATGAAATCGTAGGGGTACTCTACATTGAAGCTAATATTGAATCTGTTTTTGAACAAGTGAATGACATTAACCGTATTTTCCTTGGTGGTACAGCAGTGTCCTTAGTGATTACTATCTTTTTAGGAATCTTAGTGGCACGAACAATTACACAGCCGATTTCAGATATGCGTAAGCAAGCACAGGCGATGGCAAAGGGGAACTATTCTCGAAAAGTACGGGTTTATGGTACAGATGAGATAGGGCAGCTGGCTATAACCTTTAATCATTTAACAAATCGCTTGCAGGAGGCGCAATCTACTACTGAGGCAGAGCGGCGAAAGCTCGATTCGGTCCTTAGTAATATGACGGATGGTGTTATTGCAACAGATCGAAAAGGACGCATCATTCTTATTAATGACCCCGCACTAGAGCTGCTGCATATTTCAAGAGATATTACATTAGGCCGTCCGATTGCATCTGTTTTAGGTATTGATCAAGAGTATAGTTTTGAGGATTTAATTCACATGAATGATGCGGTGAATTTAAATTTCAGTACAGCAGACGCACCGTATATTTTACGTGCGAATTTCTCTGTTATTCAAAAAGAAACGGGCTTTATTAATGGTCTAATTACCGTACTGCACGATATTACGGAACAGGAAAAAATAGAGATGGATCGCAGGGAATTTGTATCAAATGTGTCACATGAATTAAGGACACCATTAACGACGATGCGGAGTTATTTAGAGGCGTTAGCAGATGGTGCATGGAAAGATGAAAATATTGCTCCAACATTTTTGAATGTCACACAAACAGAGACAGAGCGTATGATCCGCTTAGTGAATGACTTATTGCAGTTATCACGAATGGATAGTTCAGATTATGAACTGAATCAAGACATTGTTCTATTTAATTCATTCTTTAACCGTATTATCGATCGTTTTGAAATGTCTAAGTCAGATAAAGTGATGTTTGAACGTTTATTCCCAGAGGCATCTTATTATGTAGAAATCGATACGGATAAGGTGACACAAGTTATCGATAATATCATTTCTAATGCTATTAAGTATTCACCCGATGGAGGTAATATTCGCTTTGGCTTTACAGCGCAAGGAGATATGCTAAAGGTTATGATTTCCGATGATGGTATGGGAATTCCTAAGGAAAATGTAGGACGTATTTTTGAGCGTTTCTATCGAGTAGATCGGGCTCGAGCTCGTTCTATGGGAGGCACTGGTCTAGGGCTAGCTATTGCGAGGGAAATGATTGAAGCTCATGGCGGTAAAATATGGGCTGAAAGTGAAGAAGGGCATGGAACAACGGTTTTCTTCACTTTACCACTTAATTTAGATGATTTTGATGAGGCAGGTGAGTGGGAATGAAATATATAGAACCAGTTAAATCAGTTGTTCTATTCCTACTCGTTATGCTAAGTGTAGTTTTAACCTTTATGATTTGGACATACACGCCAGATTATAAAGTTATTGAACAGACTGAAGGAAAAGAAATTCTAATCGGACCACAAAAAAAAATGGATGATGTAATTCGTCCTTATAAAGCTATTTACCGTTTTGATAAGGAATTTACCGGAACTGTATCTAATGGTGCAATGATAGATATTATGGACGCATTTCGGGGATGGAATGTCCTAGATTTAACGCCCATTGACAATAATCTTAAGGCGGACTCTGTAAACGATATGATTCGTTCTAACAATTATATGACCGTCTTTTTTCCTGGTGAGATTCCTTACTCTGCCTTTAACACGATTTTTCAGTTCGCTGATAAGGATCTACCTGAAACAACCTTCAATCGTATGATTATAGATTGGGGCAATTATAATAACAAAGTGTTACAGGTATTTTTCATTAGTGGCAACAATGAATTATTGATGGGTTCACGTGTAAGTCTAGAAAATGCTAATCAATTTGTAAGAAGTATTATTGAACCAGCGAAAACATACGGCACTTTTAAAGAAGTGGAGCGAGATGGCTTTACCTCACTATATATTGCAAATGATAAAATTGAATCTGCAAAATATACGTATTTAATCGAAGAGAAACCTGAATTATTTAAAAATGTGGTATTTACAAATCTAAACAATGTCGTGCGCACTGATGAAAGTGCAACTACTGAAAAATATCACGATGGAATGTCACGGATGGTGATTGATTCGAAAGTGAAATCATTAACCTATGTATATCCAGCTGCAGAAAGTAGTGTAAGAATAGAGCCTTCCAAGCTCTTTACGGATAGCTTTGAATTTATCAATGAACACGGCGGTTTTACAGATGATTATCGCTTAGCCTCAACAAGTACAAGCAATAATCAATTAGATTATCAGCTTTATTTACATGGACTACCGATTTATAGTGATCAGGCTATAAACCGAATTACAACCATTTGGGGAGATAATCGTATTTTCCGCTACAAACGTCCATACTTTTCTTTTGAGAAAGATATTCCATCCGAAAAAGAGATGAAGGAACTTCCGTCAGGATCTGAAATCGTTGAAAAGATTAAAAAGCTAAATAACATTGCTTTATCAGATATAGATGATATTGTTGTGGGTTTCTATTTAACCTATGACCAAAGTACAATAGTGACATTAGAGCCATGCTGGTTTGTTATTCGTAACGGTATATCGACGAAACTGACGCCTGACATATTAGGGGGTGTCATAAATGGATTGGAATAGAACAAAATCTATTTTTATATTCGTTTTTTTAATCTTAAATATCTTCTTGTATTGGTTGTATTTAAATCGCTATAATGAAGCGCAGAGCGTTGAAATACTAGGTGAAAAAACAATAGAAGCCCGTTTAAAAGATGATAATATAACGTATGGACCACTGCCGAATAGTAATGAATCTGCTACTTACATTACAGGCAAAGTGCATAATTTTAAAAATATTGTTAACGATGACAATCAGCGAGTAAGTTTCACTGATGAGACACATGCACATATACGTGTTAATTTTATTAACCCTGTGAAATTACGAAATATTAGCGATGATACAAGCTTTACTGATTTTGTCCATACAAACGTTAAAGATGGAGATTCTTATGCACTATGGAAGGTAGATCATGAGGAAAGAGTCGCAGTCTTCTTCCAGAAGAAAAATAATCGAATGTTCTATTACAATGATAGTGCCGTATTAAAAGTACAGTGGAATTTAGATAACGAAGTGGTAATGTATGAGCAGACAATGATTGATAATATCGAAGAGATGGAGGAACAAGAAACGGTCATACCACCACTTCAAATTTTCCAGACACTTTATAATAAAGGGCTATTAAAATCAGAATCGCGTATTAAGCAAGTGAAGCTAGGTTACTCAACATTTAGTAATTTAACACAAACGCAAGTGTTGATACCAACATGGGAAGTACAAGTGGAATTACCGGACGGAGAAATAGATGAGTACTTCGTTGATGCTATTGATGGGAAAATTATTGAAATCCAAGGAGACAAGCAAAAGGCTGAAGAGGAAGACTGGGGAGTTGAATAATGCGATTTAGTGTTTTAGCAAGTGGTAGTACAGGAAATTCGATTTATGTAGAGAATGATGATCATGCATTTATTGTCGATGCGGGTCTTAGTGGCAAAAAGATGGAGCAACTATTTACAAAAGTCGACCGCAATATGAAACAGCTAAGTGGCATTTTCGTTACACATGAGCATAGTGATCATATTAAAGGAATAGGTGTATTGGCACGAAAATATAATGTACCTGTTTATGCTAACGCCAAAACGTGGCAGGCGATGGACGGGCTAGTCGGTGATATACCTTTAGAGCAACGTTTTGAATTTGAAATGGATACTGTAAAGCATTTTGGTTCATTGGCTGTTGAATCTTTTGCTGTATCCCATGATGCAGCAGATCCAATGTTTTATAGCTTTCATGAAGATGGGCGCAAGCTTGTTGTTATTACGGATACAGGTTATGTCAGTGACCGTATGAAAGGGATTATTCGTGGTGCTGATTCCTTTGTATTTGAAAGTAACCACGATGTAAATATGCTGCAAATGGGGCGTTATCCATGGTCTATAAAACGTCGTATTTTAAGTGATGTAGGGCACGTTTCAAATGAGGATGCAGCTATCGCAATGAGTGACGTAGTATTTGAAAAACCAACAAATATATATTTATCACATTTAAGTAAAGATAATAATATGAAAGAGCTTGCACGCATGAGTGTTACACAAACGTTGCAATCTTGCGGCATTATTGTCGGGGAGTATTTAAATTTACTTGATACAGATGCAGAAGAGCCGACGAAATTAGTAACCGTTTAATGATTAGTAAACAATAAAAAAAGAAGCTTTAATGAGGCTGTTCAATCACATTTTATAGAAAATGTATTGAACAGCCATTTTTATGTCCATTTTATTTATTTTTCATCTGATTTTAATGTTTGAATTGTAATATTAGGGTAACAACTAGCAAATACTAATAAGGGAAAGGATGAGGAAAATGGGCTATTTTCAAGATGATGATAAAAATAATGATTTATTAAAAAATGATGAAATACAGAAGTCACCTCTTCAGGAGCGACTCGAACAAGAGGAGCGAGAAACGCAAGAGAAACGTCATAAAAAGAAAGGCGGTGGCGGAGGTAAAGGTGGTTATTTATTTACCGGTTTTATCGGCGTCATCATTGGGGCTTTACTCGTTTGGCTCATGATGCCTGGACTTGTTAATCAAATGCCTGGTACAACAACAAGTAGCGCAGGTAATGGTAATAAAAATGAAACAACCATTAATCAAGTTGCAACAGAAGTGACAACTGATGTTACGAAAGCAGTTGATAAGGCTTCGGGGGCCGTTGTAGGGATTACAAATATTCAAGAAGTGAAAAGTGGAGGATTCTGGAACCCGACAACCACGTCAGAAGAGGCTGCAGGGAGTGGTTCAGGTGTTATTTACAAAGTTCAAGGCGATAAAGCATTTATCGTGACAAATAACCATGTTATTGAAGGTGCAAAGCAGTTAGAAGTAACAATGCCAGATGGTTCGAAAGAAGTGGCACAATTAGTTGGTCGCGATGTTTGGACAGACTTAGCAGTCATTTCAATCAGCTCTAAAGATGTTAAGACAGTAGCGACATTTGGTAACTCTGATGTATTAAAACAAGGTGAAACAGTAATTGCGATTGGTAACCCACTGGGCTTAGAATTCTATGGTTCTGTTACTACAGGTGTTGTTTCTGGTAAGGATCGTTCTGTACCAGTTGACATAAACAATGATGGCACTATAGATTGGCAACAAGAAGTATTACAAACAGACGCAGCAATCAATCCTGGTAATAGTGGTGGTGCACTTGTAAACATTGCTGGTGAATTAGTCGGCATTAATTCCATGAAAATTGCACAATCCTCTGTTGAGGGTTTAGGCTTCTCCATTCCGATTAACTCAGCAATTCCTATTATCGAGGAATTAGAGAAAAATGGTGAAATGAAACGTCCAACAATGGGTATTAAAATATTAGCAGACTTAACGGATATTCCGTCATTCTATCAACAAAATTTAAAATTGCCAAATGATGTTACAAAAGGTGTTGTTATTGATAATGTTGTGCCTAACTCTCCAGCTGCAAAAGCAGGCATTCAACAATACGATGTAATAGTTGAAATGGATGGCGAAAAAATCGAAACATCAATCGATTTGCGCAAGCATTTATATATTAACAAAAAAATTGGTGATAAATTGACGATGAAAGTATACCGCCAAGGTAAATTAGTGGATCTATCACTAACATTAACAAATAGCGATTCATTGTAAATTAGAAATCAGTGGAGATTATAAGATCTCCACTGATTTTTTTTTGTGAATTTAAAGATATTATTTATCATCAAAAGTTGATACTAATATTTGTTATCATGTATGCCATTTTTATAAGTTGATTGGAGTGGAGGCTGGGTGACTCCTTGGGGATCAGCAATAGAGGAACGAAGGCTAAAGCCATCACGTCCTGTGATAACGCCTTCGTGACCAACCTCGGTGCTGTCGCTTCGTTGCACTACGCTTTCGCGCAAAAAACATCTGTTGGCCCGAGGCCCTGGAGCGAGCATCGCGAGTGAAGCAGCTCATAGGACGCCCGTAGGAAAGCACCCATCCGGAACGGGAAATCAATCCCACATTATTAATGATGCGTTAAAAATATTCGAAGGCATCGAATGAATTATTAATGATGATTTAGAAAATATTGTGGATAACTAGAAAATTGTGAATAATAACATATACACTGCGAGTGGCGGTAGAAAGCCTATTCTTCCATACTCGCCTGACCTTTGTTACAATAGATTGTGGATAACATAGACTGAATTGTGAATAAGTTTGTGGAAATTTCGGAAAATAAGAAGAGGTGCAAAAATGGAAAAATACAGCTGTGAAAACCATATAGAACACGCTTTAGACATGTTTGTGGCTGAGCAAAAAGAGTTCCCAATTATGGATAAAATCGAAGAGGGTAAAAAGTTATCCACAAAATGTAGCTACTGTGAACGACCTGCAGAATATCTTGTATCAAGTAAATAACTTTACACAAGATATAGGAATCGCTTGTGGATATGTTGATAACTTTTGTGGATAATTTGTTTGTAAATGAAATGTAAAGGTGGATAACGTGTGAATATAACGATTGTATCAGTCGGAAAACTAAAAGAAAAGTACTTAAAAATGGGAATAGATGAATACGTAAAACGTCTCGGTGGCTACGCAAAAATGGATTTAATTGAAGTACCAGATGAAAAAGCACCCGAGCAGCTAAGCGAAGCAGAGATGGAAATTGTAAAGAAAAAAGAGGGTGAACGTATTCTATCTAAAATCAGCCCAGATACATACGTTATCGCCCTAGCCATTAACGGCAAAATGAAAACCTCTGAACAAATGTCGGCAGATCTCGAATCCCTCATGACCTACGGCAAAAGTAAAATCGCGTTCGTCATTGGCGGCTCCCTTGGTTTACATGATGATGTGTTGAAACGTGCTGATGAACAACAATCCTTTGGAAAAATGACATTACCGCATCAGCTAATGAAGCTTGTTTTGGTGGAGCAGATTTATAGAAGTTTTAGGATTATGAAGGGAGAACCGTATCATAAGTAAGTTCGGTTTTATTATGCATCTAGTAGGAGATAATCTTTTTAAAGGGATTGCTTTATAATAAATACCAAAAAGAGAAATTGCGCTGTGCAATTTCTCTTTTTGCTTGAACTGAAATTAAATTATAACTCGGTAATTTCATTATGACCGTTGCCGTTGCCATTACCATTACCATTACCATTACCATTGCCA
>NZ_JBLLLQ010000010.1:47404-147857 GCF_047737915.1 Lysinibacillus sp. NPDC056185
ATTGCCATTGCCATTGCCATTGCCATTGCCGTTGCCATTACCATTACCATTGCCATTGCCATTGCCATTGCCATTGCCATTGCCATTGCCGTTGCCATTACCATTACCATTGCCATTGCCATTGCCATTGCCATTGCCATTGCCATTGCCGTTGCCGTTGCCATTACCGTTGCCATTACCATTGCCGTTGCCATTACCATTGCCGTTGCCATTACCATTGCCATTCCCATTCCCTGGCTTTACAACCAACACATCAAATGTTAGTGTATGCTCACCATACGTTACCGTAATCGTCGTTTTACCTTGACCTTTTCCTTTTACAGCCCCCGCTTTTATAGTAGCTATTTTATCATTCGCTACTTCGTAGGTTGCAAGCTTTGTAACATCTTTTTCTGTTGTTTTACCATCAAAAATAGTTACTTCAGTAATCTTAACTGTAACTTCTTTACCTATTCTAGTTTCAACCTGAGCTTGGTCAATTTCTAGTGTTACTATTGGTTCTTTTACAACAGATGCTTTAACTGTCACATTTACAGTAACTTTATTATCACCGTATGAAATAGTAATTGTAGTCGTGCCCTCACCTACTGCAGTTACTAAGCCATCTACTATTGTTGCAATATTTTCATCTCCAACAACATAAGTAGCTTTTGAAGTTACGTCTTCCTCTGTTGCCTCACCTACTGCAGGCGTTGACGTTTCTGTTACCGTAAGTTGTGCAGTTTCTCCAGCTGTTAGGTCTAGCTTAGTTGGATTTACAGAAAGTGCTACTACTGGTTCTACTACTTCTTTTTCATATATCAATGCTTCACCAACATTCCCGGCAGCGTCATTAATTATTACTGATACAGCATTAGTTTCTGCTGTTACTGGGAATGTGAAGCTACCGTCTTGATTTAATTCAAAAGCAACTGGCGCTTGTACTTCGCCATTTACCGTCGAAATATAGGAAGCTTTTAATTTATCATTTAAATTGTAATTTAAACCGTATAAATATAACTCTTCATTGTAGTCGATATACTTATCTGTTACCTGTCCTGTAGCGACACCTTTAGCTACTGAACCAGTAATTTCTGGTTTAGTTGTTTTCACGAAAATTGGTCCAACATAACCGGAAACTACTCCTGATGCTGCAAGACCGGTGAAGTCAATTGTATACAGGCCATCTGGAATCGTTGTGGCAGGTTCTGATCCCCATGGTTTGTACTGCCCACCAACATTCAGCGTATAAGAGCCTTTTCCTAGCGCAGTACCTGCATGTAGATAACCAATGTAGCCGTCTCCGTATTCGCCACCTTCAGGATTCATAATATCCCAAAGCTCGATATAGTTAGTTGTTACATCTCCAGTTAATGTGAATGAAAGTACAGCTGAGTCTTTCACTCCATCTCCGTTAAAGGATAGGTCTGTTTCTGTAATCTTAAAATCTTTAAGTTCAGTTACTGCTGCGCCACCAAAGTCAGCTGCAAATGGCAATGAAATTTCTGTATCTCCACCGCTGATGTAAATATACCCTAGTATTTCAGAGCCTTTTGGTGCCGTAGCTTGTGAAGCAGTTAATGTAATATTTAAAACTTGCTCACCAACTAGATTAAATGTCGGCTGATCTACTGTAACAGTTGCATCACCAAATGTTTTTGTCACATCAATTGATACGTTATAATTGCCGCCGTTCCCTTTAATATCTTTTACTAAAACTTGTTTCGTTACAGAAATATCCCGGTCTTTAAGTGATTGTGGACCGAAAGTAACTGTACCTTTCAAGTTTTCTGTAACTGCACCAGTTCCATCTAAAATTGCGCTATCAAGTGCATAGGCAAGAATTTCTGGATGAACTGCTGCATAAGCATTTACACGCCCTGCCCCCTGAGAAAACACATCGTATGTTGTTTTATCTAAAACCTTTGCGGTGTTAGAAAGCGCCACTTTTACATCGAACGCGTTCCAATCAGGGTTTGCTTGTTTAATTAATGCAGCAATACCTGTAATATGTGGTGTTGCCATAGAAGTTCCTGTTTTACGATCATATGCTTCCCCATAATCTGCATCAGGGAAATCTTTTTTATACATTGGAATCGTTGACATAATGTTTGTTCCAGGTGCACTTACATCTGGTTTAATATCAAAGTTTGGTGTAGATGGTCCACGTGAACTTGAAGAGTTTACATCATCTCCTAGTGTCTTTGTGGAAGCAAATTTACTAAAGCTTACTTTTCCGATTCCGCCTGCTAATGCAGCGCGAATTGCATCGCCATCTGTTTGGGACATATCAAATGTTGGCAGAAAATCAAATGAATCACCAAGGAATGTGCCTGAAATGTTCGGTGCATTCGTTCCACCAGCAAAGTTATGAATAATTGTTGCGACTGCTCCATTTGCCTTTGCATTCGCAATTTTATCAACGAATGCGATACTGCCACGAGAAATCAATGCCACTTTACCTTTTACATCAATTCCTTCAAAGTCTTTTATTTCCCCGTTTCCAGGAACAGCAACTAGGTCAAATTCTCCTTGAAGCTGTGTTGCTAAATTTTTCGCAAAAGTGGTTCCCATTAATGGAAGCTGTTTTGTTAAGTTGTAGTTGCCAACTGTAACATTCACTTCCCCGTTATACATTGTTTCAGGATTTGATGTGTTACCAACAGCAATTCCTAAACGAGCGGTTGCAGGCGTGCCCATTGTTCCGCGATTTGGACCATCGTTCCCTGTTGCAATTACTCCGATTGTTCCAGCCATCATTGCATTATTAATAGCAAATGAACCAGCATCCGTTTCAGAGTTAGCTCCCCCGCCAAGTGAAAGGTTGATAACGTCCATTTTTTCTATTACAGCAGTTTCAATTGCTTTAACAATACCAGATGTAGCTCCACTTCCGTACGCCCCAAGAACACGGTAAGCATAAAGGTCTACTTTTGGAGCTATTCCTTTAATACCGAATTCGTTAGCTCCGATTGCTGCAATTATTCCAGCAACATGTGTACCGTGAGAAGTATAGAAAGAGCTTCCCTTTTCATTAAATTCAGGTGTCCCTACTGGACGCTCCGAGGGCAATGTTTCCGATGCATCGTTATCTGCCCGAGGCTTCGTGTAAGTTGCTGAATATGGAATGAAGTTTTTCCCACCCTTGTAAACCCCAGCAAACTCAGGGTGATCTGCATCAATACCAGTATCTAATACTGCTACTTTTATTCCTTGTCCTTCAATACCTTCCTTCCAAAGCTGTTCGATGCCGAGGAAAGAATTACTTGTATTCATTTGAGCTTCTAATTGATCTTCCTTAATAAGTTCCGATGATTTCATCGTATTATCTTCTGATGCATAAACAATTGCATCAGGTTCGATTAATGTAATTCCTTCTACTGTAAGCAGTTTCGGGAGATCATTTGCTTTCACAGTTGCCGCAAAACCGTTTAAAACAGTATCAAATGTGTATCCTTGAGTCATCTGAACTTTTTTAGTAGCTAACTCTTTTTTAACTTTTGCTTGTTGTGCTTTTACGTTTGAACGAACTTCATTTGCGCGGGCATTAGAGAATTTTTGGCCTTTGACTTGGCTCATTCCTTGCTCTAGTGCCACAGGCTTTTCAGATAAATGAATGATGACTGCAACATCTTGATTGCCTGATACATTTTGTAAGCTTTCGTGAAGAGTTGGACCATCTTTAGACAAGCTTAGCTGTTCAGCGATAGCAGCCTTTAGTTGAATTATACTTTCACTTTGACTATCCTGCTTGAATGGTTTCGATTCTTCAGCACTAGCACTCGACAATGGAACCAATAGAGAAAGCACCATAACGAAAGTTAGAATACTACTTAAGAACTTCGTAAAATTAAACTTTTTCAAATCTCATTTCCCCCTCTGCTTTTAGTTGTCACACTTTTGGATTTAGTGTGATATTTCCAATTTATCACAAGGGGACCAATCCGAATATCCTAATATTTAAATATTCTGAATTATTGATAATTAGTATCAGGTTATCAAAGATAGATTAAATCTATCTTCCTAGTAATTTAATAAAAAAGTAGAACTTTCAAATGAGAAATGACTTATAGGAATTCATTAATTTTTTCAATTAATCCTATCAAGGCAGCAGTTTAGGTACAGTCGGTGGTGTAGTTGCTTATAGAAAATTCATGTCCGTAAACTAGCAAAAAAGAAGGTACAAGAAAAAATCCTGTACCTTCTTTTTTTTATGTTGTCGCGATTTCCGCAATTTCTGCACCCACATGTACGGGTGGTTTACGATCTTTCCATGGAGCAGATTCTTCTAATTGTTTCCCAAGCTGTAGAAGGGTTAACTCATCTGCGAAGCGTCCTGTAAATTGTAGCCCGATAGGTAAGCCAGACGCACTCATCGCAAGTGGCAATGATAACGATGGTTGACCTGTTGCGTTAAACAAATTGGTAAACGGCGCGTATGTGAATAGTTGCTCTGTCCATTCAATCGCCGAGATGTTTGGATTATTCGCATTTAGCTCACCAATTTTCGCTGGTAATGTGCCGATTGTTGGGCTTAAAAGCACATCATAATCTGCAAAGAATGTCGCTACTTGACGTGATACAAGTGCATTCGTATTAATGGCTTCTAAAAGTGCGCTAGCTTTTAAGTCTTTGCCATATTCATAGCATTGCCAAATGGCTGCTTCGATATTATCGCGTGAAGGTGTTTTACCTGTTAATTCCGCTGCCCCCACAATCATTTTATAAATATTCGCTGTCCAAATATCTACCGTTGCACGTGAAAATGGTGCTTGGTCGTAAACTGGTCGAGCTTCGACTACTTCATGCCCTAATTCTTCTAATAATTTTACGGCCTTATGTACGGCCTCGATACATTCCGGATCAACGAATGCACCAGAATTTGTTTCTGTTGTCCAGGCGATCTTCAGTGGAAGTACCTTTTGCTGAATTGCTTTACTGTACGGCATTTCTGGACTTTGAATAATCGAGTAGCATCCTAAGTCTGGTCCAGCTACTTGGTCCAGTAATGTAGCGGTATCACGAATGGTTTTTGTCAACGCAAATTCAATGGCTAGTCCATTTAATGCCTCACTATTATAAGGCCCCATTGGCACGCGACCACGTGAAGGCTTTAAGCCAACGACACCACTGCATGATGCAGGAATTCGAATGGATCCGCCTCCATCATTACCATGTGCGATTGGGACGATACCACTTGCGACAGAAGCACCTGCACCGCCACTTGAACCACCAGGGCTATGGTTTAGATTCCATGGGTTACGTGTTGGACCATAAATGACAGCTTCCGTTGCTGCATTATAGCCGAACTCTGGTGTTGTGGTAGTACCGCTTAACACAAAACCAGCGTTTTTAAAACGTTTCATTAATTCACTATCGACAGACATTACAGCATTTTCTGCAACACGACTGCCCATACTATGTGGCACACCTTCTGCATGGAGTACAACTTCTTTAATTAAAAATGGGACACCTGCAAATGGTTGATTATCATTTAAAGTTGAAATTGCTTTTTCAGCTTGTTCCTCTAACACGCTAACAACGGCATTAATCGAAGGGTTAACCTTATCAATACCTTGTAGCGCTAATTTTGTAAGTTCTTGTGGTGTCACTTGCTTTGTTTTTACTAACTCCGCTAATCCAAGACCGTCATATGAAGCATATTCTTGTAATTTCATCTGATCACCTCATTATAGTTTTGACTTACAAATTCATTTTAAATTGAGATGAAAAGAATTGATATTACCCGAAAGGATAATTTGTTTTTAACGAGAATATATGGATTTAAAATAAGGAATTGGAGGAATTGATGTTGTGTGAGCAAAAAGAGGTGAAGTATTTATTAGAAGCAACGTTTAAGATTTCGAATATGAATATGCAACAAACAAGTGAAGACTTTAAATTGAATATGTTGCAAGTATTGAGTGAATGTTTTCAATATGAGCATACGGTATTTTGGGAAGTTACGGATGGGGAGTTAAATGAACAGCCTATCTGTTTCAATGTAGAAACAGATACGGTACAAAATTATCTACATGAATATAAATATTATGATCCTTTACACCCAGTGAATATGCGAAACCAACCCGATATTCAATTAATGCAACGAAATGAAGTAATATCGATGAAGAAAAAGCGGTATTATGTTGAACGCTTTTTACAATTAAATGATTTTATAGATGAAATGGTTATGTATTTGTACAATCAGCAAAAGCCAACAGCGGCTATTGGCTTTTTGCGAAAAAAAGGGGAAACACCATTTACAGAGCAGGATAGTCAAAAGCTATTGTATGTAAAACGGACGATTGAAAATGTATATTTATTACATCAATATGTTCAGCCAGACGAGTCATTGCAAACTACACAACGTGAAAAAGAGTTGTTAATGTATTTATGTAAAGGATTTAAAAATGCAGAAATCGCCAATTATTTATATGTCAGCGAAAATACAGTAAAGAAGCATTTGCAAAATTTGTATCGAAAATTTCAAGTAACTTCCCGAACGCAGCTTGCATTAAAATACACAGAAAGCTTTCGAGCATAAAAATAAGATGTTGCCAATCGATAAAAACCAAGTGCTATTTTAACCCGAACAATCCACCACTTTATTTAGCAGATTTTTCGCATCCTATGTTAGAAAAATTTAAAATGATTATTTATAGCCCTATCCTGATATACTATCGAATTACACGAAAGATTGTTCAGCCCGTTCCAATTTAGTTATCTCCTTTAATGTTATTTAACCGACCGTTTACTTAAATGAAGTGAAAATGTAAATAGGGTTTAAACTATAATAAATTTAACTTTTCAAGTAAGATTTAATTAACAAGAAAAGGTGGTGAGCTTGTGTTTGAAAGAATAGATGAAAAGAAGGCGGCATTGGATGCTAAGCGACCATTACCGAAATATACGGTGCAAAGTTTGCGTGAAAAGTTGTTTTTAGAATGGACGTATAACTCCAATGCAATCGAGGGTAATACGCTAACGATAAACGAAACTAAGGTAGTGCTTGAGGGGATTACTGTCGGAGGCAAAACGATGCGAGAGCATTTAGAAGTAATTAACCATCGAGATGCAATATCGTATGTTGAGGATATTGTGCGAAAAGAAGAGCCATTTTCAGAGTGGCAAATAAAAAATTTACATCGATTAGTGTTAAAGAGAATTGATGATGAGTATGCGGGCGTGTACCGAAATCAGCAAGTATTTATTTCGGGGGCAGTCCATACACCACCAGAGGCGATTAAGATTCAAGAACAGATGGATCAATTAATGAAATGGTATGAAGGGGATGCGCAAAGTTTACATCCAATAGAACGTGGTGCGATGCTGCATGCGATTTTTGTCGGTATCCATCCATTTATTGATGGTAACGGTCGAACTTCTAGATTGTTGTTAAACCTAGAGTTAATGAAATCAGGATATCCGCCAATTATTATTAAAGTAGAAAACCGACTAGCTTATTATAATGCTTTAGATAAAGCACATACGACTAAAGATTATCGTGATTTTATTGAACTAGTAGCTACGGAAGTAGAATCTTCATTAAACCTATATCTAAGCGCAGTATAAAAATAGAGCACTTTCATTTTATAGAGTAGACGATGTTATACAAAAAAACACGGAAATAAGAAAGGAGTCTTTCTAAAAAGTATGTACTTATTAGACAGATGGATCTTTATGCTGGATATGACTTGAAATCCAGCCGACGATGAGAGCGAGTAAAAGGTAAATGAGTAAAAACAATCCTTGTGCGGCTAAGTTTGACCAGCCCCCAAGGGAACCAGCTTGTCAACGAACTATTGGGTTAACCTGGTCCGAAAAACGCTACTTTACACCAATTGCTAAGCAGTTTCGCCAATTTGTTGTAGAATACTTTTTAACAATTTCTCAAAATTGATGAAATGACCTCTAATATAAAAGAAAAAATAAGCTGTATAGAAAGTTTGATTTTTAATAACTTCTATACAGCTTATTTTTTTAAATCTTTATATAAAACATGCATCTCATTCATCGATCAACACGCTAAAAAAATGATCGTGTATGCCACAAACTTTTACTGGGCATAAACATAATCAAGATGCATGGTAAGAGCTATTATCGTTAACTTTTTATTGCTAAGCCACTAAAAGAAATCGGTCCAACAATATTTGCTTGTGTGTTAGGTGTAATGTTCTCAACAAAAACCTGATAGAAGCTAGTGCCAGCTGGTAAGTTGGAATCAATAGCTTGGAATGTAAAGATATAGTTTTGTTCTGAACCAGCTGATTCTGCGCCATTTTGAGTATTATAGATTTCTTTCCCGTTACGGAAGATTCTAAATACAAGTTGAGAAATATTTGTAACTCCCGTCACACCAACGCTTGCAAGTAGCTCAACGTTATTATTTCTTGAAGCGGTGCCTGGGATGTTTATTTGAATCGAAGCTAAAAGAACTCTAAATGGAGCCTGTGGAATTGGAAAAGCAGTTTCTGGGTTAAACGTACTTAGAGGTTCAGTTGCTTGGTAATCAAGAACTTGCGCCATTTTATCACCTCCTTTTGCTAGGATACTATAAGATATGTTCTATATTAGAGCTCCGATTGTGTAGTAAACTAAGCCGTGCTATTTTTTTAAACTTTGTTTAGTTAATCCGTTTTAGCCCTACTGAAATTTGTTGTGTGTAAGCTCTCAAATTAAACTCATGTAGATTTATTAGGGAGAGTTTTTCATAAGTTTGAGGAATAAAATATGTGAAAAGGTATGTGAACATAGTTGTTTTGCATACCTTTTTAGATGAGATGAATTTATATTTGAGGCAAATCTTCTTTGAAAGATGTGGTAGATATTCTTTTTACATTGAAATGAGCCAAATAAAATCATCCTCAATAATAATCTGAACGTCTAGACCAAGGCTAATCAATTTCTCAGCTTTTAATTGTTTCGTACTTATACCGCGACGTTTGTCCCCAAGAATAAGGAAATCTGTATCTTGCGTAACTGCCCCTTGCATAATCCCTCCATAAGCTCGTACTTTTTTCGCAGCTTCTGAACGTGTCATAGTGGAAAGGGCACCAGTAAAGACGATTTGTTTATTATAAAACGGATGCATCAAGCATTCGGATGGGTCAGAAAGTAAGATGACTTCTGTGTTGTCCTTATTGTTGTTCATGTTTACTCTCCTTAATTGAAATGAAAGATTTTTACCTGAATTCTAGGTGAGTTTGATTGATAGGATGTAGGTAACAAAGGAATGTCTCTCTACATTTAAACTATTCATGAAGAATAGTATCATATAGATCCGTTCTTCATGAATATTTGTACCAATAGATAAAAAAAGGTATGTGAATTTAAATTGATTTCGCACACTTTTTTTCCAAAAGAAGGATTTTATAAATATTGCCCGTACTAAGGAATAGAGAGAGAAAAGTTCTTGTCCAAAAAGCTAGCCTATTAGCAAAGGAAAAATAAGGGCAAAAGGATGGAAAGCAATCATACTGCCAATAAAAAGATGGCTAAAGAAAATTTGTAGTCGATACGCTTTAGAGGAAATGTACTTGAAGGACCGTATCGAGTGCGATTAACTCTAGAAAGTGAAGTAAAAGGCTTTATTAAAGGAGACTGATCATTTTAGACGGTCTCCTTTTCCTTAAACTTGTTCTTCACTCATTAATGCATGAGTATTACTTTCTAAAAGGGGAGCATTCATTTGATTACATAGATATTCATTAACTTTTCCGTACATATTTTCTGCACATTTTCCAATACTATATCTAGATTATTTATCAAATTAGCACGAAGGGAAGAGGCAAAATTGGCTAAGCACTCAGATATGAGCTGGAAACAGGATCATCCAAGCACTTTGTTTGGGAACTCTGTCCAAAAGGCAGAGCGTTTGTTGAAGCATGCAAAGTCACATCCGGAGGAGATAGCGATTGAGCATGCTTTCAATCAAATCGAACATGCAGAAAATGCATTCATGAATGCAAAGCAATTTGGTGAGCATTTGGATACAGTCCAACAAAATAAAGAATACTTAGAGCAAATCAAGCAGCAATTACACGAAATGCAAGGCAAACAGTAGATAGCAGAAATAAAAATATTGCTTTAAGCAGTTTAAGCCCTATAATCTAAAGGACTTAAGCTGCTTAATTTTATTCCTTTTGTTTGCTTACATATAATGCACTGTTGGTCAATTTTATATGTGAAATGTTGTACAGATGAGGAAACATAATGTTTTGAATAACAGAATGTAATCCGTCGATTTGAAAAAGTATAGTTAGTAAAGAGCGTAACGTGGAAGATTGAATCCTTTCCTGGGAAATATTTTCTATTGTTTTTAGTTAACACCAAACAATTATTGTATACGGTGTAGTTTGTGCAGGAATGCTTCTTGTAGTAGGGCCATAGATAACAATTAGGTTTCGATTTGCCGGGCTTTTTGAAAAAGGTTGCCCATTTTTAAGCAAGATAGGCGTATAAGTAGAAAGATTTAGTTGTAATTGGCCATCACTACTCACTAATTGGCTATTAAAAAAGTCGACTTTGACATTTTGATAGTTATTTTCCTTTACGACGACGAGTGCTCGATATTGAGGCGGATATATCAAAGGGACAGGCGCATCTCCATCATAATATCCAGTAATCTGATCACCGATTGTTACAATTTCTTGGTTTACAAAATAAGTAGAAGGTGAGATGACAAAATTGACGATGCCACGAGTACTATCTTCTATCGTCATTAGTTTATAACAACCTTCCTTTTCTCCGTTTTGTCCGATTGGAAAATCATCCATCTGAGTGACGACCCCTCGAAATGATTTAAAATTTACCATAGCCATTCCTTTCTTTATAAAATCTAAATCGATCATTGGTGAGACAATAGCTTTGATTATTGTTTACCCAAAGGAACTGATTTGAAATCAATTACTAAAAGAAAACCAATTTTATAATATAGTACAGCGTCATATTAATTTATGTAACATCTCTAATTTGGGTGACAGATAATGATTTTATTTATCAAAGGTTAGGTTTCTATATGACATGAATCAATATATACTTAATTTGCAAACTATAATGTTCATTTTTCAAAGGAGGGGAGCCTATTGAAGTGGATTTCTAAAAATAAGAAACCCCTTTTACTATTCATCATTATTATTATTGTCATTGCTGGGATACTCGATATCAAATATGAAGGATTGTTCTTTCAACTATTACCAGAGTCTATTCAAAACCGTTTAGATGATATTTTCTAGGACACAGAGGCTAGCTATAAAACTCTTTTATTCATAGTTGGAATTGGCTTTATAACTTCATTAGCAACAGCAGTATATTTCTTGTACTAACGATAGGTAGTAGATCCAGAAGATTGATTGTGGCTCTTTTGATTAAAATCTGTTGACATGGAGTTAACTCCATCTTTTAAAGTGAAAGTATTAAAAGAATGGGGTGATGTAAATGGATATTATTGTTTATGTATTGATAGGGGTATACGCATTATTAACAGGGATTGCAGGCTTGTATCAATGGAAAGAGCACGGATATCAAATACGAACATTCTTATTTGTAGTTTTATCTATAGGTATTCTTGTAACGATATTTATACCAAACAAAGCTCTGGTACTGGTGTTGCTAATCCTTGAATTTGTATTGTTACATGTATTCGCAGTTGCGGAAGGGCTATTGACAAATAAACAACTAAGATATAGTCACCATATCGTTCGCTTCATATTCCATTGTATACTGCTATTATTGGTTTATAAATTTATAGTGTAGTAGGTGATGATCATAAAAATTGGTGAATTTGCTACATGTACGGATCTTAGTAAAGATACGATTCGTTATTACGAAAAAATGGGTCTATTACATCCGGAAATAAAAAACAAACATCGTGAGTATAACGAGGAACATATTGAAATCATTAGTGCAATTCTTAAACTAAAGCAATGTGGTTTTTCACTTCAAGAAATTAAAATGCTTTTTGAATGGTCGCAAAATACTGATGAAAATGATGAATTGACAGAAGCGGAAATTCAGAACGTTCAACAGCTGAAAATATTATTTCAAAATAAGTATAAGCAAATGCTTCAAAGAGAAAATGAGATTAAACAAATAAAGCAAGTCTTACTACGTGCTGATCATAAAATGGAGCAACTACTAGAAAAAAATAAAGGTTAGATGGGTGTTCTAATTAGAATAACGGCATCATTTTAGAAACAATTGAGATAATCATCTAATTGAACAAAAGATCCTGAAAACGACGGATATATTTCTTTATAACTAAAGGGAACATCAATAAAAAAGATAATATTTTTTATAATTTAACACAGCTAATAATGCTGTGTTTTTTTCATTTACAAAGTTAAAGGTTTTTTTTGATAAATATTGAATATATGAGATATTCCAAAGCTCAATTTTTAAGAAAGGTGATGATAGTTTTATGGAAGAATGGCAAATGGCACTTGAAGAGTTTTTAAAAGATTGGAAGAACCGAAATGATGTTGTAGGGGCACTCGTATGTGGGAGCTATATAACGGGAGATCCTTCAAAGCGTTCTGATATAGATGTACATATTATTTTATCTGAAGATGTTGATTGGCGAGAGAGAGGGAATAGAATTGTTAAAGGTTTTCTTATAGAATATTTCGCTAATCCACCAAAACAAATTCGCAAATACTTTCAAGAAGATTTTCAAATCCATAGAACAATGTCCATGGTTCAATTCATTACAGGAAAGATTCTATTTGATAACACGGGAATACTTAATGAGTTAAAAATCGAAGCGGAACATTGGATAAACAATGACTATGATGAACTAAATAAAACAGTTTTAGAAATAAAAAAATATTCACTATGGGATTCACTAGATAATTTAAAGGATTGTTTTGAACAACAAAGAGTGGATTTCCCTTTTGTGTATTTTAACTCATTAGCTAATTTATTTTCTGAGTACTGTCAGTTCTTAAAGTTAGAAAGCATTCCATACTATCAAGTACATTCTTATCTTATAGAGCCAGCATTTATTAAAAAATATCTAAAAAATGTTTTTCCTGATTCGATATTTAAAGAAATGTTTTTAAAAGCATTACTTGAAACGGACAAACAAAAGATGATGGAGGCATATGAAGAGGTAGTAAACCATGTATTTAATCAGATGGGTGGTTTCAAAATAGATGGTTGGAAAATAAAAAGCCCTGTCGAAAAATAGGATGAGATTTGGTTTTTTGGTTAGAATAAAAGAAATAAGTTTACGCTAGAAAGTATTAAGAAAATTCGGTGTGTTTTTATATGTAGTGGAGCTGGTGCAAAAACAAGACTGGTTCCATATTTTTATGTTATTATATAGATATAATATTAAAAAAATCCTCATTATTATATGAAAATGCTAGCTAATTTTAGGTCAATTATTCCATAAAACTTAAATAAAGGTTAGGTTTCTTTGTGGTGGAATAGGAGGTTTTTCTCTTGATTTATTAAGGGAAAGGCTCGAAAAATGCACATAACTCTCATATAGATAGTTGATATTTTAATCTTTATGTAATTATGATACACTGCAATAAGGTAATAATTGATACAGAAAAGGTGTACTCCTAGGTTACTCCTAGGCTTACTGAGACATCTAAGCAGGAGAGCTTTACATCCTTTCTGCAAATCTTAATATATAAGGAAGGTAAAAATGAGTAACAGACAAATTAAATCAGATGTTATCTTAATTGGTGCCGGAATCATGAGTGCTACTTTGGGGACAATGCTCAAAGAATTAGCGCCAGATTGGAAAATTACAGTGTTTGAGCAGCTCGATAAAGCTGGTGAAGAAAGTTCTCACGAATTAAATAATGCGGGAACTGGGCATGCGGCACTTTGTGAGCTTAACTACACTTCAGAGAAAAAAGATGGATCAATCGATATTAGCAAAGCGATTAAAGTTAATGAGCAGTTCCAACTTTCAAAACAGTTTTGGTCTTATCTTGTGAACAACCAACTGATCAGTAATCCACAAGACTTTATTATGCCTTTACCTCATATGAGTTTAGTACAAGGTGCAGACAATGTAGAGTTTCTAAAAAAACGTCATGAAACGATGACAAAAAATCCTTTATTCCAAGGTATGGAATTTTCTGATAACCCAGAAAAACTAAAGGAATGGATTCCTCTTATTATGCAAGATCGTCCAGCAGATGAAGCTATCGCTGCGACAAAAATTGACACTGGTACAGACGTTAACTTTGGTGCATTAACACGTATGTTATTCGACCACTTAAAAACTCAAGACGTTGATATCAACTACAATCATAGTGTTGAAAGCATGAAACGTACTAGCGATGGTTCATGGGAAGTACGAGTACACGACAAAAATGGCTGTAAAATGGAATACCATACAGCAAAATTTGTCTTCCTTGGAGCTGGTGGAGGAAGCCTAGAATTACTACAAAAATCAGGTATTCCTGAAGGAAAACATATTGGTGGATTCCCAATCAGTGGATTATTCTTAGTATGTAAAAACCAAGAAGTTGCTGAACAACATCATGCGAAAGTATACGGAAAAGCTAAAGTTGGTGCTCCACCAATGTCTGTTCCGCATCTTGATACACGCTATATTGATAACAAAAAATCTTTATTATTTGGACCGTTCGCAGGTTTCTCACCTAAGTTCTTAAAAACAGGTTCAAATATGGATTTATTTGCTTCTGTAAAACCGCATAATATTACAACGTTATTAGCGGCAGGGGTTAAAGAGATGGGATTAACAAAATATTTAATCCAACAACTTATGTTATCTAAAGAACAACGTATGGAAGAGCTACGTGATTTCATCCCGAATGCTAAGAGCGATGATTGGGATATTATTGTAGCTGGTCAACGTGTACAAGTTATTAAAGATACTGAAGCTGGTGGTAAAGGAACGCTTCAATTTGGTACGGAAGTTGTAAGTGCTTCTGATGGCTCAATTGCTGCATTACTTGGAGCTTCTCCTGGTGCTTCTACTGCCGTTCACGTTATGCTTGAGGTAATCAATAAATGCTTCCCTCAACATGTTAACGAGTGGGAGTCAAAACTTAAAGAAATGATCCCATCATACGGCAAATCATTAGTAGAAAATCCAGAGCTTCTTAAAGAAATTAACGAAACAACAGACGAAGCGCTTCGTTTAAAATAAAATTAGATGTAGAAACAAAGGATTTAAGCGTTTGTTTCTACAAAATAAAATAGAACCTTCATTCTAATTTTGGATGGAAGGTTCTATTTTTTTATTTCACAAATGGAGTTGCAGTGGGAATTTTCATCCATATTAACTAATATATTAAAATAGGCATTAATTAATGACAAATACACGAGGATTGAATGAAAATAGTTGAATGGACAGCATGATGAGAAATACTAATGAAGTATATGGCGAATATTCGACTCTTAATGAAGAACAACAACAAGCAATTGTTGAAGAGATAGCAATTGAGGAATTTGAAAAAGTTTGAGGGAGCTCCATTTTTGGGAGATGAATTAGACCCTCGCGTACAATTAATGATTATTAAACAAATAAGAAACACACCTTTTATTATCAAACAAAAGGTGTGCTTCTTATTTTAAAATTTAAGCTTGGAAAAACAAAATTGGATAGAGCGTTTGATATACATTGAACAAAAGAACAGCAACAAAGAAACCAAGAGTGCTAGAGGAATGCTGAAAGCGATCGGAAGCTCAACACCGTTCCAAATGCTCATTTGTATTTGTTCCAAGCCGAATGTTCGCAAAATGCCGGCTACTATTGATAGTAATGCGCTTAAGACTAGCCCTGCATAGAGGATAGATAATACGAGAAGGGCTAATGAGCAAAAAAAGCCTTGAATGATTTTTATGAATGTCATTCCTTTTCCCTCCGTATAATTTGCTGCACCTTGGCGTTTTTAGCAATCGAATAGCTTTTTGTATAATAAAGTGTTTGTATATGACAATTATCGCCTACTGCTACAATATCTCCATCAACGATTTCTGCATCTGTATAGGAAAGATGTATTTGTTCACCTTTAATATATTTACAATTCAGCTTTTTCTTTAGAAAAGATATAGATAACGTATCTTTTTCTACATGTATCACATCTGCAATAAGCTTTCCAATCTCATTTCCACCAGACATTTTTAATTGAAAATGTTTAGCCTCTATTTCATTCGCTTGAACAAGACCGATTGCATGAAACTGTTCTGCTTGTAAGTTTTGTTCAATGGTCAACTTCCCAGAACTATTCAATTTTGTTACTCGCCCATTGCGCATATTTAAGCTCCCGGCATTTTTAATCTCATTAATTTCACAAAAATCTTTTATAGAGCATGATCCTGTACTATTTAAAATTTGTGCTTCAACGTGGGAATGAAAAGAACTATGACCATGAGTAGAGATTTTTTTTACGCGTACCTCTTGATGTAAAGTAACGAATCCACGGATATTTAATTGCTCACAATCCGCTGCTAAATCTGTAATATTGCCATTAGTAAGGGTTACTGTACGTAGTTTTTGAATCACGGATAATCACCTCATGTTAATTTAATTAATATATATTTTAATAATTGAAATATATATTAATTAAAGTATATGTCGCTTTGTTTTGTCAAGAACAAAAAATTTGCCATGAGCTTTTTATGTATTTTCTGGGCAATAAAAAAAGGACTTCAATTTTATGAAATCCTAAAAAATTTTTTTCATTAACTGATTAACCTCACGCAATATTTTTGCCATGTCTATCAGTTTTTCCTGTGGAAACTTTAAAAATAAATCTTGAACCTTCAATTCGCCGTTATTAGTTAAAATCATTTTTACAACACGACGATCTTCTTGCTCTCTAATTCGCTCTACCAATTCTAATTTTTCCAGCTTATCGCACATCGATGTAACGGCTCCTGGTGTCACACTAAAGAATTCAGCAATTTCTGTTGCTTTCATACCACCATTAATCTTTAGCTGAAGTAGGAGGATTAGTTGATTTTGAGATAATGATTCTCCCTCAGATAAAAGATTTACAAACATTTTCGATGTATGCTGTATTTCAAACATCTCTTTCATAATGATTTCCACATTGTGCAATTGATCATTTTTTGACATAGTATCACAGCCCATTAAAATATTTAATAACTAAATTATATAGTAAATAAATAATGTGAGCTACTATCGATATCCTTAAGAGAATTGATTTCTTGTCATTGTAAAACACAGAAGCGACTCATCGGGCGCTCCCATGAAAGCACTCAGTTGGAAGGAAATCAACCCCATGTTTTGGTGAAGAGCCAATTATTTCACAAACGTATCGTACATCCATTCATAAAATTTTTCCTTCTCTTCAAATTGTGGATAATGAGCTGATTGTTCAAAAGCAATAAATTCCTTTTTATCGGCTTCAATCATATCAAAGTATTTTTTTGCTGTGTTAGATGAAGTTTGATAATCATATTTACCCATAACAAAATAGCATGGTAATTCAAGTTTTTTTACTTTAGTAGGTAATGGGTTTTTCATTACTTCATCTAATAGAGCTTTTTGAGAATAGGATAGCCCATAGTTGTAACGAATCACATCTAATAAGTTATACTCACGACTGAATAACATAGTATTTATGATATTCCCATCTGGGTTATCAATAAGTCTCGAAGATCCACCATATTTTGCAACATAATTCCGTGGAGTAAGCAGCTCACCATTTTTAATTTGTTCAGTTAACTCTTGTAAATATTGAACATCATCTGTATTGCCAGCTTTTTCTGCTTGCTGAATAACGTAGTTCAAACCGTCAATTTCGCTTCCTACTATATCACTCATCTGTCCAATTCCAACATATGCTGTAAATTTTTCAGGAGCTTTAGAGGCAGCTTGCGTTGCAATATACGTACCATAAGAGTGGCCAATTAATATTACTTTTTCTTTGCCAAGACGATCTGATATATAATCCGTCAAGGCCAATAAGTCATCTACGAGTAAGTCTGATGAAAGATTAGAATAATCCTCAAAAAAATGATATGATTTTCCGCTTGCTCTTTGGTCATAATTCACGACCGTAAAATTGTTTTCCAATAAGTTTTGATACTTACTGGCATACGGTATTTCTGAATATCCAGGCCCCCCATGTACAAAAATAATAACTGGATTATCCTTATCTTTGCCACGTATCATAATTTCATGATCACTTCCATTTATCTCTACTTGTTCTAATGCCCTTATGCTGTTATTACCTTTTATATGAGGGGTCCATGTAGGAAAAAAAAGTGCTACTATTAATGCTATTATAATAAATACTCCTGTATATTTTATTAATTTCTTTATATTTTTCATCTTATTCCTTTAATTCCTTTCTTGCTTAATGCAATCTGCAATCCAAATATAAGATTGATCAAAACATGCTTTTATTTAATGTGATAGGTATACTACAATTACCTTTTAATTTATCTTTATTTACGTCTTCTCCAACTTCATTAAATAAACAGTTTGCAGTTTGAGCATGCACTTTTTTACCTCCTTTTTAAATTTCATTTCATACTTTTACTCTACAAATGAAAAGTAATATACGGTAGTGCCTGTAAGTCATTAATAAGTAATAACTATTTAAAAAAAACGACAATTTATGACCATTGGCTAATATATATTACTTCTTAAAAAAAGTGGCTATTGAAAAGCTATTGATTCTCTCTTTTATTACGAAAATCAAAAGACGTTCCAGTTCATCACAATTAAAAAAGAATGTAGTCAAAGTCGATTTAACTTTGTCTACATTCTTTTATTTCAATGCTACTTTCTACTAGACTCTCTTCCATTGCTTTAATAATAGCAGCAGATCTGTTTTTTACATTTAACTTCGAATAAATGGTGGAAATATAATTTTTCACAGTTCCAATTGAAAGAAACATCTTTTCTGAAATGTCTTTATTGGACAATCCTTGAGTTATACATTTTAAAACTTTAAATTCTTGATTATTTAAATCATATGGATGATTCATGAAGTTATAGTCAAGTTGTTCCGAATGTTCGTTATTATTTGAACGTATCTGACCAAAGACCTCTTTTGCTAATTGTTGAGGAATGAGAGAACCTCCGTGATACACCATTTTAATCCCTTGAACTAAAAACTCAGGATCAACTGCCTTTAATATATAACCCTCTGCGCCAACATTTAAGGCATTCAAAACATGTGTAATATCTTGAAAAGTAGTAAGTATTATAACTTTTATATCGGGCCAACGTTTTTTAATTTCATCTGTCGCCCTTACACCATCCATCACCGGCATTTGAATATCCATTAAAAGAATATCAAGGTTTTCCCTCTCGCATAAAGCAATTGCCTTTTCTCCATTTTCCGCAGTTCCAACAATTTCAATGTCAGAAATACTTTCAATCACAATTTTTAAGCTTTTTCTTAAAATCTCTTGATCTTCAACTATTGCCGCTTTAATCATTATAACTACACTTCCTTCACCATCGGTATGCTGCACGTTATTCTCATGCCATTATTCAATTTAGAATATAAGTCAACTGTACCCGCTAATGCCGATATTCTGTCTTTCATTGAACGTAAGCCAAATCCTAAATTCAATTCATCACAACCGTTTCCATTATCTTCAATAAGAACAATCAATTCTTCTTGTTGAAAAGAAATATTTACTTTAATAAAAGTTGCCTGACCATGCCTTTTCGCATTTGTAAGTCCTTCTTGTATACAACGAATGACGGCAAACTTTATCCTATCACCGACTTTGATCTCTCCTCCTTCGACATCCAGGGTTATATCCGTTGATGTATGTTTCATAAAATCGACAATCAATTCTTTAACAGATTCAACAAGAGTTTGATGATTCGTTGGCGACATCTGGTGAATTGTTCTTCTCACATCGTTCAATCCATTTCGTGCTAAATCTGAAATCTCTTTTATACTTTTTTCTGCTTCTTTTTTATCTGCCCGATATAGAAAAGGAAGAGCATCTAAACTTGTTATGACCGATGTGAAAATATGGCCTACTGTATCATGTAAGTCTTGTGAAACTCTATTTCGTTCTTCCTTTATTGTTAGTTCCTCAATCTTTTTTGAGTAATATTCCAAATCCATGTTTTTATCTTCAATAGAAGCAATTAACTCTTTATTAGCGTTATTGACAATGGTCATCCTTCCTAAACATAACCCAATACCATAAATAATAGTTGTGTCAATAAAGCGTGCAAAGATATCCTCATAAAGATTGCCGGCCCATATACCAGCTAAAAAAATTGAAATGTATAAGAAAAGTCCTACCCATATTAATGGCTTAACTTGACAAGCATATGCAACAATAAGGATAGGCACGAATAAAATACTGTAAGTTTCTGATATTTCATATTGACTCGATATATAAATAAACAAAGAACCCGTTAACAACATCTCGGCAATTAAATAATATTGGAATTTTATAAGCTTAGGCCGATAAAATAGATGAGGTATTATACAAGAACAACTAGTCCATAAAAGTAAGGTCCATTTTTCCAAACCTGTTGTATTAACGAATATCGAGTAGCCATTAGAAGTAATCCATATCATACGAATAAGAGATAGAAAATAGTCCAACCAATGCCATTGCCTTTGATCCATTACTGCTTTCATACTTTTATCCCCCATTTTCACTGTCTATATCATCGTTCCTAAAACTTCTCATTTTCAAATCAAGGCTAGAGAAAATAAATTAAATTGCACTGCAGTTTTTGAGGGAAACTACCCATTCATTTCATTAACTATCCTCGTTTAAATTGCGATTAGCATCCCATGTATAATTCTCTATCACTATATGATGCAGGGATGATATTTCCTTCTTGTCTATATTCAAATAGAGTCAATATAGAAACTTTCAATTAAAATATAAATTTACGACCTTTATATTTTATCATATTAAGCTACTTCCCTTTTACATTTTTACCAAATTATATAATTCCCTTCTTCAACTAAACTGCACCGTTAGCCATCCATGAAGCGCAAAAATCAGCTCTTCACCACAAAAAATGAAAGATGATTAAGTTCTTTCATGGGAGTTGAAGAGCAACAATCTTTACGAAAACAGCCAAAATTAAAGCGATGATGTAAGGCGGATTTTGATTTTATGACGTACGAAATAGATATCAGTTTTTTTATTATATACTTTTACCAGAATCAAACTTAAAATGTAAATATACTGTTATATTACCAAAAGTTTGAGGGGACATCCTGGAGCGAAGTGGCTCATAGGATACGCAAAGTGGAACGAAATCAACTCCACGTTATTGTGATGAATTCATTTTTATAGGAATACTTTGAAGATTTATCGGAACAATTTCAGTTTTGATTAGCCAAACTGAAATTAGCGTACCTTTTGATACGCGATTAATTACATAAGAATCAGTAAGGAGTATTTTAAATGAAAATAAAGAAGAGTATGTTGTTTTTTATATCACCACTATTTCTATTAGCTTCTTGTAGTGATGATGATCCAGTTATTAAAAATAATGAGAAAATGTATGCATCATCAATTCAACAAAAGGAGATATATGAAATTAAACAACCTGCAAAATCTAATGTTTCAAGAGGGTTGATACTTAGTAATATGAACAATTCATTAAACGTCAGTGAAATTGAAGAAGGATTAATGGATTTATCAGGCGATTACTTTCCTACAAAGAAGTTTTATATGCAGGAAGGTCAATATCTAGATGGTGAGATTATAAATAAATGGTTAGATAGAAAATCAAAAGAAGGTTTTGGTTTAAACCCACCCATTAAAAAAAGTACTGGAGATGTTTTAGAGGATGAAAAAAATAATCCTAAAATATTATCTCATGTCTTAGAACAAAATTTTATTAACAAAGAAAACGGAAAAGTAGAAGGAATGTCTTTAGCCATATCCTTAAATGAATTTTATGACATTAGAGTACATGATGATAAAGGCTTAACTTATACAGATCAAGTTAAAGTCGATACGAACGAAGATGAGGTTAATGACGTAGAAAAATACGGTAAGGAAATAGCCGGAACTATAATAAAAAATATAAGAGAAAATAATAAAATACCCAATGTCCCTATTTATTTAACTTTATATCAAGAATCCAATAAAAACGATATAATTCCCGGAATATTTTTAGCTCAAACATTTATTCCTGAAGGCGAAGATAAAATAGATAAATGGGCTGGTATAGATATAAAAAATTATACATTCCCTTCAGATTCACTTTATAGCTTAGACAAAGAAACTTATAGTAAATTATTAATTTTCAAAGAAGATATCCAAGAAGGCTTTAAACATATAAATCCTAAAATAGTTGGTAAACTTCGATATGAAAACGGGAATTTAACCGAGTTAAAAATAGAGGTTAATGCGCCTTTAATAAATGATACTGAATTGATAGGTCTTTTACAGTTAACTAGTACTAAATTGAATACTATTTTATTTGATTATATTCCTATTTCTATTCGTATTAAAGATCAAAACCAAGATATCGGGATTGTCCTCTGGGATCCAACTGAAAAACAGATTTATGCAGCTCCATTATAATTTAACTTCTTACATTGTTAACTGCGCGAAAGCATAGCGTCGGCGGTAATTACGCTGGGGCATAATTGATTTTTTTATTACCTTCCTTCTTTTTGTATAATTCACCTCCATTTTGCGCATATATGGTAGTAACAAGGGAGGTTATTACATTGAAGAAGTTATTTTATTTGTTTTTACTAGCCACACTACTATTATCCGCTTGCGGGAAAAATACCGCTCCAAAGGAAGTTGCAGTCGATAAAAATACTTCCGTTGAAGATATAGTAGGAGCTATCGTTAAAAACAAATTTACTGTTGAAGAAAAGAATGGTATCGTATCAATCTCTATACAGGATACTGATGTGAAAAAAGGTATGAAAAGCCAAATGCTGAAGGATTCCACAAAAATATTTGCAGAGCTGTCTAAGCTTCAAAGTGTTAAAACTCCAGCTATTAGTTGGTATGCACCTTTAACGGACCCTAAGGGGGATAAATCTATGACGGAGCTATTGAATATTTATTTTAGTGAAGAAGATTTTAGAAAGGCTAATTGGGCAAACTATACCCAGCTAGATATTGAATCCATTGCTACTCATTATCATCAAAGTGCTTCTTTAGGACAATAGAATATTCTAACAACAAGATACCCCTCCGTGTATAACGAAAGGGTATCTTTTTTCTATTTACTAATTGCTTCAGACAATTTTTTTTGCCAGATACCTTTTCCATCTTTCGATATTAAGGGTCGCAATCATATACTACTCAGGGTATAAAATTATAGGCTCCTACCGATTTAAATTCCCTCTGTATTCATCAATACGAGACGCCAGCCATCAGGATCTTCAATTGTGACACCTTTTTCGGTCCAATATTGATTTTCTGGTTCCACTTCAGGGTAGCCCATTTGCAATAAGCGTTCAGCAATACGCTGTATAGTTGAACGCTTCGGGATATACAATACGAGCAAATTATCTTTTGTTGGTGCTGGGCAAGGGCTTCCTTCAATATGCTCTGTAAACTCTAAATGATAACCAGCATTCGGAAGACCAATCATGATACCAATGTAGCCCCGATGTCCTGAAAACGAACCGATTTTTTCTAACCCTACGCCTTCACAGTAAAATTTTTCAATTTCCTTTATTTTATCAGTCGGCCGTGCAACACGTACCTGCGCTACCTGTAATTCATCTGACCATTGTTGTCTCATTGTTATTTTTCTCCTTTTCAACCATTGTACAATCGCAAAATAGAGCTAAGGAACAGCCAATAGTCTGAAAAATCGCAATCAACCTTAATGCTCTTCAGAAATACCCGCGAAGTCCATGTAAATACCTGCAAAGTGACAAAAAATTACATATTTATCCTTTGATTGACATTCTGAATGAAAAATAACCAGCCCTATTCAAAGAACTGGTTACATTCAATCACTTTACCCCGCATTAACGACCAGTAATCGTGTACCGAAAGAGAAGCGTCGGGTATAACCTGGAGATTAATCAGAAGCAAAAAAGTTATAGGAGGTTTAACTGCCCGTAAACGCCCGATTGGTGAAGACTAATAATCAGTGGGGATGAAGAAAATCCCCACTGATTAAAGTTTCACTTTATACTGTTAAGGCGACACTAAAAGAAGCAGCTGTCTTCTCTTTTACTTCTTCTAAAGTTACACCCTCTGTTAATTCTATAAGCTGCATCCCTTCATCGGTAAAATCGAAAACAGCCAAATCTGTAATTAATCTATGCACAACTCCCTTTCCAGTTAACGGTAGCTCACATTGTTTTTTTATTTTGGACTCGCCGTTTTTATTGACATGCTCCATCACGACGACTACTCTTTTTGCCCCGACTACAAGATCCATGGCGCCTCCCATACCTTTCACCATTTTCCCTGGGATCATCCAGTTCGCAAGGTCACCCGTTTCAGATACTTCCATGCCACCTAAAATAGCAAGATCAATATGACCGCCACGAATCATGGCAAATGATTCGGCACTATCGAAGAAGGAAGCGCCGGGAACAACTGTAACCGTTTCTTTACCTGCATTAATTAAATCAGGATCGACTGCGTCTTCTACTGGGTATGGTCCAATGCCAAGAAGTCCGTTTTCTGATTGTAAAAGAACGTCATAATCAGACGGAATTGCATTGGCCACTAGCGTTGGGATACCAATACCTAAATTGACGTTCATGCCGTTCTGTATTTCTTTTACCGCTCTATTTACGATTCTTTGTCTTGTATCCGCCATCACGCATCCCCCTTTTTCACTGTCAAACGCTCGATACGCTTCTCATAATTGCCACCTAGTAAAACGCGTTGCACGAACACTCCCGGAGTATGAATATGATCTGGATCTAACTCTCCTACTTCAACAATTTCCTCTACTTCTGCAATCGTAATTTTTCCTGCCATTGCAGCGAGAGGATTAAAGTTACGTGATGTTTTTCTGAAAACTAAATTTCCTAGCTTGTCTGCCTTCCATGCTTTGACAAGAGCAAAATCTGCAACAATACCTTTTTCTAAAATATATTCCTTGCCATCAAAAACCTTTACTTCTTTTCGCTCAGCAATGGGTGTTCCAACTCCAGTAGCTGTGTAAAAGCCCGGAATTCCAGCTCCTCCAGCTCGCATACGTTCTGCCAACGTACCTTGTGGTGTCAATTCTACTTCAAGCTCCCCACTTAAAAACTGCTGCTCAAAAATTTTATTTTCACCTACGTAGGATGCGATCATTCTTTTGATTTGTTTATTTGCTAATAAAAGCCCTAAACCCCAATCATCCACACCACAGTTATTACTTACAACTGTTAAATCCTTTATTCCCCTTTGGACTAGTGCCGCAATTGATTTTTCCGGGATACCACATAGCCCGAAGCCCCCTACAGCTAATGTATCTCCATCTTTAATGTCGGCGACGGCTTCCTCAAACGAATTCCACACTTTCCCCTTCTTCATATCGAAACCCCCTAAAATTGCTCAGTTATTAAGAAAAATTCTACCTCAATACTATTTTATAAGTAAAGGAATAAATTAGAATACTATTTATTCTAAAAGTGCATAAATCAATTTTCTGAACGTATTGTATTAAGTAACTGCTTTAAGGCAAAAGATTGATATGTATTCTTTTTCGTAATAACACCTAAACGCCATGGCATGTCAAAATTAAGTAACGGAATAATTTTGACATTTTTATTCGTCTGCTTTGCGGCTATTGAATATGGTAAAAGTGTCACCCCTAAATTCGAGGAAACTAGCTCCACTATTAAATCCCATTGCGAGCTTTTATAGCCGATTATTGGTGTAAATCCTGCGCTTTTACATGATTTAATAACATAATCATGCAGTGTGAATTCCTCTGTGAAGATAATGAATGATTCATCTTTTAAATCTTGTAATAGAATATGTTCTTGCTGAGCCAATGGATGGGACTCATTAATAAAGACAAAAAATTGGTCTTCCACAAATGATTGGACCGTAAATTTTCTTTCATCTGTAGGTATGACAACAATCCCCATATCAACATCGCCATTTTCTACTAATGTTCCGATCATTTTAGCTCCACGTTCCACAAGCTCTAAATGCACCTTTGGATATTGCTTATGAAACTTTCGCGCGATTTCAGGGAAAAATAGTGTGCCAATTAATGGGGGTATCCCTAATTTAATCGTACCTGTCTCGATGTTCGATAAATCACCCAATAATATATGTAAATCATGTACAGAACGTATTATTTTTTGTCCTTGTTTATAGACGATACTACCAGCATCTGTTAACTCTATATTGCGTGTAGAGCGGTTTAATAACTCTACATGAAGAGCATTCTCCAACTTTCTAATGCTTTTGCTTAATGAAGGTTGTGATACAAAGGATTCATTAGCTGCCTTTGTAAAGCTCCCATGTTCAACAACAGTCATAAATGCTTTTAAATCTCGCAACTCCATATACATTCCCCCTATTTATTCTAAATTGTTATAAATAATATTCCTAAAACCCCTATTTAGTAATATATTCTCCTCATTTTCTACTAATCCTTCTTCTTAAAAATAAGTAGATAAATACAATAGAACTAAGGCTTTGCTATGATTTCAATAGTATTTAATCGGGCAATAACGATCATGATTTCATTTCTACATTACATCCCGCTTATTGTGCTTAATACCATTTTTATCTTCCTTAATTCGTTTTTCTATGTACAATTAGCAATAAGGGATGGCAGAAAAGGAAGGGGGATTTCTAACATGAAAACGTTAACAAGAATTTCAAATGCTATTATGGAAAAATATTTACCTGATCCATACATATTTGTCACTATCCTCACTGTATTAACGTTATTATTAGGGGTTGCATTAACAGATTCTTCTCCGCTCGATATGGTGATCTATTGGGGAGATGGTTTTTGGGAACTATTAGCATTTACAATGCAAATGGTGATTGTCTTAGCTGCAGGTCACATTTTAGCGAATAGTCCTGTGTTCAAGAAAGGATTAGCAGCCATTGCAAGTAAAATAAAAACACCAGGCATGGCAATTATCGTTATTACATTCGTATCATTAATAGCTTGCTGGATTAACTGGGGATTCGGGCTTGTCATTGGTGCTCTCTTTGCAAAGGAAATTGCTCGTCATGTTAAAAAGGTAGATTATCGCTTATTAATTGCTAGTGCCTACTCAGGCTTTGTAATTTGGCATGGCGGATTAGCTGGCTCCATTCCGTTATCCATTGCGACGGAAGGTCATAAGTTTGCTGACATTATGGGTATCATCCCAACAAATGTTACACTTTTTTCAACATATAACTTATTTATAGTCATTGTTATCGTCTTCACTTTACCGTTGTTTAACCGTTGGATGATGCCAAAGGAAGAAGATACGGTTGAGGTTGACCCCACTTTATTAGTAGAAGAAAAAACAGAGTTACCTAAGCCTGAAAACAACTTTGCCAGTCGCTCTGAACGAAGTTATATTTTAACGATTTTAATTGCTATTATCGGACTTGTTTATTTAGTTCATCATTTTATGACGAAAGGCTTTGTTCTTGATTTAAATGTGATTAATACGATTTTTATTGTGTTAGGGATCATTTTCCACGGGACACCACAGCGTTTCCTCGCTGCTGCACAAGATGCCATTAAAACAACTACAGGCATCGTTTTTCAATTCCCGTTTTATGCAGGGATTATGGGTATGATGACCGCTTCTGGTTTAGCTGCCGTATTTTCAAAATGGTTCGTTAATATTTCCAATGAACATACATTCTATTTGTTTACATTTTTCTCAGCGGGACTCGTTAACTTCTTTATACCGTCAGGCGGTGGACAATGGGCGGTGCAAGCTCCTATTATGCTAGATGCTGCAACCACTTTAGGTGCCGACTACGCTAAAACCGCTATGGCTATCGCGTGGGGTGATGCTTGGACGAATATGATTCAACCATTCTGGGCACTACCAGCCCTTGCGATCGCTGGCTTAAAGGCTAAAGATATAATGGGCTTCTGTTTATTCGTTTTAATCTTTACGGGCATTATTATTAGCATTGGCCTCCTTTTCTTCTAACCGAATATAGAGTTTTAAACTTCACGGGATGTTTATCCGTGAAGTTTTTTATTTACCCTCCGAGCGTAATCCACTAACGCAATCGTTAGTTCAAGATGCTGTTAAGTGGAATGTTGCACCAATCAACTCGTCCTCCTGATTGCGGATTCGTTGACAACAAAGTAGGAAAGAAATGTATCCACCCAACTTAAGAACAATTCAAATGTATCAACTGCAAACACGAAGCTAACGCAGACTTAAATGCAGCCGGCAACATTGCTATGGACGACATCGAAGAAATCATTTAAAAACAAATCGAAGTACAAAAATAACAAGAGGAACAAGCCAGCAATACGAGGACGTTTAACGCCTAAACAGCCAGCATTGAATGTCCTAGCCAGTTAACCGATACCCAAAGCCGTTTATTTATAGAGTAGCTTTTATTATTTATTCCCAAGGCATTTAAGAGGTATATAAGGGGCCTGACACATAGGGCGCATATCAACTCTCCCGGACATCTACGATTTATTAAACAACATTTCTCCATTAAAAAAAGCGCTAGGTAACCGCAGTTAACCAACGCCTTATTCATTATTGTTAAGAAGGTTTTACTTCCAGTCCTTCTTTATCTTTGAATTTGCCGATAATAATCATAATAAAATCGATCAATGTCCAGATACCTAGTCCACCCAAAGTTATAATCATTAAAATACCAGTACCTATTTTACCTGCGTAGAAGCGATGTATTCCTAGACCGCCTAAAAAGAAACATAGTAAAATCATTGCTATGTAGTTTTTTTCAGAAGTTTGTTGTTGCATTTTTATCAATCACCTTTCTTTTTTATGGAAGTAATTTACTTCATTTCCACCAAAAAGTCTACCATTCTTTTACGTTTTTCTCAATACCTTAATCTATCTTTTACGACTAAAAAAGTGCCAATCAATCATAGTTGATCAGCCCCTTATGCATTGCTGTTTATTATGTAGATCTTATGATAACAATCATAAACATATTGATTAATACCTAGATACCCAAGCCTTCTAAAGTTACATTCATTATTATCTTTGTAGCGTAGAAGTGGTGAGCTCCGAAATAACCTAGAAAGAAGAAAAGTAACATCGTTACTATATAGCTTCTATCTGATGAGTAATCCATTTTTCAATCGCATTAGTTATACATAAGAATGGAAGGGGTTTCTCTATGAGAACTTCTTGTACCACATAGCACTTCACAAAAAAATATTTAACGCTCGGTCTAAAGACCTCACTACGCCTCCCGCCGTGGGCTATATCTTTCACCGAAAACAAACATACGTTCTATCATATTGTATACATATTAAACGATATTAACAACACCTAATTAACAATCTAATATATAAGAAAAGAGGATATATGCTCTTATATTGAACATAATATCCTCTTATTAGTTTAGTCTATTTAACTTTAGTGGGCTTTCTCTAATACTAGCTTAATACCAAAGCCAATTAACACTGTACCCGTCAATCCTTCGATAACAGTTTTCGTCGTTGGCTTTTTCATAAATGCACTAATTTTATCTAACAAGTAAACATAGAACACAAACCAAAATCCTGTTAATGCCGTGTAAATAAGCCCCATTATAAGAAAAGGCATAAATGTACCACTTTTGCCATCTACAAACTGAGGTAAAAATGTTAGAAAAAATACAGCTACCTTTGGGTTTGTAACGTTCGTTAAGAAGCCTTGTTTAAAGCATGATTGCTCTGAATATTTGTGATCAATTTGGGTTTCGTCTTGTACAACTGGAGGCTGCGTACGTATTGCTCGTAATGCCCATAAGGTTTTGACACCTAAATAGCATAAATAGACTGCGCCGACGTATTTTAAAATGGTAAATACATATGCTGACTTTACAATAATCGCGGAAAGTCCGATAACCGCTGCAAAGGTATGGATCAATAATCCACAGCACGAACCGAGTAAAGTCTGTAAGCCTCCCTTTCTGCTTACGGTAAGTGTATTTTTTGTTGCGATCGCAGTATCCGGGCCAGGCAAAATAATTAATAAAATGCACATTAATAAAAAAACAGATATGTTCACCACTTTAACGACTCCTTTTAGTCAGAAAATTATAAAAATAATTTTAACATAAGTGAGGCTACACAAAAAGACATGGTGAAAATTTATCCAATGTATTTATAATTGACATATAACCTTAAGGTGTTATATATTCATAACACCTTAAGGTTATATTTTTGTGAAGGAGTTCATTTTAAATGACTGGAAAATTAGAGAATATTGTTAAAACGGTTACACTCAATGCACCGATTGAAAAAGTATGGGAAACAGTAACGGACGCTGAAAAGATTGCTTCTTGGCTTATGCCAAATGATTTTAAGCCAGTTGAAGGTCATGAATTTACAATACAATCACCATTTGGTCCTTCACCATGTCGAGTAGAACAAGTAGATGCTCCACATTTTGTTCGTTTTGCATGGGATACAGATGGATGGTTTGTCACTTTTGAACTGAAAGAAATTGGTGAGCAAACTGAATTCACGTTAACACATGGTGGCTGGAAAGAAGCTTCAAATATCATTCCTAAAGCCAACATGCCTGCTGAAGCCATTCGTACAACAATGGAGGGCGGCTGGACAATGCTTGTCGGCAAAAAATTAAAAGAAGTTGTGGAATCACAATGACACAGCTTGCTGTAAAGTATGATGTTTTTCAAGCAATCGCTGATCCGACAAGACGTCATGTCCTACAGCTACTTGCCTCAAGTGATAAACCGATCTCACTGATTTCTGAGAATTTTTCTATAAGCCGAACTGCTGTCGTAAAACATTTAAAAATTTTAGAACAGGCTGAACTAGTGTCTGCTCAGAAAAAAGGACGAGAAAAAATTTACACATTACATGCCGAAAAACTAAAAGAAATTGAAGACTGGCTACAATACTTTGATTTATTTTGGGATAATAAATTGGCACAATTACAAAGTATTTTTGAAGAAAATTAAATGTAAAGGAGCTGTCCCTAGTAAAGACAGCTCCTCGTTTAATAAAGATAAAATAACCCACCATTAATAATTTCTATTTTAATTTTTGTATCGTATTGTTCCTCTAATGCCTTCTTTTCAATGTCATAGCATTCCGGCTTATCTTCTTCTTCCTCATAAAAATAATCAAGTACTCGCTGATCATGCTGCCATCGTTTTTTTGCTTCAGTAGCCCATGAATGGTCATCACGTTCAATAATCTTTTCAATAGTAGCATGTAATCTTTCGAGTGCTCTAAGAGGCTTAATGATATATTGTACGTGAAAAGCATTGTCTGCTGGAACAGCGTCAAATTCAGATGTACATATCGTCTCTTGAAAATCCTCTTTTATGATCCCAGTTAGCAAGTTTATGCCAAATGAATAGAGCGTTTCTTTCGTTCGATCGCAGCAATACGACACTTTAAAATTAACACCAAGCCAAGGAGTTAAGATAACTTGCCCTATTTCATTATCCACCTTTTCAAAAAGCTGAACATAAGCTCCTAGCTCCCTTGTTGCTTGAAAAAGCTGGTTCATTCTCGGAGAACCAAAATGAATAGCTTCGCCATAAAGGCTCCCAGTTGATGCTGTTTGATTTGTAATGAAAGTTACTTGAGCTGGATTTGCCTCACTGTTTGTAGCTTCTACGTATTGCCAATAAAAAGGGCGATTCATTATTCTTTTATCAATATCAACGGTTAATTGTACAGTAAGATAATGCTGATCTTCTCCTAATATAGGGCAATCATTTTCATTAAAAAATTGGCGTAAATAACTATGAACTTGCTGTGGATACATGGTCCTTCTCCCTTACATTATACAGATTCTTTAAAGTTAGATAGAATCGCATCTAAATCGCCTACTACCTTTTCGAACACATCAATTTTCGTATGAAGTAATGCTAATATGTTCTCTTCAATCGTATTGGCAATAGCCAGATTATAAATATGAACATCATGCTCTTGTCCTAATCGATGTACACGCCCTATTCGTTGCTCTAGCTTCATAGGGTTCCAGGGCAAATCATAGTTAATGACATGATGGCAAAATTGAAGGTTAATCCCTTCGCCACCTGCCTCTGTCGCGATTAGAACCTGTGCCCTTTCCTTAAAAAGATGCTTCATATAATCACGTTTACTTTTATTATATTTACCGTTGAATAGGACACTCGTTATACCATGAGAATGTAAATACCATTGCAAGTAAATTTGAGTAGCTCTATACTCTGTAAAAATAATCACTTTATCCTTGGCCTGTTCGACTATTTCAAGTGTCTTTTTCGCCTTTGAATTCACTTCTAAGGCCATTAATTTTTCTAGTATTTCTTCAATTTCTTGTGGTTGCTCATTGTCTTCAAGCATTTTAGATAATGTTAAACCTGTTGCTTCCTTGCTACTACACATTTCCTTCTGCAATGTAATCATTGAAAATGAGGCTGTATTTTGAAGCATTCCGAGCAGATTATAAACTTCCTCTTCTTCCTTCGTAAATTGGATCGGAATAATTTGAACACGGCGATTTGTCCATTCAATACCCGTGTCCTCTCTCCTATTCCTCACCATCACCTGATTCACTAATTCCTTTAAATAATCATCATGCTCTAAATCATGCTTACTTGCTGAGAATGCAGTTTGAAATGTATCATAATTGCCAAGATGACCAGGCTTAAGTAAGGAAATAAGATAAAATAATTCAAAGACATCGTTTTGAATCGGTGTAGCCGTTAATAATAAACAAAACTTTTTCTTTAAGCTTTGTACGAATTCATAAATTTGTGTTTTATGATTTTTTAGTTTATGAGCCTCGTCGATAATTATCATGTCGTAATCCTGCTCATAAATACGCTCTTTGTGAGGACTTTTCTTTGCCGTATCCATACTCATAATAAGGACATCATGGCGCTCAATCTGAACATTTTTCTTATAAGCTACTGCCGGAATGTGGAACTTTATATTTAACTCTTCAACCCATTGATTAATAAGAGACGCTGGAGCTAATACTAATGCTTTTTTAACGAGGCCTCGAATCAAATATTCCTTTAAAACTAAACCTGCTTCAATTGTTTTACCAAGACCTACTTCATCAGCTAAAATCGCTTTACCATTCATACGTTCAATGACTGTCTCTGCTGCTTCCAACTGGTGCTTAAGCGGCTTTAAATTTGGTAAATACTTTGTCGCCTGTAAACCTGTGAAATCAGGAATTAGCTTCATTTTCACAATGTCATAATTCATCTTGTACAATGTCCAACTATCCCATTTTTCAAGTTCATTTAGTTTATTGATAAAGCCTTCTTCCCATTCGGACGACCTTTCAATTTTCATGATCATCACCTCATACCATTATTTCTAAAGTTTAGGTTGTCCAAAAAAGAGAAAGCTATGTCAAGGTTTTGCGAAAGAATCACTAGAAAGTAAGCTATGCTCCGGCAAAGCGAGTAGTTGATAGTTGATTTCCGTTCCGGCTAGGCGCTTTGTTGCTGACGCTTCGCTTTCGCACAGATAAAACTTTTGTTGCTGACGCTTCGCTTTCGCACAGATAAAACTTTTGTTGCTGTCGCTTCGCTTTCGCACAGATAAAACATTTGTTGCTGTCGCTTCGCTGCAGGGTCTCTTCTGGGACGCTCCTGATCCCCAAGGAGTCGCCCAGCCTTCACTCCAATCAACTTATTCACATTACTTACATTTCAAAATGACATTTCAACCTTTCCGTGATAAACTTTCTCTTTTTTAAATACAGCTAAAGGAAAAAATTCATATTATCTAATACCGTATTATTTTCTGCAAAGTTCTATTGCATATACTCCATGATTACCGCGCATGCAAAATTTATAACTTACAAATCCGATCCCTGTAAAAAACTTAAATATAGGCTGTTTTCTCAAAGAATGTTGTTAATCGAACGAGGGGCCCATATTTAAAAGAGTATGTTATATTTTGGATTGCAAGAAAGGTCGAATGAAATAGTATAATTAAGCGTTATTTAACTTATTTCGTAAGAGGTGCTTAGTATGTTTAAAAAGAAAATATTGATTGGACATTCAGAAGATACTGCCCAGGCAATTATTGAACACAGAGAAAAAGGGAACGTTCCGTCAGAAGATACCGCTCAGGCAATGATCGAATACTTAGAGACAAGTAACATTCCGTTTGAAGATACTGTCCAGACAATTATCGAATACTTAGAGAAAAGCAATGTCCCATTTGAAGCAGGTATCGAAGCCGTTTTAAAGCCGTCGTCTGAAGTATACGAGCTTTTTTATACGGTCAAAGTTCAAAAAAAATATGCAAAACAAGTGGAAGCCTTTGTTACGCAGTATGTGTCGCAAGAAGATCTGATGCATCGGTATAAAGTGGCGAATAAGAAAAGTAGAAAATTAGATAGGAAAGAAAGAGCCCCTTATTTGCTTGCAGCCTTTATATATTTTAATGCAGTAGCGGCTTTCCAAACGAGTAAAGACTTAGGAGCGTACAACGTTTCGTTTATTGTTGGCGCCTTTTTATTAATGTGCGGCATGTTTATGACGACAAAATATTACAAAGCGATGAAAAAAGAATCGGGTGATTTAAGAGAGAATAATAAGACGTTGATGATGATCGGTATTTGTATGATATTTCAGCCGTTACTTTTTTTATATCTGCACTTCGACTTTTTAATTACTTCTTTTAGATAGAGACCTTGTTCTAGTGTCTTAAATAAGGTTTTTTGGTCTGCATTCTTTATTTCCATAACCACTTCATAAACATATCTCTACAATATCAAACGCTTCCTTGAATCTGCATTATATTCGACATTTATCAAATTCGTATAAGCAACAATCTATACGAAAACAGCCTAAATATAAGACCTCTTACAATTTAAAAGGATAATGGTATTAAGATAGTCTTTTTATTTCCTTCCTTTTTTCATACAATTAAAGAAGTATCACTTTTCCAAAAAATTACGTTTTTAAAAAAGGGATTATGCCCCGATTTAATAGGACTTATATATACCGAGGAGGTTACTATGAATATTCTTGAAGCATTATCAATGTCAATGCCTTACATTCATTTAGCTATGAAGGGCGAGGCCATGATGGCGGTAGTAGAAAAAGAGAGTGAGAGCATTATTACTTATTTACCCGGGAAACGCTTAGATGCTGGGTATAAAAATGGACAAAAAATCCATCCAGATGATGCAATTTTACATCTTCCACTTAAAGGAAAAAATACTGATGAACCTGTACCAAAAGAGGTTTACGGCGTGGACTTTAACGCATTTTCTTTTCCTGTTCGTGAAAATGGGCATATCGTAGGCGCGCTAGCCTTTGGATTACCTATTGACCACGCTCTCCAAATGGATAAATATATAGTTACTATGAATGATATTATTCAAAACCTACAGGATAAAGTACATACAATTGCCTCTCATTCGGAGGAGCTAGCTGCAACTAGTGAAGAAATTAATAAGCAGACACAATTTGCTTTAGAGGATGCTGAAAAAACAAATGGTATTACGGATTTGATAAAAAATATTTCTCGTCAAACCAATTTACTCGGACTAAATGCATCGATTGAGGCAGCACGTGCAGGTCAGCATGGTGCCGGATTTAATATAGTTGCACAAGAAGTTCGCAAGCTTTCTACTGAAACAACTACCGCTACTGATAACATTGAATCCTCACTTCGAAGCATCAATCATAATCTTGAAAATTTAAAGCAAAACATGACTCAAATAAATGGTGCCACAAACGAACAGGCTCAACTTGTTCAGGACTTTAGTGAAATCATTGATGAGCTTAATATGCTTAGTATGGAAATGAAGGGTTTTATGTCTAACGTAATGAAATAAAGGCATATATCAACGTAAAAATCCGCCTCGCTTTCTGTGGTCAATACAGAACCACATAAGTCTGCGCGGATTTTTTACTTTTGGGCACTGTTAGAAATAATTACCGAAACAACGAAGTCGATGACAAAGATTTACAAAATATACTGTGTGATTACTTTTTGGTACACTATTGAAAAAAGCGAAAATGAGGGCAACATGAAAAGGAAAATATTCATTCTACATGAGATTTATGGCGTCAACGATTTTATAAAAGCGCAAGTTGAAGCATACAGTAACGCCAACACTACTGTTGAGTGCATTTCTTTATATTCAGACGATAGAATATTTCCATATGAACAAGAACAGGAAGCCTATGAATATTTCATAAATGAAGTTGGCTTTGATGCTCCTCTCGATAAACTATCCGAAAAGATATTGGAAGCTAGAACATATTTTGATGAAGTGCTGTTAATCGGATTTAGTGTAGGTGCAACATTAGCTTGGAGACTATCAACGCTACCATTACAAGGTATCGTTTGCGTTTATGGTTCACGCATTCGTCAATACTTGGATGCAATCCCCTCCTGTCCGACACTCGTTATTTTACCAAGTCATGAGAAAAGCTTTAATGTCCATGAATTAATGGAAACACTCGATACATTACCAGCTGTTCACACGAGGCAATATCTAGGTCAGCATGGTTTTATGGACTTCAACAATTCAAACTACAATCATGGAAGTTATTTACAATCTCAGGCTGAAATCTCGCAATTTTTCGAAATTAAGAAAGTCAAGGAGGACTAAGGAATGAACCAAACCGAAAGCATAATTATTGACCCTTATATAGAAGGAGGAAATGTAATTTATCCTAACTTTCACCTATCTATGCAGCCTGGCATTATTATTGGTATCCATACAGACGTGTCAAAAATACATACATTAATACAGTGGTTTTCGAAGCGAAGCAATACGTATACACATTTTCGTGAAAATGCCTTGTATGAGCGACTGACGGTTCGAGAGTATATCAAATTTTGCTTAAAGCTTTTCAATGCTTCTTCTGAAAAGATGGAGGATCTATTAACATTGTTCGCTTTAACGGAGCAAAAAAGCATTAAAATCAGCAAGCTCTCAAATAGCGAAAAGCAACGCTTAAAATTAATTCATACATATCTTAATCAGGCACAGATACAAGTTTTAGAAGAACCATTCCAAAATCTAGATGAGTTTTCCAAGCAAACAGTCATTCAATTACTGGATATCCTTCAAATACAGAATAAAACAGTCATTTTATTATCTAACAATCTTGAGGATTTAATTATTTCGAGTACAGAAGTACATAGACTAGATACAATGGGCATACATGCATTAGATGTTAAAGAGGATGAAACAGAAACGACTTCCCCCTCTCAAGAAAACGTACCGATTCGACTTGATAAAATCCCTACAAAGAAAAATGATAAGATCATTTTATTTAATCCCCCTGAAATTGATTTTATCGAAAGTGTTGAGGGTGTTGTTTCACTATATGTTGCAGGTGAAGCCTATCCATGTACATTATCATTAAATGATCTTGAGCAAAAATTGACACCGTTCGGCTTCTTTAGAAGTCATCGCTCTTATATCGTTAACTTACAAAAGGTACGGGAAATCATTACGTGGACTCGCAATAGCTACAGCTTAGCCCTGAATAGCACTGAAAAGACCGTAGTACCTTTGTCGAAAAATAAACTCGCAGATTTAAAGGAAATACTCGGAATTTAGTAGATTTCCCAGGAAATAAACGACTCCTGTCAGCTGAAATATTTCTCCACTAATGGTCATTTTACTGCCTTTCACCTGTAATTTAATGTTGAGACCCTTATTGTCCCTTATAGTGTAGATATCAACAACAACACAGGGAGGTTTTCAAATGAACGCAGTGATCGATGTTCAGCATTTGAAAAAAACATTTAATAAGGAAGCAGCATTACAGGATGTTTCATTTACCATTCAAAAAGGAGAAATATTCGGCTTTCTTGGACCTAGTGGTTCCGGAAAGACTACTACTATTAAAATATTAACAGCACAAACTGAAAAAACTGCTGGCGATGTTTTATTGTTTGGCCGTCCAGCAAATGAGATGAAGCAAAGTAACAATCGTAAACGCTTCGGTATTTTAACAGATAATAGCGGACTATATACGCGACTTTCAATCGAGGAGAATTTATTACTATTCAGTAATTTATATCAATTGCCTAAATCAGCCGTCAAAGAGGCATTGGATTTTGTTAACCTATACGGTGATCGTAAAAAGAAAATTAGTCAGCTTTCTAAAGGAATGATGCAACGTGTTACGCTTGCACGTGCCATCATGCATAAACCAGAACTATTATTTTTAGATGAACCAACTTCTGCACTCGATCCTGTTAATACACAACATATATATAATGGCTTGCGTAAATTAAACGAGATGGGTACGACAATATTTTTAACAACCCACGATATGAGTGAAGCAGAAATACTTTGTGATCGTGTGGCCTTCTTACATAAAGGGAAGATTCGAGCAATTGGTTCGCCAAAAGATTTAAAAAAAGAGTTTGGTGATGAGTCTATTACAGTTGAACTAAAAAATGGTGCTAGCGAAGTCATTCAAAATGGAAAACAGGATGCAGAAAAACTGTTTCATTGGATGCAATCTAACGAAGTTTCTCGCATTTATACAAACGAGCCAACACTAGGTAATATTTTTATGCAAATAACAGGGAGTGATTTAGTATGAACCTTTCAATGACACGAATTCAGGCTATTTTAATGAAGGATTATAAGGAATTTTCACGTAACTATGCGGTATCCGTTATGATACTTATGCCACTTATTATGGCATTTTTTATTAATAAAACAGGTGGAAATAATATCAACAGCTATATCATTACAGTAAATATGGCATTTTCTATGGTGACTGCCTACGTACAATGCTGTCTAATTGCAGAGGAAAAAGAAAAAAATACGCTTCGTAGTCTCATGCTTTCCCCTGCTTCACTTGGCGATATATTAATTGGTAAAAGCTTGTTTGTCTTTATCCTTACAATGGTAATTGTAGCATTGACTATTTTCATTGCTGGCTATAGCCCAGCTAATCTGTTCATCTTAGCTATTGCTTTAATACTTTCGACTGTGTTCTATATTGCAATAGGAACTTTATGTGGATTATTCGCTAAAACGGTTATGGAAGGATCTCTTATCATTCTACCTGTTATCCTTATTTTCACGTTTGGCTCTTTTGCCTTAGCATTATCGTCTGCCTTTCCTATTTTAAAAATCGCAGAGTGGTTACCAAGTTCTCAATTGGTGCTATTAGCAGAGGCTCTAGAAGGCACATACACAACAATGGACGTCATTATTCCAATGGCTACAATTATCGTTTGGTCACTAGTTACTTGGATTGTAGTAGGATTTATTTATAAAAAAAGAATGGTCGACTAATGACCATTCTTTTTTTGTATAATAATTTCTTTATCCCAATTTCTCTGTAGCATCAACTAGCAACTGCTGCAAATGGTTTTTCACTTGTGGCCATTCTTGTAGAGTAATGCTGTACATCACTGTATGACGAATTGTACCATCCTTCCGCACCATATGATTACGTAAGACCCCCTCCTTTGTTGCTCCTAAACGTTCAATCGCTTTTTGAGAACGTAAATTTTCGTGGTCTGTTTTAATTTGAACACGCTGTAAATTGAGTACCTCAAAGCAATATTGTAATAATAAATATTTACAATTTGTATTAATGGCCGTACGCCAAAAAGCAGGTGTAATCCATGTAGTACCTATTTCAAGCCGTTTATTCGTTTCATCAATATCCATAAACCGAGTCGAGCCGATGATTTGTCCGGATTTTTTATCCACAATTACAAATGTGAACTCAGTTTTTTCACGTTTTGTTGTTAATGCCTTGTCCACAAAGTTATTCACACCGACCATTTTCTCAACTGTTGTGGACATATGTGACCAAATCTCTGGATAACTACCTGCATCCAATAATCCTTGCGCATCCACTCGTTCTAACGGCTTCAGTAATACTACCTCATTTTCTAATGCTTTAAAATTCATGTTGCTTCACTCCTTTTTTTACTATTTAACGGTATTTTTGATACGATAGATAGAACCAATTTTCAAAAAACACACCGTACCAGGAGGTGCAATGTTTTGGAGTTATCAATCTCATTTACTGGAGATACATCGAAATACGTGCAAATCTACGAGGAATTAAAACATACAATTTTAAGCAAGAAACTACTGGCCCATGAGCAATTGCCTTCTAAACGAATACTTGCTAAAACGCTTGATGTTAGTGTCCATACGATTAAGGAAGCTTATGAACAATTACTAGCTGAAGGCTACATCTATAGTAAGGAACGTTCTGGCTATTTTATAGCACCTTTTGAATTTGAATGGGAACAGCAGCAAAATCAGCACATATCCACAGCTATAACATCAACTACATATACTATAAAATTCGATTTTAATAACGGACATGTGGATAAGGAAGCTTTTCCATTTTCGATGTGGCATAAGCTATTGAAAAAGCACTTTAATGTGGATAATTTAACAACAAGTCCTTGGCCAGGAGAAGCTATATTGCGGACGGAAATCGCTCGCTATGTTGAACGATCAAGAGGAGTTACTTGTGAAGCTTCACAGGTGTTTGTTTATAGTGGTACTCAAAGTCAGCTTCAAGCCCTATGTCACTTTTTTGGCCAAAAAGTACATGCTGGCATAGAGGAGCCTGGCTTTAAAAGAGTACGTGCAACATTGCAACAATGTGGATTAACGACTCATGCTATTCCTGTTGATAACTTAGGGGTAACAATACCGAAAGAATCCATCCACATGTTATACACAACACCCGCACACCAGTTTCCGCTTGGGATGGTCATGCCTGTTGAACGGCGCGCAGAACTTCTACAATGGGCTACCTCTGAGAAGGCATATATTATTGAGGATGACTATGACTCAGAATTTCGTTATAAGGGGCTCCCTATTCCCTCTTTAGCAAAGATGGATCAGCTTCAACGTGTTATTTATTTCGGAACCTTTTCTAAAACACTTATCCCATCGTTGCGTATTAGTTATATGATTTTGCCTAAATCGTTAGTCGAAGAATTTATGCTATTTAATCACGAGCAAAAATCTGTTGTCTCAAAAATAGACCAGCTTGTATTAGCCGATTTTATTGCTCAAGGTTCATTCGATAAGCATTTAGCCAAAATGCGCACTATTTATCGTAAAAAGCAACAGACGTTACTAGCAGCTATTAACACCCATTTTTCTGAGAAATTCGAAGTAATTGGTGAAAAATCTGGGCTACACATCGTTATGAAGTTACCAAAAAGGCTTTCTGAACAGGATGCGATTAGGCTTGCCAAAGAGGTAGGGATCGAAGTTTATCCATGCTCAACCTCCTATCAGCAAGGCTCTAAACATACTATGATCATTATGGGCTACGGTGGGATAACTCTTGAGCAAATCAATGAAGGCATCGCGTTACTTGCAACAGTTTGGCAATCATCCATGCCAGCATAATTTCAAATTTTAAAAACCTTTTAATAGACAAAAAAGATGACTCCGACAGTACATATCAGAGTCATCTTTTCATCACTTAGTCAATATTCATGCCGCATTAACGGGCCGTAATTTCACTTTATATCTACCACTACATTTTTAAGGTACTCATTAAGATTCCCTTTATCTACAGTCTGCATAATAGTTGATTGTTCTTCCCTGTTTTCTAAAGCTTTAATGACTAAATCCCCAACGTTTGGATAGTAATGCAACCAGTCGAAAAAGTCGTTCTCATTCGTCGTTACTTCATTCACACCATGGAAGCTATACACGGTACCAAACACATCTACCATATCATTCATCCATCTACTATAAGCCTCGTAACGATTTTCATTATGCAAAATTGTCTGAAGCCGTTTAGCAGGCATTAATTCTGTAAAGACCACTAGTTCTGTATTTGGGAATGCATCTTTTATAGCTTGAAGCCTTTTTCGATAGTCGGTATCGTACATAAAAGGCTTGGCTGCCTCTGCTTTAAAATTCTTCTGGAATTTTTGCCATCCTTGCTCCATATCATCATTTGAATACGTAGTTTGTGCAATATTATTACGTGTGTAACTGCGAGCACCGTCGTAATGATTTGCTTTTGAAATATCATAATTAAAAAGAGCATAATGCATCGTGCTTGCTGAAAATAAGGACTTTATTGCATAAAAAGGTGCCTCCGATGACTCGATATAAGTTTGCGGCGGATTCGATGTACTAGGTTTGCCAGCATTCGCTGAATCAAAATATAACTCAATAAAAATTCTCTTAAACGGCTTACCATTTTTCTTTTCAGCATATTTCATGTAAGGCAAATATTCTGTGATATGCAGTCCACTTAATGAATAGTTATAAACATTTTCTTTTGTAAAAGCCCTCTCATCGAGATACGTAATCCTGCTCGTTCCCATTAACAAACTATCATAGTTAAAATCATGGCTATTGATATAATTAGTTTTTAATTGTCTTTCATCAAAGCCAAGCTGATAGTCGTTAAAGTCATTCGCATGTGTGTAATTCCAAAGAGGGTCAATATAATAATTGAAACCCATAATTCCGAAAACAGGCAATCCTATTACTATGAAAGATGTGGCAAATAATTTTACTAACCATTTCTTCGGATCCAAGTTCATTCACACCTTTATTTAGAAATTAAAATATAAGAATATACTATTTTTTTGCATATAGTAAATCGATACTAGCACTAGTGCAATCATAAATTGCGTATAAATGATTGCTCCCCAATTAAATTTCATCTTATCCATTAATTGAATAGAATTTAATGCTGTAAATGCAATAACAAGTGTGATTAAGAGTCCTACAACAATCACTATCGGATCACTGAATGATAGTCCCAAAATATTAAAGGCTTCCGCTTGAGCAAAATTAGTGTGCGGCTCCGTAAAGAAATTAGTTATAGCTGTCATGTTTGGCGTAAACATTTTGGCTATAATAGTATTCGCTTGCTCAAGACTTGTTGCACGGAAATATACCCAAGCGATATTAACAAATTGGAAAGTCATAAACCATGAAAGTAAATACGGAAGCTTAATACCTGTTTTACTAAAAAGTCTCACAACAACAGACGCAAAGCCATGCAGAAGTCCCCATAAAATAAAATTCCATCCTGCACCATGCCAAAATCCACTGATGAAGAAAATAATTAATATATTAATATAGGTTCTAAATGCCCCTTTACGACTACCACCTAATGGAAAATAGACATATGTAGTTAAAAACCGGTTCAACGTCATATGCCACTTTTTCCAAAACTCCTGAATATTACGTGCTTTATAAGGAGAATAGAAATTTACTGGCAGTTTAATATTAAATATTAATGCTAAACCAATCGCCATATCAGAATATCCACTAAAATCATAATAAAGTTGCACTGTATACGATAATGAGGTAATCCAAGCTTCTATAAAACTTAAGTTACTATAATTGGCAAAGCCTTCATTCGCCCATATGCCCACCGTATCAGCAATAACAACCTTCTTAACTAAACCAATTGCAAAAATAAATAAACCTCGTGCAACATGTTCAGGAATAATTTTACGATTTTCCTTCGTATCATACTGCGGAAGCATTTCATCATGCTGAACAATTGGTCCTGCAATTAACTGCGGGAAAAACAAAATGAACAACGCATAATGACTAAATTTATAATGAGCTGTTCCATCACGATAACTATCAACAATAAAAGCAATTTGTTGAAATGTAATAAAACTAAGTCCTAACGGTAGCAATAATTGCAACAGTGCAAAATTTGTACCAAATAAACTATTTAAATTGCCAATAAAGAAATCTGTATATTTATAGTAACAGAGAATGATAATATTGAAGACGACTCCAATTATCATATACGTTTTTCTCCAACGACTATTGGTATTACTAATCACCCGACTTAGAGCAAAGTTCACAACTATTGAGATTGTGATGATTGCTAAATAAGATAACTTAAAATAGCCGTAAAAAACCAAAGAGCTCAGTACCAACCAATAAATCGCATATTGCTGGTTTCTGAAACGATTTAATAAAAAATAGATAATAAATGTTATAGGTAAAAACAAGAAAATAAATTCAAAGGAATTAAAAAGCATTGCACCACTCCCCTAATAGCCATTCCTTTATATTCAAAATTTAAGACTCCTCACCACAACATTTCCGTTCCGACTAGACGCTTACCTGAAGGCGTTCACTTGCGCTCCAGGCATCTCATCTTTGACGTTTCCAAATGCCCTACAATCAACCTAAAACACGGCATACGTTTAACAAAATATTTAGTGAAGAGCCTATTAAATTTAATGTTTTAATATTATATTTACATCACTTAAATTAGCCATATAACACTTTAACATTGATACACTCGTAAAATCTAAATGAAATAAATACCACAGTTAGATTCAGTATGTATTTAAAGAGACCAAATATAATATTATACTAAAAAGTTAACCTAAAACAAATAACAATATCAAAATAAGGTAGAGAAAGACAAAAACCTATATAATAATACCTCATTTTAACAATTGTTTAAAGGGAATTCCTGTTTGCTGTCGAAAAATGAAAGTAGGTTTAGTTAGGATTATCCCTACAGATTCTTAGAAACAAATATAAGGATTTTTACTAGTTTGCTTTCATTCTATTGATGGGTGAGCTTGATTTTGGATCAACCACTCACAACAATGCTGTTTTCGAGCTACAGGTTCTAAAATAAAAGTAACCTCTGTATAGCGTGTTGATCACTATACAGAGGTTGTTCATTTTATATTTTAATTAAAATCTTCCCTTGATGCTGACGACTTTCCATCAAATCATGGGCTTTCTGCATATCTTCTAATGCAAAGATATTAGCAATTGGTACTTGGAAACTTTCATCCTTCAACAAAGCAAACATCTCCTGTGCAACTTGTTGTAGCATTTCAGGCTTGGAAGCTCGAGTCGTTCCAAGGCTAAAGCCTTTCACATTGCGACAGCTACTATGTAAATCAGATGTTTTTATATTCCCAGCTTTACCACCACTATTTCCAAATTGCACTAGCGTACCATACGGGGCTAAACAGTTAAAACTCTCTTCCGTAATATTCCCGGCAATGGAGTCAAAAATAATGTTAACACCATGACCATCCGTATATTCATTGACTTGCGCACTAAAATTATCGTATGTCAGTACATGATGTGCACCTAGTTCAAGGGCAATTGTCGCTTTCTTCATATCACCAACTGTGCCAATAATCTTCTTGGCGCCTAGCTTTTTCGCTATTTGAATCAGCATTGTCCCTGCCCCACCAGATGCAGCATGAATTAATACGCTATCATCTGAGCTAATTGGAGCGATTTGATGTGTCAAAAGGTAGGATAGAAATAAAACTGTTGGCACAGCGGCCGCCTTTTCCAAAGAGACATCATTCGGAACTTTAAAGACGAGCTGCTCTTTGGCCACCACATATTCTGCATAGGCTCCATTTTTCGGGAATGCAATAACTTGGTCTCCCCTTTTAAAATTACTGTTCCCCTCAAAAACCTCTTCAACTACACCAGCTACATCTAAACCGAGTATCATTGGAAAATTTGCTTTTGCTTTATTACCTGTTCTATTTTTAATATCAGCAAAATTCACACTCGTATATGTCGTACGTATTAATACTTCCCCCTTTGAAATGGTAGGCTTTGGACATTCCACATACTTTAAAACATCAGAAGTGCCAAACTCATTAATGATCACAGCCTTCATAAATTTCCCCCTCCTTGTTATAGTAAAAGTATAAAATAGAATAATTTCCATAAAAAGAGACAAAAGGAGATATTAAATGTCCACCTTTCTTTCAAAAAATAAAACACTATTTTATTTACTTTCACTCTATTGTCAACAGAATGGCGGCACCTTTCATCTACAGCAATTAGCTACCTTATTAAAAATAAGTCCTAAACAATTGAATCGTTATCTTAAATTATTTCAGAAACACAATTGGCTACTTTATAAAGCTGGGAATGGGCGAGGACACTTGTCCAAAATTCAATGGCATGGAGATATTGAACAAATTATTGTAGATCAGCTTAAATCCCATCTCTCTACAATGACTATGATGGATTGGGGAGAATTATTTGCATTTCCTAATTTAACGGATTCTTTAGCAATGAACTTAAAGCATCTTTATCAACAAAATATAAAAAACAATATCCTATATAATGAGCGTTTGATTGTACCTATCTACCACCCTATTTATACTTTACAGCCTAATCAAGTAAACGATGTTTATAGTGCTGCACTTTTATCCAATTTAACAAATCGTTTAGTTGAAGCAGAAGCGAATGGTAATATTATTCCTTCTCTTGCACACCATTGGAATGTTAATGACAAAACATTGCGTCTTTATTTACGAAAAAATATTTCCTTCCACAATGGCGATTTACTAACAGCACATGACGTAGCTTGGTGTTTGCGCCAACTACTACATCTTCCTTTATGGCAGCCTATTCGAGAAATTATCATTGTTGATATGTGGACAATTGATTTTATTTTTTCGGAGTCTTGCACATATGCACTACACTTACTAACAGATATACAAGCAAGTATCTATAAAATTGAAGATAATGTAGTTTTCGGAACAGGTTCATTCGCAATATCAAAACACACACCCCATCAAATTGTTTTAGAAGCAAATGACAATTATTTTGGCATGCGAGCATTATTGCATACGGTAGAATTAAACATACTTCCAAAAGGATCTAATTCGTTTTATCAAACTAATTTATCAAATGACATTAATCGTAAAAAAATAAATATCCAAAACGGGGTTTGTGCAATAATTTTAAATAAAAACAAAGAGGCTTGTTCAACTAAAGCGCAAAGGCAACATATTAAAAACATAATACATAAGTATTTATATAAAGCTATTCAAAAGGATTCTTCATTACAAAATCATTTAAGTGGTTTTGATAATACCATCTCACCACTATGTAAAAAAGAGGTTTTAAAAATCGGTGCGCCTAAAGGGAAAATCAATCTAAACCAATGCTTAATTTCATCTTTAACAAAGTATGGTTATCGCCCTCAAATAGAAACATTAACACTATCTCAATATATTAAAGATAGTATCCAACCTCTCAAGTACGATGCATTTGTTTATACGAATGTCACAACTGTAAATAGTGCTTTTCATAAATTGCATGCCGTGTTCAACCCCGTTTCTCCAATTTATAAAGTATGCAAAGAAGATGAATATTTTATAAATATCTTTGAAAAATTTAAATTAGCCACGATTGCAGAATGGCCGTTACTTTTCGATTCTTTAAACAACTATTTAATTGAAGAAGCTATTTTGATACCATTATTTACACATCTCGATGATATACCATTTGCCCACGATATTTTAAAATTGGACTTCAACCACTTAGGGCACATCGACCTTTCAACAATTTGGTATGACAAGGAGGAATTATGATGAAAATCAAACCGAGAAAAGAACAATACAATGATGTTACATACAATTACTTTGATTTAAAAAGTAACAAAGTATGCTTTATGTTCTCTGGCACAGGCTATACGTTTGAAAAACCACTTCTTTATTATTCCACTCAGCTGATGCTAGAGCTTGGCTATGATGTAGTACAAGTATGCTATGTATTTGCCCAAAAGCAATTTGAGCAGGAGCCAGAAGCTATTTCAGCAATGGTTTATAATGCCGCGAATCCTATTGTGGAATATGTTTTAAGCACAAAACCTTATACAGAAGCTGTATACATTGGAAAATCACTCGGAACATTGCCTATCACGGATTTTTATATGCAGCAGTCTCCACCTGTTCCTTCTCGTTATGTACTTTTAACACCCCTACTGTCACTTGAGTATGTTATGAAAAATTTGCTTGGAAAGCAGGCATTTCTAGCAATCGGTACAGCTGACCCTCATTACTCTAAAGAAAGTTTAGAACAACTTTCTTCACATGAACTTGCTATTGTAGAAAATGCTGACCATTCTCTTGAAATAGCAAATCATACAGTTGAGTCGATGATTCTTTGTCAGTCACTATTAACGGGGCTTAAAGCTTATCTTCAACAAGAATATCGGAACCTTTTTCAAAGTTCATCTTAATATTTTTAAAATTCGGTCTTTACCAAAATTACAAACATATGCTACACTATCAAAAATACATTGAAGAGAAGAGTAAATAAGGCTGTTCTTCCCAGAGAGCTCGGGTTGCTGAAAACGAGTAAGAACGAATTATTGAAACAAGCCTCGGAGTAGCGCATTGGATTCTGCTTGAATGATGGTGCGACGGGAACTCCCGTTACAGAGTAACAGTATAAGCATAAGGGTTTATGCCGTACTGCAAAGGCTATTATGGCGACATAATAGTGAACTAGGGTGGCACCACGTGAGTATAAATTCCACAATCTCGTCCCTAAGACAAATCGTCTTGGGGGTGGGATTTTTTTGTTTTAGTTACTTGGCATAACTACAAGGAGGAATTTATATGAGCATGAAAAAATTTTTAGAAGCGTGGCGTTATCCGGCTATATTATTGTTTAGTATTGGTGTTTCCAGCGTTGGAAGCTGGATCTATTTTATAGCTTTAAATCTTATCGTCTTCAACCTCACAGGGTCAGCTATAGCTGTGTCCGGTTTGTATATCGTTAGAGCGTCATCTACACTTTTTGCCAGCTTTTGGTCAGGTAGTTTGGTAGATCGTTTAAATAAAAAATATCTCATGATTGGTCTCAACCTTTTCGAATCTTTACTAATTGTCATACTACCTTTCTTCTCTACGCTGACTTGGATATATTTCATGGTCTTTGTGATCACAATGGCTAGTTCTATGTATCATCCAACTTCCATGACCTACATTACGAAATTAATACCAATTGAACAAAGAAAACGTTTTAACGCCCTTCGCAGCTTACTTGATTCTGGCGCATTCATAACCGGTCCAGCCATTGCAGGACTGCTGTTTACGATTGGAACGCCTAATATGGCGATTTACTTGAATGCGATTGCTTTATTTATTTCAGCCTGTATTACATTAGGTATGCCTAATGTCGAAGCCAATCAACAGCTGGCTAGTAAAGCAGATGAGGAAATTTCCTACAAGGTATTATTCAACGATTGGAAGCTTGTTATAAGATTTAGCCTTAAAAATCCTTATATTATGATGATCTACTTTTTATTTAGTGCGATACTTGTCATGATGACAGCAACGGATTCTTTAGAGGTTGCCTTCGCTACTCAAGTACTTTCATTATCCGAAGGTGAATACGGTGTTTTAGTAAGCGTAGGAGGTGCTGGTATATTAGTTGGTTCTTTAATGAATACAGCAATCGTTGGAAAAATACCAACTGCTTGGCTTATAGGTTTGGGATCACTTATAACAGCTTTAGGCTATTTAATTTCTACATCCTCTTATACATTTCTTATAGCTTCTTTAGGATTTTTTATTATATCCTTTGCAACAGCCTTTGCCAATACGGGCTTCCATACCTTTTATCAAAACAATATTCCTGTCGATAGTATGGGGAGAATAGGAAGTATTTACGGCTTTGTAGAAGCCTTGTTCATTATTATCATAACTGCCATCTTTGGAGTTGCAGCTGAAATTATATCTATTCGATATGTTGTTGTATCTGCAGCCATCATCATGTTTGTAGTAGCAACGATACTGTTAATTTTTAATGTTCAACCTTCGAAGGCCAGATTTTATAGCAATATTTCAGAACTCAATGACTAGAAGAAGGTTTGATGCTATCGCTTCGCTTTCGAGGTAATAGCGAGATAAAAATAGTAGCACCTCCTATTATAAGAGGTGCTACATAAATGTTGGGATAAGACATAATGGTATTCTGCTGTCGTGCCGATTGCTCTGTTCGTCGCTTCGGCATTTCTTTCCGCCGCTCTAGCTCTTCTATCCAACGCTTTGACTAATCTTTCCGCCGCTCTGTCGGGGCTATCCACGATTTTGGCTGTTCTATCCACGATTTCGATGGTTCTATCCACGACTTTGGCTGCTCTATCCACGACTTTGACGATTCTATCCGTCACTCCGGCTCTGCTTTCCGTCTCTTTGACTGGTCTTTCCGTCACTTTGGCTCTTCTTTCCGCCACTCTGTCGGGGCTATCCACGATTTTGGCTGTTCTATCCACGATTTTGGCTGTTCTATCCACGATTTCGATGGTTCTATCCACGACTTTGACGATTCTATCCGTCACTTCGGCTCTTCTTTCCGTCGCTCTGACTGGTCTTTCCGTCACTCCGGCTCTTCTTTCCGTCGCTCTGACTGGTCTTTCCGTCACTCCGGCTCTTCTTTCCGTCGCTCTGATTTCTTTCCGTCGCTCTAGCTCTGCTATCCGTCACTCTGACTCCGCTTTCCGTCGCTCTGGCTCTTCTTTCCGTCACTCTGACTCCGCTTTCCGTCGCTCTAACTCTGCTATCCGTCACTTTGGCTCTTCTTTCCGCCACTCTGTCGGGGCTATCCACGATTTTGGCTGTTCTATCCACGACTTTGACGATTCTATCCGTCACTTCGGCTCTTCTTTCCGTCGCTTTGATTCCTTTCCGTCGCTCTAACTCTGCTATCCGTCGCTTTGACTGGTCTTTCCGTCACTTCGGCTCTTCTTTCCGTCGCTCTGATTTCTTCCCGTCGCTCTAGCTCTGCTATCCACCGCTTTGACTGGTCTTTCCGTCACTCCGGCTCTTCTTTCCGTCTCTCTGACTCTTCTTTCCGTCTCTCCGGCTCTTCTTTCTGCCGCTCTAGCTACCCTAATAAAACAAAAAAAGGGCATGAATTCAATATTACTATTGATTCATGCCCTTAAAATATTAATACGCTAAGCCGAATAGCGCTTTAATGTGTGTAAGATAGCGAATGTTAGACGCTTCTTTCATAAGTGTTGCTGGAAGACCTTTAAGTTGTGTGTTGCTAGCACCGATAGTCGCAACAGCGTCTTTACGGCCTAAGCTTGCAAGTGTACCCGAATTAATTGCAGAGAAAGGTTTCATCTCTTGGTTTTTGTATTGTGCGAATAGGTTGTAACCAGCGCACTCACCCATTTGCCATGCAACTTGAGCAGTTGGTGCGTATAGCGGACGTCCGCCATCAGCTGGTAATGCTACAGATGCATCACCGATTACGAATACATCATTATGAGATGTAGATTGTAAGAACTCGTTAATCGTAGCTTTACCGCGGTCAGCAGCAAGGCCCGACTCACCTACGATCGGAAGCGGAGCTACCCCACCTGTCCAAATAAGTGTATTGGCAACGATTGATTCGCGATCTTTAAGAGAGATGACGTTACCATCAACACCTGTTACAGGAGTACCAGTGATGAATTCAACACCACGTTTTGTTAAGCTTTCAGTAGCACGTTGGATAAGTACATCTGGAAGTACTGGTAAGATTTTTGGACCAGCTTCAACAAGCTTGATTTTAAGGTCAGCAAAGTTAACACCGTGTTTTGCTGCGATTTTCGGGAAGTTGTCCACGATTTCACCAACAAGCTCTACACCTGTTAAACCGCCACCACCGATAACGATCGTTGCATCTGCTTCGTCTTTTGTTTGTGCATATGCTTTAATACGGTCTTCGATGTGTTTGTTAATTTTGTTTGCTTCGTTCACTGATTTAAGTACCATTGAGTTTTCTTCTAATCCAGGGATACCGAAGAATCCAGTTTGGCTACCTAAAGATACTACTAAAGTATCGTAATTTAAAGTATAACCATTGTCTAGGTCCACTTTTTTAGTGTCTACATTAAATTTTGTTACTTTAGCAATTTGTAAATCAATATCTAAACCTTTAAAGATTTTTTTAAGTGGTAAAGCAACAGCACCTTCAGCAATAGTACCACCAGCTAAACGGTGAAGTTCAGTGATGATTTGGTGTGTTGGGAATTGGTTTACAACAGTAATTTTAGCTTCATCAGCTGATAAATACTTGCGTGCAGTTAATGCAGTTAAAACGCCAGCGTAACCAGCACCTAAGATGACGATTTCTTTTGACATGATTAATTAATCCTCCGTCCTTACGTTTTGAATATATCTCAAGTCGAGTCTTATTTAGCTTTACGTTCAGCGCTTACTTGTAAGAAAGCATTAACAAAACGGAAAACACCTTGAACTTGTGGGTCTTTTAACATTTTCATAAGACCGAATAAACCAATTACTTCTTGGCTTTCAGACGCACGGTCTTTCGCTTCAATTGCAGTAGCTGCAAGGTTTTTAGCTGAGCCTACTACTGGGCCTGCCATTTCCGTTACCGCACCAACAGTATCATTTTTCAGTACTTCGTCAGTTGCAACAGCTTGAGCAAACTCATATGATTTTGTTAATAACGTCATCATTTCAGTTAACTTAGGTAATTGTTCAACTAAAGTTGTAAGTGATTCCTGAACCTCAGGCTTTAATAATTGATCTAGCACATCCAATTGTTCTTGACTCACAGTTAATTGTTCAGACTGTGTTTGGTTATTCGTTTCTGACATTTTGAACTCTCCTTTGCCATCACTATCACTATTTTAATTTTATTGCTTCCATGTAAAAAAGACCATTAAGGCACTTCTTAACAGTCGTTACAGCGCGTATATCTTACAAATCACCAGTCTCAAGAGCTGGATAGCAATTTGTATAATTTGTTATTACAATGTTAACTTTATTTCGCAAAAAGTGCATCATAATTCCATCCTTATCTTGTCTTGGTGACGTTACAACCTCCATTATAAGGTTGTTTGTACATTATTTCAATGAGCTAAATCACAATTTCGACAATCTTTTCAAAATTCATTGATTTGTAACTATATATCGTAGTTAAGTTTACTTTTTGTCCCTACTGTTAAAAAATATATTTTTGTGCTCGAAGGGTCATTACCATAATGTGTGGTTGATTTCCGTAGGGGTTCATCTGTGACGCTAATCCCCAATCAACTTATTTAAGTCGTACGTTTATCAAATATCATCCACAGTTTTAAATATCTCTGTCTAACACTTGATTTTAATTTGGTCTTAGCTTCCCCTGCATCCTTCATGTAATACTTAATAAGTAAAAATTTATCGACTACATTTTTTGATTTATCGACCAACTTTTTAAGATTACCCATTTACAAATAGTTAGTTGTTATTTTTCAAAAAATAAGCAGCTATATTCCGCTTTGCTCGATTTATTAAAAGTAAAAAAGGCTAGCTTAAGCTTTAATTGCGGTAGTTATTGAAGCTGTAACTACATATATATGTTTTTGTCTTATTGAAGTGTTGTAGCTTAAAGGCGAAATAAAAAAGACGATTAGCCGTTATTCAGCGTCGTCTTTTTTTGCTGTTTCTATTATTAAAACTTCAGTGATGTTAATTTTTATCCTTTGCATAACGTAGAATCTCAGCAGCAGCTTTGATACGGCAAATTGAATCATCAGAGTCTAGCTCTTTTTCTAAAACGTTCAATGATTTATTTACTAACTGCTCTAAATTTAATTTAAATTCATCAGTTTCCCCTATAAACTTATCTAATTCAGACTTTTCGTAAGGGTATTTAAATTGTGTAATAGTGCCTCGGTTCCGCAGTAATTCTTGAATTTCTAGGTTTAAATCTGATTTGGCAACAATCATGAGTAATTCAGCTTTTCTTTGATGACACATACCATCAATATCATTGTCAAATTTCTCTTCATACCGATAGTCATCAACCTCAAAAATATAAACATGATCATGATTGTTTGAAATTAAAACTAAATCACCTTTTTTCACTGTATTTACAAATGCATTAACAGCACCTAAGTATGTCGCTAATTGTTGACGCTTGTAATCGTATACTTTTTCTAATAGTTCTCTGATTTTATCTTTACTTGCGTTGGTCAAATCCCCAATACCAGGCCAGCCAATAGCAATAAATGAATCGTCTGGAGCAGTACCGACAAATTCATTCAGTCTTTCCTTTCCGTGAGGTTTCGATTTCAATTGGAAAATATTAATATTTTTACGCATCATCATATTCCTCCTTATCCCTAACGGCACCGTGAGGGATTTAATGATTTTATTATATGTACTATTATTTCTAATGTCAACTCTATTTATCCGTTACGGTATCGTTAGGGGTAAATAGGGTTTTTGGCGATGATTACTCCGTTAAATAAAAAAACGAACGCACACGACGCTAAAAGGATGTGTGTTCGTTTTTTATTATGAATGAAGGACCTAAGGTTTATCCTTGTCGTTACTACCTTTAGTCTAAAATGATATGAACAATAGGAATGTATAAAACTTTTTTCAAAAGAGGTTGTTAAATCGAATCGCAATTCCCCTTTATAGGATGTTAGGTTAGACAACTCTAACAACTAATAAAAAACAGGAATCTTCCGTAAAAATCAGCTTAAATTTAGCCAAGAATGTGAAGAAAAACTGATTGGATTGATTGATAAAGATTCCAACAAAATCTATTTATCACCCCAATTGCCTCATTTATCGATAAATCATCCTTCTCTTTTATCAAAAAGACCTGTTAGAAGAAAAATTCTACTAACAGGTCTATATATCAAAATTATTTAGTTGGTTTTTTCATATCCATAGAAGCCGCTGAGCTTTCAATTTTTACACGTTTTAGAAAGAAGGCAAGCACTAGCGCAAGGACTGTAACACAAGCTGCTATTAAGAATGAGTGTGTAATACCATCTAATAAAGCAGTTTGCGTAATGTGATCCTGCATTTGTTGCATTTGTTCTGGCGTTGCTGCAACACCTGATTGCGCTGCATTGGCTTTTGCTTCTGCAATTAAATCTTCGGCTGTTGCTTTTGTACGGTTATTCATGAACGTTACCATCACAGCACTACCAATCGCCCCTGCCACTTGCTGTAAAGTATTATTAATAGCTGTACCATGTGGGTTCATCATTTGTGGTAATTGGTTTAAACCGTTTGTCATAATTGGCATCATAACCATTGACATACCGAACATACGAATTGTGTACATAGACACGATAAATGTATAGCTTGAATCTAATTCTAACTTTGTTAAACCGAATGTCGCAATTGTTGTAATCGTTAAACCGATAACCGCTAATAGGCGCGGTCCAAATTTATCAAAAAGTTTCCCTGTAATCGGCGACATAATCCCCATTACAAGTGCCCCAGGAAGCATCATTAAGCCCGCTTTAAATGGATCAATTCCACGAATCGATTGTACATAAGCAGGTGTTAAAATCATCCCCGAGAACATAGCCATTGACACGATAACTGAGATAGCTGATCCCAATGCAAACATTGGATATTTATAAATACGTAATTCTAGTAAAGGCTGATCCATACGTAGTTGTTTAAATATGAAGATGATTAAAGCAAGAAGGCCAACTGAAATTGTGCCATATACCCAAGGACTTGACCAGCCCTTATCCCCTGCAGTACTGAAACCATATAGAATACCACCGAACGCAACTGTTGATAATAGTACTGATGGGAAATCTAACTGAACTTTGCGTGTCTCCATCACGTTTTCCAATTTCCAAATACCAAATAATAAACTAATAACCGCAAACGGAATAATCATTTGGAATAGCATGCGCCAATCATGGTGCTCAACAATATATCCTGATAATGTAGGACCAATCGCTGGTGCAGAAATCATAACTAAACCGAAAATCCCCATCGCTGCCCCACGTTTTTCTTTCGGGAAGCTAATTAACATTACATTCATTAGAAGTGGTGACATACTTGCGGCACCTGCTGCTTGCACCATACGACCTGCAAGTAACATACCGAAGTTAGGTGCAAAGCCAGCCATAATTGTACCGATTGTAAAGACTGACATCGCTACAATAAATAAATGTCTATTTTTAAAGCGTGTTACGAAGAATGCTGAAGCAGGTACTAAAATACCACTTACAAGCATATAACCTGTTGCTAGCCATTGTACCTTTGAATACGTTATGTCAAAATCTTTCATGATTGTTGGTAACGCAACGTTTAACAATGTGTTATTAAGAAAAGCAACAAAAGCACCCACAAATAAAATACCAATCATGCCATAGGGGGGCTTTTGCAGTGTTTGACCATTATTCATTTATATCCCTCAATTCTTTCTTGTTTTTTTCGATAAAACTTATTTTATACTCGCAGTCTACTTTTTTCAAGAATTAAGATTATATTTTTTAAAAACATTGATATATAGGCGTTTTATCTATAGAATAAGAGTATAATATTTTAAAAAAGGTGAGGTTATGAACAAAAGAAAAAGACAAATCATTACTGCTGCTCGTGCTCTTTTTATTGAAAAAGGATTCGTGGATGCGTCGATTAACGACATCATTAGTGCAGCTAAAATTTCAAAAGGTACATTTTATAATCATTTTTCTTCTAAAAATGAATGCTTAATCGCCATATTAGATGAAGGGCGTGAGGAGGCAAGTAATCGCCGCCACGAACTTCTTTACGGCAAAGATCCTACTGATTTGGAAGTATTAACACAGCAAGTTGCGGTACTCATGTATGTCAATCGAGAACATAATTTAATTCAAATTTTTGAATCGGTTTTCCATTCTCGTGATAATGAACTGAAAAAAATTATTTTAAACTATCATTTACAAGAACTGGAGTGGCTTGCCAATCGACTTGTTCAAGTTTTCGGAGAAGAAGTTAGTCCAATTAGCTACGAATGTGCTGTGCAAACACTTGGTATGATTAACCTTTCAATACGTGCTGTCTTAATTGCTGATTATAAATATATAAATCGCGAAGCCATTGTACGTGTAGCATTACGCAATATTAGCGTAATTATACCCGTTATGCTTGAATCAAAAGAAATCCTCATTAGTACGGAAATGATCAACACGATACAAAACGTCGCGAACTATAAAACTGTAGATAAGGGAACGGTCATCGAGCAATTAACAGGCTTTAAAAAAGGATTGTCTAAGAATGAAACAGCGGAAGGCTTAGAGTATGTGGAATTCTTATTAGAGGAACTACAGCGCGAAAAGCCAAAGCTCTTTATCATCGAATCACTTCTGACACCTTTCCGTAAAGCATTCGTTGGAACCGAACACGCAGAAGAGGCACGTGATATCGCTAATAGCTTATGGCGCTATGTAAAAATCGAGCGACCATCAGAGCGCTGCATCAAGTAAATTATCCACACTAACAAAAGGAGCTATATAGAAAGTCAAACACTCACGACTTTCCATATAGCCCCTTTTTTTGAGCTTCTATCCTATTTAATTAATACGATAAAACAGACTTCTTAGGATTAGCGTCTGCCATTACTTAACTTGACGATCTTTCGGTCCTATCCAAAAGCCAATCATAATGCTAATAGCTACTACAAGAAAAGGTGCATACAAAATAATAAATTGATTCATTATAGTTCCCCCTATGCATGGTGATCATGTTTACCGCAAGCATAATCACGATCAAACACAAACCATTTCATTACTAAATAAAGTGAAGGTATGAGTAGAACCAATCCTCCAACAAACGCTATCACTAATGCAATTGCCATTGTTTCATTTGTAAAGCTATCATAGACTGATATATACGGATACAGTAAATACGGATAATGTGAAATACCATAACCGAAGAATGCGAATCCAAATTGGGCAACCATTAAAAAGACAGCTATGCCATAGTTTTTCTTTTTAAATAAAAGAATTAGCGTTATAAGAAATAGCACACCTGAAACCGCGAAAAGCCACCACAGATCTAACATATTTTCGTAATGCTCAGGCACATGTCCCTTTAACTCCACCATAATCCCTATTACACTTATTATGAGCGGCAAAGACCAACCGAGTGCATACTTTCTCATTAAATTAGAAGCATGTTCATCTCGCGCTCTTTTCCCATACCATGTTAGGAAAACAGCTGAAATATACAAAACTGCCACTACACTTAATAGCACAATAGACCACGTTAACGGACTGGTGAAAAGTCTAGCAATTTGTAAATGAGGTTCTTCGTTTACGATTTTTACGAACCCTCCCTCAGATATCGTTAATACAATAGATAGGGATGCAGGTATAAATAAACCAGTAATTCCGTACATCATAGTATATCCGATATGTCCGCCTTTTCCACCGTAGGATTCAAATGCATAATAACTCCCTCTAATTGCAATTAATATTAATGAGATACTAACTGGCACTAGCAAAATTGTGCCATAATAATAAGCCGTTTGAGGAAAGAAACCTACCGTTCCAACAAAGAAAAATACAAGGAAGACATTTGTAATTTCCCACACCGGAGATAAATAGCGCTTAATAACATTTGCTAATATATGATCTTTACCAATTAAGACACTATAAGCATTAAAGAAGCCCGCTCCAAAGTCTATGGACGCAACAATGACATAGCCGAATAGAAATAACCACAGTACCGAAATTCCTAATATCTCTAAGCTCATTGCCCTGCACATCCTTCCACTTGTTGATGTTCTTCAATTTCACGTTCAATCGGATTGTTACGGAACATACGAATAAGTACTACGATACTTCCTACCGCTAATACAATGTACAGCCCTGCAAATAGTATTAGCATAGTATCGACTTGGCCACTTGTTGTAGCACCTTCCGCCGTTTTCATATAACCACGAAGTATCCAAGGCTGACGCCCTACTTCGGCAAACCACCAGCCTGCCTCAACAGCAATAAGCGATAATGGACCACCTGCCACTACTATTCTCTTAAAACTTTTTGAAGAAATAAACTTCCACCCTCGCAACTTACCTAGCACATAAATAGCTGCAACGACAATTAGTAAAGTTCCGATAACTACCATGACGTCAAACAAATAATGGATATAAAGTGGCGGCTGTTCGTCCTCAGGAAATTGATCTAAACCTTTTACTTCTGCAAAAGGATTATTATGCGCCAATACACTCAATGCGTACGGTATTTTGATAGCATATTTTACCTCTTCTCCATCTAATACTCCAAATAACATAAGCGAAGCATCCTCTTTTGTTTCAAAATGCCATTCAGCAGCAGCTAATTTTTCTGGTTGATATTCCGCTAAATACTTCCCAGAAAAGTCACCTACAATCAGTGCTGCTAGCGAAAATACTAGTCCAAGTTTCAATAAAAGATGTAATGCTTTTTTATGATAGACATGCTTCGATCCTCGTAGCATACGATAAGCAGCAATAGAAGCTAATAAAAATGCTGACGTCATATAAGATGTTACTAATACATGCGCTACCTTCGTTGGCATTGCAGGATTTAGCATTGCTAATACTGGTTGAATATTTACAAGCTCTCCATCTACAAGATCAAAGCCCTGCGGTGCATTCATAAAGGCATTCACAATCGTAATAAAAACGGCCGACATAGAAGCACCAATAGCTACTGGGACCAATAATAATAGATGTCTCTTTGGATTTTTGAATCGGTCCCATGTATATAAATAAAGCCCTAAGAAAATCGCTTCAACAAAGAACGCAAATGTTTCCATAAACAATGGTAATGCGATCACCTGTCCAGCCAACTCCATAAAGCTTGGCCATAGTAGTGATAGCTGCAATCCTATCGCAGTACCAGTGACAACCCCGATTGCCACAGTAATCACAAACCCTCTTGCCCATCTTCTTGCTAGTAATAAATAGTGCTCGTCATTATTTTTTAATCCAACCCATTGAGCAATCATGATCATTAAAGGTATACCGACGCCAATTGTTGCGTAAACGATATGGAATGACAATGTTAACTCTGTTAAGGCACGACTCCACATTACAGCTGAATCATTCATTTTATTTCATCTCCTAGGTACCAAAAATTCTTCCAATGATTGAAAGAAACATTATCCCCGCTACTAAAAAACTTATAATTATTAGCTTTTTTTCATGTGACTTATAGGCAACCACTTTTTGTTTTTTCATCATAATAGATCAACCCAAATTTTAATCGCTGTCGCTAAGATGAGTACGGCCAAAATACTTTGCAAAATTTTCGTATTCAATTTTTTACCTACTTTTGCCCCAAGAGGAGCCGCCAGTAAACTTGCCACTATCATAATACCTGCGGAATAGTACTCGACTTGTCCTGTCATTAACTTACCGATTGTTCCACCAATCGATGAGATAAACGTAATAGCTAAGCTAGTGGCAATCGTCATGCGCGTTGGAATCCCAAGTACTACAAGCATTATCGGAACAAGCAAGAAACCACCTGCAGCACCAACGATCCCTGAACCAATCCCAACAATAAATGCTAAAATTGCAGCTAAAGGCTTGTTGAAAGTTACTTCATTCATTGACTTATCATCAATTTGCTTCTTAGGAATAAACATCATCACAGCTGCAATCAAGGCTAAAATACCGTATACGACATTCACACCGTTTTCAGATAAAAACTGTGATCCGTAGCTCCCAACAAAGCTACCGGCTAAAATTGCTCCTCCCATATAAATAATGAGGGGCCTGTTAAGGTAACCACCTTTTCGATATGCCCAAACGCCTGCAATCGACGCAAAAAACACTTGTACTGCACTGATTCCTGAAACTTCATGTGCTGAAAATGCTGCTAAACCAAAAAGTGGCGGTATATATAGTAGCATTGGGTATTTAATGATTGAACCGCCGATGCCCAACATACCGGACACAAATGAGCCAACGAATCCAATCAGGAAAATCACAATTATAAATGTAATATCCATCGTTCTTGCATCTCCTTTTATTCATGTGCTTTCAGTATAGTCCTGCTGCAATTTCAGACATATAGGGGTTTTCCACTATTAGCTTACTCACTGTGACAATATTGCAAATTATTTTGAATAGAAATAAAAAAAAGACCACTCATCGTTTGAGTGATCTCAGCTTGTCGACAAAAGAATAAATATAAAATAACGTGTATCAATAAACAAAGGTTGATTTTCACTCCGAGTTAGCGCTTTCCGCGGGCTTGGCTTCAATCTCCTCGTCACTACGTTCCTGCGGGGCTTTCAGCGCAAGCTCATCCCGCAGGAGTCGCCACTCTCCGTGAAAAATCAACAGTTCCTCACCATCAGTATGAGTTGAAAAGCTGATCCAAATTAGTATTATAGCTATGATTAACATACTAAAATGATCCCGCCTAAATTATAATAGGATATTTTTAATTATTTTCCACGCAAGGCAAGCCTCACCATGGGGAAAACGAGATGGTTTCGACGCTCCTATAAAATACCCGCACAGACAAATCGTTGTTGCTGTAGTTTCGTTTTATCACTATAAATTAGAGTGGCATGCCAGGAGATACATATTGGTTTATTGGAGTGGAGGCTGGGCGACTCCTTGGGAATCAGCGTCACAGTTGAGACCCTGGAGAATAGAGGAAAGAAGGCTAAGAGCATCACGTACTGTGATAACGCCTTCGTGACCAACATCCTTTTGGCCCAAGCGGCTCATCGGACGCCCCCTAAAAAGCGCCCAGCCGGAACGTAAATCAACCCTCATTTTGCGAAAAGTAATATATTAATACAGGCGTGTCGATTAGGAAAATATAGGTTTATTATTGAGCGATAAAAGGATTTTTTTGTTGATATTTTGCTTATGCGTGCCCATTTTTGCTGATTGTAGCGGAGGGCTACACGAGTGCTCCTGTCGCTTCGCTTTCGTCGCAGAGCAAAGCTTCCCGCGGGAAAAGCGAGACAGACGAGACCCTGCACGGAGCGGATGTTTTCTGTGCGAAAGCGTAGTGCTAACGTAGCGGCAGCAACAACAGCGAAGGAAGCGGCTCGACGCTCGCCCGCAGGAAAGCGAGTAGCCCGTAGCAGAAATCAGCGTCTTCTAAATAATTAAAGTGGATAAAAATGGTTAATCAACACGTCTAATATTAATATGCACCAGCTTCTTACAGCAACAAGTTGTTACATATAGTTATTTGCAAGCCCATACTGAATAAGCTCAGCTTTATTACTTAAATTGAGCTTTTGCATAATATTTGATTTATGATTTTCAACCGTTTTACTACTAATATATAGCTGCCCAGCAATTTGGATATTCGTATACCCTAGAACTGTTAACCTCATTATCTCCTGCTCACGCACAGTTAAAATGCATTGATCTTCATGCCCCTTATGTTCAAATAACTTATCCATCTGCTCTTGAGGAATACCAACGTTGTAATATATGCGACCACTATATACGGCATGGATAGCCTCGTAGAGAATTCCACCTTGACTATTTTTTAAAATATAGCCATGGGCTTCAACAGCAATCGCTTTTTGAATATAAGCAACTTCATTGTGCATTGTTAACATAATAATTTTCACGTTAGGCATTTGCTTATGAATTTCTTGAGTAGCCGTAAATCCATCTAACCCATTCGGAATGGATACGTCCATTAAAATGACATCTGGGTTTAATGAAATTGCCTGAGTGATTGCCTCCGCTCCATCACTCGCTTCACCTACAACCTCTATATCTATATAATTTTCCAATAAAAGAACAATCCCTTTACGGATTAGCACATGATCATCTACTACTAAAACACGAATCATCTAAAGTCATCCTTCCAATTAGGTACTTGAATGCTAATTTGTGTACCTTTATTGTGAGCCGAAGTAATATTAAAAAATCCGCCTAACAGTGTAATTCGCTCCTCCATATGCTTTAAACCGAGCCCTTCTTTTTTCAAGTACTGCAGATCAAACCCTACGCCATTATCTTCTATATAGAGTGATAAATTTGTAGCTTTCTTTTCGAGTCGAATGACGACTTTAGAAGCTTTTGCATATTTAATAATATTGTGTAAAGCCTCCTGCACGACGCGATAAATATTGATTTCTACAGATGGATGACAACGTTCTTCAAAATCTGTTTCTAACGATATAGCAATATCAGGATGTACCTTTTGCACTGAATCGACAAGGGTGTCTAATGTAGGTGAAATCCCTAACTGATCTATGCTATGGGGGCGAAGCTGATAGGAATACAATTTAATATCATTCATTACTTGCTCTAGCTCATTGCGTACTTCTTCGATATACGTATTTAGTTTTTCATTGTCTTTGACATAAGATTCTATCGCTTGCAATGCAACAGATATTGTATACAATGACTGACCAACGCCATCATGTAATTCTTGCGCAAGCCTTTTATGTTCTTCCTCTTTTGCCTCAATTAGCTTTTTTATAATTAGCTTTGAAATGCGAGCCTCTTCTTCCTTTAACTGAAGGGTCTGATCGCGCAATACAAGAAGAAATTCTTGCTCGTTTGTTTTACTATCTGTATACATCAGCGCCGTGCTCATTTCAACGTCTATCTTACTCCCATGATACGTCGGCATTTTCGATAAAAAATAGGGAACCTCATTATGCTCTATTAAATAACATGTATGTTCTTTTGGAGATTTTTGACGATTTTCACAAAATGAACAAAAGGGCACTCGATCTCCTATTTCCCATCCCGATAACCGCTTCGCTGAGGGATTCATCATTAAAATTTCACGGTTGTGATTCATTATGATGATGCCATCTTGAATATATTGAAATATTTGCTGTAAATATTTATTTTTCAGCTGTTCTTTCTCCAATCTAAACACACTCCTAGTATTAATTATACCTCGGCATAATTACGTCCGGAGGCTTTAGGTTTACTTGTTACTAATCCGCATACTTTGCCCTATACTTTTTCTTCCATCATGCTATAACTCTTCACTTCATGCCCCGCTTTACGAATGATACGAACACTCATATTTTTTTCTAGCTGTGTTGACGCAATAATATGAAGGGGCTTTTTGGGTAGTTCATGCATGTGACGTACTAAATAGGCAATTGGTAAATTTAATGCATTTGGTGTAGGTGATTTGTAAGAATCATTATAATCACGTACATCTACTATCACCATTCCCACTTTCAACTCTTGTAGTAAACACTCCTGTATTTCACGCACCGGGATATGCCGTTTATAAATAATTCTACCAATAAAAAGAAAGAATATACTCAAACTTACAATAATCATTTTTTAACCCCTTTTACCGAGAAAAAAGGTTGTCTAAATCCGTTTAACTTTCCATTGACGAATCTCACAACGCCTTACTAAAATCTTTGATTTAAAATGACGATTTCCACTCATCATCTTCAAAAGATGCCTCTCGGAAGTACTAAGCAAAGAAAAAAAATAGCAGACTAGACTTACTAGTATGCTATTTTTCTTTTAGAACAACCTCATTTATTTAGTCACTACCTCTTGTTGCCAAGCCATATAGCCACCCGTTAAATTTACAATGTCATGAATGCCATTTGCTTTTAGTACACTTACAGCAATTGCAGAACGAGCACCACCTTGGCATTGAACAACAATTTTTTTAGTTGTTTGCAATTCATCTAAACGTCTAGCTAGTGTACCAACCATAATATGTTGAGCATTTTCAATATGCCCTGCATCATATTCTGTTTGATTGCGCACATCAAGCACATGGACTTTTTCACTTTCAATTAACTGCTTTGCTTCTAAAGGAGTTATATTTTCATAACTATCTAGAGAAGTAGCCTCTTCCAATACTTTCGTCACATCTCCATAGCCAACAACATTGTCGATACCGATAGAACGTAATGCTATTAAAATATCATCTAGTTGGGAAGGATTAATTAGTAAATATAATGGCTTTGTATAATCTACTAGCCAACCAGCCCAATTTGTCATTGAATTATTGTAAGGAATGTTTAGTGTACCTGCGATAAATCCTTGCGAGAAATCTTCCGCCGATCTAGTATCAATCACTTGCTTCCCATCTGCAAGAAGTTGAGTAATCTCTTCATAGCTTGACACGAGCTTCACCGGTGGTAAGTTCTTAATAAGCTCTATTCCTACTTTATTGACACGCTTCATAACAGCGAAATAATAAGGAGGTTCCGGTTGACCATCTAGTAACGCGTCAATAAATTTTTGTTCATCATCAAATTGCATAGCCCAGCTGAATTGCTTCTCATACCCAACTGTCGAAGATGGTACAGCTCCTAATGCTTTACCACAAGCACTACCTGCTCCATGAGCCGGCCATATTTGCATGTAATCTGGTAAAGCCTTAAAACGTTCTAATGATAAAAACATCGCTTTTGCACCAGATAGTGATGTACCCTGAATACCAGCAGCCTTTTCTAACAAATCAGGGCGTCCGATATCACCTACAAAGACAAAGTCACCTGTAAAAATCCCCATTGGCTTATCTGCTACACCGCCACGATCCGTTAATAAGAAGGAGATACTTTCTGGCGTATGTCCTGGTGTATGCATGACTTTAAAAATAAGATTACCTATAGTAAATTCATCACCGTCTTTTAATAATTGATGAGGAATACCTTCTAGATTTTGATACTTCCAATCAGCATCCCCTTCGTCGGAAATATACATCTTTGTTCCAACACGGTCTGCTAACTCACGAGACCCTGCTACAAAATCCGCATGGATATGCGTTTCTAACGCGCCAACAATTTGCATCTTCTCTTTTTCTGCTAATGCAAGATAGGGTTCAATGTTACGCATCGGATCAACGATAACCATTTCTCCCTTCGCCTGACATCCCACAACATAAGAAGCGTGCGCTAATTTTTCATCGTAAAAATATCGTAATAACATGTGTAAAACTCCCCTTTATACTTAGTTTTTTTCTTTTAAAATATCTAATGCAGATTGGACATAATTAAGTGATTTTTGAACAGAAGGATCTTTCATCCATTTAACAATTGAAAAAACATTAATATGCTGAGGCTTTTCTTCTGCTCTTTGCTGTACCATTTTTAAGAAATCCAAACCTGTCTTTCCTTTTTCAACATATGGATCGGCATAGCTCTTTAAATTATTCATTGTATAGTCTGTCGTTTGTTTATCCTGAAGTACTGCTGTAACAAAATCAACGATGTTTTCTAACTGATGAATGATTTGAACAAGCTTTGGCAATTTTTCCATTAGCTGCACAATAGCCGTTATCGTTTCTGAGCCTACATTATAAGTAGAGACAAATTGCTCGTATCGATTTAATGTCTTTTCATCTGTTAGTACTACTTTCCCAAAATCCACAACATTTTCTGCTGAGTCTATCGTTTGCTCTACATTCGGTAATTTTTCCAACAATCGTTGTAAAGAGTGTCGAACTTCTGGTTTTTCAAGCGTTTCGAGTAATTGATATAATTCCTCGCTCATACTTACCGTTGCATTAGCCACGCCTGTCGCCTCCCTTCATTCGTAATTACATAGTGCCTTTCAGCATCCCATCCCAGTACATAACAGGTAGTAAATCCTTTTTCATGAAATACATACTGGATCTTTCCACTGCCTGGTTGAAAGGCATAGATTCGACAGGCTCTTTATTGTAATCAAACTCCGCCAATATTAGTTTGTTGTAGCCTGTTACAATTGGGCAAGAAGAGTAGCCATCATACATTTGCGCCATTGGTTGTTGTCTCATTAAAGCAATAAGATTTTGTGCAACGATAGGAGCTTGCTTGCGAATAGCTGCACCCGTTTTTGATGTTGGTAGATTGGCATTGTCACCTATCCCAAACACATTGCCAAACTTTTTATGCTGCAAAGTAAATTTATCAACATCTACCCAGCCACATTCGTCTGCTAATGCACTTGTTCGTATAAACTCAGGTGAACACATATAAGGTGTCACATGAATCATGTCGTATTTAATTTCTTCTACTGTGCCAGTATCTAAATTTTCAAAAATAGCTATTTTTTCATCAGCCTTAATTTCAATCAAATTACGACGGAATCGAGTATCAATATTTTTCCGCTCTATTACCTTTTCAAGTGCTTCACGATATTTCAAAACATCGAAAATAGCTAGATTGGCCGAACCAAAAATAACGTTAATATTGTCGCGAACATTGACTCTATTAAAATGGTCTTCTGCTAAATGCATAATTTTTTGTGGAGCACCACCACATTTTACTGGCGAATTCGGATGTGTAAATAACGCTGTTCCCTCTTTAAAATTGCGGATCGTTTCCCACGTATAATCCACATGCTTAAAAGAATAATTACTGCATACACTTTTAGTTCCTAGTGCCTCTTTCAGCCCTTTAATAGCTCCCCAGTTTATTTCTATCCCACCAGCGACTACTAAAAAATCATACGTGTATGTTGTACCTTCTAGTGTGATTACCTGGTTTTGATTGGGGTCAAAACTACTAACAGCCTCTTTTAACCAAACAGCTCCTTCAGGGATAACAGAAAGCATCTCACGTTCAGAGTCCCACTTATTTGCTGCACCACCTCCCACCAATGTCCAGAGTGGTTGATAATAATGTTTTTCTGCAGGATCTATGATGGCAATCTCCCCTTGAAGCGAATGAGATTGACGAAGTAAGCGTGCCGCTACTGAAATACCAGCAGTTCCTCCTCCAACGATGACTACTTTAAAAGAAGTCTTCATGTGTATATCCTCCTTATCATGCTGTCTTTCGTATACACCTTTTACACCTTAATAATAGTTTTAAGAGAGAGCCGTTCATATAGGGGTAATCCCCTAAAAACTTACACTTCAATGGTCAACATCACAAAAAGGGCAGTACAAGGTGAATGTTTCATCACTTGTACTGCCCAAATTAACAGTGTTTTACTTTACTTCTTCAATAAAAAACTAGCCATCGCCATAACGTGGAGTTGATTTCCGTTCCGACTGGGCGTTTTGCCGCTGACGCTTCGCTTTCGCGCAGATAAAACATTTGTAGCTGACGCTTTGCTTTCGCTACAGAAAACATTTGTTGTTGCTGTCGCTACGCTTTCGCACAGATAAAACAATTGTTGCTGTCGCTACGCTTTCGCACAGATAAAACAATTGTTGCTGACGCTTCGCTTTCGCACAGATAAAACATTTGCTGCCGCTACGTTAGCACTACGCTTTCGCACAGAAAACATCCGCTGCGCTCCAGGGTCTCGGGCCAGCACGATGCTGGTCACGAAGGCGTTATCACAGGACGTGATGGTTTTAGCCTTCGTTCCTCTATTGCTGATCTCCAAGGAGTCGCCCAGTCTCCACTCCAATCAACTTATATACATGGCATTCATTTTCACAGATGCCCCCAATTTTTGATGATATGCAAAAACCTACTACTTACATTTAAATTTTATTACAAAGACTGTACCTTCCGCTCCTGATTGGACACTAATGGTACCATCATGTAAATCTATTAACTGCTTAGTAATAGCCAATCCCAGACCTGTACCCGTTGCATCGTCCGTAGTATTCGTACCTCGATAATATCGCTCGAAGAGGTTATCAAGCTCCTCTTGAGGAATTCCTGGACCTTGGTCGGCGATTGTCAGCATAATCTCCTGGCCTATATTTTGCGCTTCTACGTTTACCGTTGTACCTTCAGGAGTATATTTTTTAGCATTGGTTATTAGATTATCTAAAATACGTTTTAGTAAAAGCTCGTCCGCTTTAAGCATGACATCCCCATAAACTTTTACAGACACTTGCTCATCTGCAAATTGAAGTAACCATACATTGAGTGGTAGCAGCACTTTTTCAAGCTGTATTGCTTTATTTTTTAATTGATACGTATATGTTAAGTCTTGTATAAGAGCATCCATATACGTCGCCTTCTCCTGCATCGTAGTTGCAAAGACGCGCATTTCTTCCTTTGTCCACTCATAATCCTCGGAAGCTAGCATTGTGGAATAACCATAAATAGAGCTTAGCGGTGTCTTTAAATCATGGGATAAGCCAGTTATCCATTCCTCCCGTAATTGCTCTGCATGCTTAATTTGCCTTTCATTGGAGGAAAGGCGTTTTGATAAATTATTTATCGATTCATCGACTGGCTGAAATAATTTAAATTTCCTCTTTAACTTCCCTGTCTTCCGATGATGGATACTTTTATCTCTTACTTTCCTGTAGTCGAACTGAGCTAGTAGCTCGATACGAGATATTACATAAACAAGCGGGCGAACAAATTGACGGGAAATGCTAACCGATAAAAAGATAATCCCTATTAACAATATAATATGTCCACCAAAGAAGACGGAAACAAATAAAACCATCGCTTTATTAAACGGCTCGTCAAACGGCTTATATGATGGGTTGGGCATCCGTACAACTAGTGTCGAGCCATCCTCTAAAGAAGCATTTTGCGAAAGCTCTTTATACTCAAAAATATCGTAATTCTCTTCCAGCAATTGAGGCTTATGGAGCTTTTTATAGCGCTCACCAATGACTTCTACACGATCCCACTGCTCATTATAGATTTCAACCGAGGCCTTCTTATCCTGTAAACGCTGGAGCAGTTCTGAAGAAACCTCTCCTTTATCCTTCCAATCCCGAACTACTTCCTCAAAAAGCGGCTGAACAGGTAAAGCCGGGAGGAATAACAAATGATATTTAGGAATCTCCCACGTGTGCATTCCTGGCCGTTTAAGAGCCATTTTTTCGTTATCTGTCATACTACATAGTTCACATGTGTCTCCCGTGTAATCAACAATGTCCATCGATTGATTGAACAAATATAATTGCCCTAAGTTCTCCCCTGCTCGCTTTACTAAATAATCAGCAATCTTAATAGATTCCCCTTTTTCTACGACAGCATCATCTTTAATTTCAGAGGAACTCATTATATGAATATCGTCACCAACATGACGATTGATAAAGATTGCAAAAAACACCAAACTTATAATAAAGCCTGTAATGATTAGTAAATAAAAAATGATGAAATAAGATACAAAACGAAGCGTTAATCTTCTAGCTGGCTTCATGAAGAAACATCTCCAGCAAGTTTATAACCAATACCCCTCACAGTAATAATGCAGGTTGGCTTACCTGGATTCTTTTCTATTTTTTCTCGCAGTTTTCGAATATGCACCATCACAGTATTATCATCAAACAAACAGTCACCCCATACGCGCTCGTAAATTTGCTCCTTCGATAACACTTGCCCTGCATTTTCACATAAATATTTCAATAAATAAAATAGCCTACCGCTAATAATTTCCTTTGTGCCATTTACAGTCACCTCTGCCGCATCGATATCGAATGTAAATCGACTGCATGAAAATAAATGACTTTCGGGTACATCTTTTCTCTTTATATATCTTGTAAGCTGGACCTTCACCCTCGCAACAAGCTCAAGTGGATTAAACGGCTTCGTAATATAATCGTCTGCTCCGTTCATAAAACCACGAAGCTTATCTGCATCACTAGCTTTTGCAGTTAAAAAGAATATAGGTGCTTCACTTTGCTCTCGAATCATATTCGCCATATCAAGTCCGCTACCATCTGGGAGCATAATATCTAATAGATAAAAATCAAAAACCTTCATTTCAATTTTCTTTTTTGCTTCTTGAACGGATTCGCAGAGAGTAATGTTTAAAAACCCTTCTTTTCTTAAAATAATTTCTATCATTTCTGCAATTGCACGTTCATCCTCTAATACTAAAATTGACGCATCTTGCATGCTATCACCTTCTTTTAAGATTTCTTTAAGGTAGTCATCATTTCATCATAAGCTTTACCAACTACACTATGTATAAGATAACCAATTGAGGAGATGAATTGCAATGACGACTAACCGCGTTACTTTCATAGATACAATCCGTGGATTTAGTTTATTTGGCATCTTAATGGCAAATCTGTTGATTTTCCAATTTGGCATGTATGGCAAAGATGAACTAAAAGATCTATCCGCCCTCGATAATGGAGCCTGGTATTTTGTGAAAATCTTTATAGAAGGATCATTTATGCCGATTTTCACCATTTTATTCGGCTTCTCTCTTATTAAACTTATAGAATCTATTCGTAGAAAAAAAGATAAGAGTCGATGGTCCATTTTTCGCCGCGCAACAGGGCTAATTGCTTTAGGTTTACTACATTCAATGTTTTTATGGGAAGGCGATATTTTATTTGCCTACGGCATTATGATATTGTTTTTAATCCCATTTATTAATCGTAAACCGAAAACTTTATTCATTTGGGCTGGTATCTTCTTATTACTTATTACTAGCTTATCATTTAGTTCCACAGAAAAAACTAAAAAAGAACAGCAAGAGTTAGCAACCTATGTAGAAAAAGCCGACAATGTATACGCTAACGGGAGCTACTTAGACATTTATAAATACCGTGCAAATGATCTACCTCCGGGCATGGATGATGCAGGATTAGTCTTTTTCTTATTAGTTTTCCTTGCACCAATGTATACCTCTGCATTGACCCTTTTCGGCATGGGGCTTGCTAAAAAGCAAGCTTTTGTGAATATGGAAGATGAAAAAAAATGGTATAAGCTCGGCGCTCTGCTTGTTCCAATAGGACTAGCTTGTAAGAGTCTGAGTTTTATTATAGAAAGCAATTTTTCCGGAATGCTGTTAACAGGTGGGTCTGAATTATTAGCAGTTGGCTATGTCTGCCTTGCAGCTTTAATATATAAAACCCGCCCTGTACAACGTCTCGCTCCTGCCTTTGAGAGTGTCGGTAAACTATCATTAACTAATTATCTAATGCAAACCATTATTTGTACAACAGTATTTTATGGATACGGTCTAGGCTTATACGGCAAGTTAGGCGTGTTTGGCGGTATTTTATTTGGAATCGTCGTGTATAGCTTGCAATGTGTTTTCAGCCTTGCCTACTTCAAGAAATTTAAACGCGGACCATTTGAATCTGTACTGCGTGTATGGACGAATTGGTCTTGGAATGGACAGATCAAAATAAAACAGAAAGGAAGTACTTTACATGAATAGTGACGCCAAAGAGGACTTTACAGATACATGGTGGTTTTTAGGAATCTGCACTGCCGTAGCTGCCGTTTTAACACTATTTGCTTTTTAATATAACAATCAACTTTACTTGGGAACAACTATACAACAATATCTCGGAATTCGTTTTCATTCGCCCCCTACTGTATACTATGACTACACATACTATACAGCTTAGGGGGCGTTTTTTTGCTACAGCGAATTATTATTACTGGCTATAGACCACACGAATTAGGCATTTTTAATGACAAGCACCCGGGCATTGCCATCATAAAAAAAGCACTCGAAAACCGTCTGCGTATATTGATCGATGAAGGTTTAGAATGGGTCATTATTAGTGGCCAGCAAGGTGTAGAAACATGGGGTGCTGAGGTTATTCTTATGTTAAGAAAGGAATTCCCTCATTTAAAATATTCTGTTATCACTCCTTTTTTAGAGCAGGAGAAAAATTGGCAGGAACATAAAAAAGGAAAATATCAAGCATTAGTAGCTCAAGCGGACTTCGTAACGAGTGTAACGAAAAAACCATACGAGGCTCCGTGGCAATTTATCGAAAAAGACAAATTCATAATTCAAAATACAGATGGTCTGCTGCTTATTTATGATGAAGAAAATGAAGGCTCCCCGAAATATATGAAACGTCTAGCAGAAAAATATATGGAAACACACGAATATACACTTTTGATGATTACCGCTTATGATTTACAAGTAGTGGCAGAAGAAATACAGCAACAAGATTGGTAGGGAAAATATTGATATAATTTTCTGATAATTATATACTTGAACTATATTAGTCATAGACTCATGGCTCATCACAATAGCGTGTGGTTGATCTCTGTTCCGACTGGGCGCTTTGTTGCTGACGCTTCGCTTCCGCACAGAGCAAAGCTTCCTAGGGGCGACCAGTCTCCACTCTAATCAACTTAAATTAAAATGGTATTCCTTTTAACATATATCATCCCTAACTTTAGGTGATAAATATTAAGAATTAGGTCAATGCTTTTAAAAGTATTCAAGTCTTTTTTCTACCCTTTGGTGCTAATTTTAAAAAAGGAGCTGCTAATATTTGAGTAAAAAAATCGAAATGGTTCTTGAGTCGCCGCCGGTGAATGTTTCTCATGATACGTACCGCAGAGAGTGCAGATATACACGTGGGATTCATATTGAAGAACAAGAGTTTAAAGCAATTTTGGATGCAATGTGCCACGATTCTCGCTTGTATTTTGATTTCCATAATCCACGCAGAGAGATTAAAAAAGGAACATATTTAAATGGGCACTCTGGGTTAGCGCATAATATTTATAATTACTATAAAACAAACCACAACATTGAACTGCCCGAGATTATAAACGGTAAAGATTTTTATGTAAAAATAATATAAAAATTTCATATTATTAAAGTGGGTTGTTCCTTACATAACAACCCACTTTTATGTCCGTAAAAAAGAGCTACCCTCTATATGAGAGTAGCTCTGTCTTTTTATAAATCAGATACTTGAGCACCTAATTCTTTATTATTGTACATTTCAGTGTCCAATTCTTTTGTAATACGTGCTGTTGTCACACCAGCAGTCATTGAACCACTTACATTAAGTGCAGTACGGCCCATGTCAATTAACGGCTCAACAGAGATTAATATACCTGCAAGCGCAATCGGTAAATCAAGTGCTGATAATACAAGAATTGCTGCGAATGTCGCACCACCACCGACACCAGCTACACCAAATGAGCTGACTGCTACAACTGCAATAACTGTAATGATAAACACTGGATCAAGTGGATTAATCCCAACTGTCGGTGCAATCATAATCGCTAGCATTGCAGGATAAACACCAGCACAGCCATTTTGACCAATAGATAGACCAAATGAGCCCGAGAAGTTTGCAATACCCTCAGGTACACCAAGACGACCTGTTTGTGTTTTAATGTTCATTGGTAAAGCACCTGCACTTGAACGTGAAGTGAAGGCAAATAATAATGTTTCCGCAGATTTCTTTAAGTACGTAAATGGATTTAAACCACTTAAAGTAAGAATTAGTAAGTGTACTATAAACACGATCATTAGCGCTACATAAGACGCTACAACAAACTTACCTAGGTTATAGATTGCCCCGAAATCAGATGTCGCAACTGTACGTGCCATAATTGCTAAAATACCATACGGTGTTAAACGTAAGACAATTGTTACAACGCCCATTACTAATGCATAGATGGCATCCAAGCCCTTTTTAATAGTAGCTGCAGTGTCTCCATCCTTACGTGCTACACGTAAATAAGCAAAACCTAAGAATGCTGAAAAAATTACAACAGCAATTGTGGATGTAGAACGAGCACCTGTTAAATCTAAGAATGGATTTGCTGGGAATAACTCAATAATTTGAGTTGGTAAATCCGGCGCAGTTAATCCAGAAGTTTTTTCCTCTAAATACGCCCCACGCTCTGCCTCTGCAGCACCTTGCATAATATGTGAAGCATCTAAATCGAATACTGTTGCTGAAAAAATACCAACAGCAGCTGATACAGCAGTTGTACCGATTAAAATGGCTAAAATAAGAGCTGCCATTCTTCCGAAGTTTTTACCAACCTTCATTTTCGTAAAGGCAATTAAGATAGAAATAAAAATTAATGGCATCGCAACCATTTGTAGTAATTTAACATAGCCAGTACCAATAATATTGTACCAACTTGTTGTTTTAGTTAACACATCCGAATCAATACCATAAATTAAATGCAGTCCAAGACCAAGTACAATACCTAAGCCTAGAGCCGTAAATACACGATTTGAAAACTTAACGTGCTTTTTATTCATAAAATATAAAATTCCAACGAATACGAGCAAGACAGCAACGTTAAGAATAATTTGTAATGTAGACAATGAAAAGCCTCCTAAGAAGTTTAATTATAATGTAATCGAATTATATACCTATAATCCCTATAATTCAAGTATGTTTTATTTAGATTAATAATTTCCTAAAGTAAAGCGGCTTATTTCTTTTGATTATGCCCTAAAAACCAAATTTAATAAGAAATGCTTACGGAACATGTGAGCTTCTTCGCGGAAAGCGTCCGTTATGAAAAAAAGACTGTGGGCGAGCTTGCCCACAGTCTGACCTACTTCGTCTAATGAACGAGGTAGGTTTCTTTCCCATTGTCATTAACGAGATAACAACTTCCCGAAATTTTTTTACATTGTTTTTTTACACGTGTCACCGCATCTGACAATCGGTCAACAGATTCAAATTGCTGATATTGATTAGTAATAACCGCAATGGATAGCGTAGTACAAGATAGAGGCTCTAATTTACCAGCTCTATTTTGTACTTGGAAGTATGTTAAATCCTCTACATCATAAAAGCTTAAAATAAATGCATCAAATTCATCAATAATTCTTTGACAGATCATGGCAGCCTCATAATGCGGAAGAATCGCAACGAAATCGTCTCCACCAATATGTCCTAAAAAATCTTCTGTACCTACTATATTTCTTTTCAAAATATCAGTTAAATACAGTAAAATTTTATCCCCTTTATTAAAACCATACGTATCATTGTAAGATTTAAAATGGTCTAAATCAAAATATATTAAACTATATTGCGGTAGCTTTAGTGCCTCTTCTAGTTTTTCATCTATTAATTTATTGCCAGGAAGACTACTTAAAGGATTTAAAAAGCTAGCAATAGCTACTTGTGTGTCTACGAGCTTTAACAGTAGCTCCCGAATACTTACTACACCGTAATACAAGTCATTCCTTGTTACAATCACATCATCATATAGATCCTCTGAAGGTCTAGACATCGCTAATGTACTGACCTCTGTTATAGGTATATTGCGATCTACAATTAAAGGATTCTCTTTCATAATCAGCTGATTATGTCGCCCCATAAACAAATTATAGCCATAGCGTGTGCCAATTTTTTGATAGAAATGCGTACGTGTAATATGCCCAATTGGTTTGTCATCTCGAACAACGACAACACTACGTAAAGACGGATTACTTGTAAAAAGTGAATCCACCTCTATATTTTTCACAAATTCATCAATACAAGGAACATTTTCTATGACTTCCCCTATCTTCATGGTCACCCATCCTTATTTTCCCCAAATGTAATTCCTTTGCGGGTTTCCCTACCGCATAGCCTTGTGCGTAGTGGATTCCAATAGTATGTAAATAATCAAGTTCTTCCTGGCGTTCAATACCTTCTGCAATAATTTCCGTTTCAGCTTGCTCTGCGTATCTCATCAGCAATGTAACGAGCTGCTGTTGCTCGCTGTTTTTATCAATAAATTGTATTAAAGAACGGTCTAGTTTAATAAACTCTGGCTTTAAGTAAATAAGAGTTTTCAAGCTATTATAGCCTGAACCCACATCATCCACTGCAATTCGATAGCCCTGTGATCGATAATGCGATAATACACGTTCAAACTCCACAAAATCTACCACTGCACTACGTTCGGTTAGCTCAAACACTACCTGCTGTGGTTTTATGCCAAGGTCCTTTAATAGCTGCAAGGTTTCACCACTATGGTAACTCTTATCTAGTAAAACATTAGGATGTATATTGACAAATACTAAAAAATTTCTGTCCATCCATTCCCCGTGTAGTCGTTCTTTGAAACGCTGTAATGAAAGATTACGACAAAAGCATTCAAATAAAAATACGCAGTCCGTTTGCCCAACAAATTCATAAAACTGATCGACACTATGAAACAATTCTGAAGGCTCTGGACGATTCAGTGCCTCAAAACCAACTGTCTGCCTCGTCTGTAAATCGACGATAGGTTGAAAATAAGTATGTAAACTCTTGTCCTGAATAATTTGCTTCAATGCTTTTAAACGTTTTATATAGAGAGTATTGTTTTGATGCTGCCCGTATAAATACTTTAAATAAGAAAATAAATTACTTGTTTTTATGCTTTGTCTCACAATAGACTCCATTCTCGCACCTCTTAAATTGGTTATTAAGATTTATTGTACGCTTTCATTGTAAAAGCACTGTGAATTTTATGTAAAAACAAGTGTCTCTAGCACTAGAAATCCTTTTCAATAGTTGACATTGCTCTATTCAAAGTAATCTTAATTACTTGATAGAGTAGTATATTTTTCATAATATATGATATATTCAATCAATTGGTTGATATATATCGTGAATAGTGTATGCTTGTAATAATAGTATTTTATTACCTTTTATAGAAATTTATTATTTTTATAGTAAAATAATAACCCATCTCCTTAAACTAAGGATGCTAATTGTAAAAACACTCATAGCGTCACAGATAACCCGATGCGCAAATCTCATCTCCAACGAAGTGCCTAGTCGGAACAAAAAATACCTCATGTTATGGCGATGATTTTTTATAATTGAAGATCTGTTCTTTATAGGGAAGCCTATTTAGATAAAAACTATTTTCAAGGGAGGATCCTGTTAATGAGTTTGTCAATTCAACAATTATTGGAGAATAAAGGAATTACACCAAAATCTGAACACCTTGAACTTCTAAAAGCACGGTGGGAAGGTATGCAATCCCTTCGTGGTAATTTAGAAGGCATCGCTATTGATGATGCTGATATCGCTATCCGTAGCATCCCTGGAGGTGACCACATTGACAACTGATTTACACTTAAAATCTGTTGAAGAATTAGCACCATTACTTGAAACTAAAAAACTCTCTCCTGTCGAGTTGACGAAAGCAATTTTAGATTTTGCTGAAGAAAGTCAGCCTAAAATTAATTCATACATGGCTTTTTATCGTGAAGAAGCCCTAGCACAAGCACAAGTGGTAGAAAAAGAAATTTTGAATGGACAGTATCGAGGAATATATCACGGGATTCCTATGGCATTAAAAGATAATTTGTACTTTAAAGATAAGATAACAACGATGTCATCAAAGATTCATAAGGACTTCGTTTCAAATTATGATGCGACGGTTGTAGAAAAGCTTCGTAATGCCGGTGTTATTTTCACAGGTAAATTAAGCATGCATGAGTACGCATGGGGCATCACGAATAATAACCCTCATTACGGACCCGTTCGAAATCCATGGGATTTAGATAAAATCCCTGGTGGTTCTAGTGGAGGCTCTGGCGCAGCAGTTGCAGCAGGGGCAAGCGTCGCATCATTAGGTACAGATACTGCTGGCTCTATTCGAATCCCTTCATCAGCCTGTGGGATTGTCGGCTTAAAGCCTACTCATGGGCGCGTAAGTAAATATGGCTGCTACCCTCTTGCTTGGAGCTTAGACCATATTGGTCCAATGACAAAGACAGTAAAAGACGCAGCCGGCTTACTTGAGATTATTTCTGGATTTGACCATAGAGACCCTACCTGTACAGACGTTCCAACAGAGAATTATGTACAGCAAATTTCGGGTAATGTGAAGGATTTAGTCATCGGCATCAACGAAGAGTATTTCTTTAACAGAGTAGATTCCGATGTGGAGAAGGCTGTTCGGGCAAGTATTCAAAGCTTAGTGGATCAAGGAGCAAAAGTTGAAATCGTTCGAATTCCATCCTTGCAATATGCAGAGTGGGCAGAGCTCGTTACTTCCCTTTCGGAGGCAGCTGCAATCCATCATTCCGATTTACAGAAAAGACCACAGGATTTCGGAGATGATATTCGTCTGTTATTTGAACTAGGTGAAATACCATCTGCCGTTGATTACCTACAGGCTCAACAGGTGCGACGACAAATCAAGCAAGAATTTACACAGATTTTTAATCAGGTTGATGTGCTTATTACGCCTACATTACCTGTAGTGGCAAGTACTATTGGTGATGACTTTGCATATTTAAATGGTGAAAAAGTTGATTTAATTGATAATATCATTCGTTTTACAGGCCCAAGTAACCTAACAGGGTTACCTGCCCTTTCCGTTCCTTGTGGCTTTAAAGGTAATTTACCAGTTGGCCTCCAAATTATTGGTCCAGCATTTAAGGAAGGTCGTATTCTTAACGTTGGTTACGCCATTGAACAAACGAATCCAATGAAAAATAGAAAACCTAATATTTTCGCTAATATCTAAACTTAATAATGTGGAAGAATCTGCTTGCTTTACGGACTTAGTCTGTAGAACATCAGCAGATTCTTTTTAATTGGTTGGTTTATCAGCGATTCGAATTGCCTTATCAGCTTTTTCACTGGGCTTATCAGTTATAATAAGTAATAGAAGCTCAATCACAAGAAAGGTTGTTTGATAGCCTAATGAACGTAGAGAACTTTTTACAACTGCCAATTACAAAAGATTTTACAGTCGTTGCTGGTCGCAATGGTTTACATAAGCCCGTTCAAAATGTGGAAATTCTAGACTTTGAATTTTCACCCGATATTCAGACTGTGAGAGAAACGATTTTCACACCGAATAGTGTTGTTTTAAGCAGCTTATTATTCGCAAAGCAAAAACCAGAATATTTATGGAATGCCGTGAAAAGCCTTATTGAGCTAGGAGCAAGTGCTCTAGCTTATAAACCTGTTATCTATGAGGATTTGCCTGAGGAAGTGATCGTCTATGCAGATGAACAAAATTTCCCGATATTGCGATTTGGCGGAGATGAATTTTTTGAAAAGATTATTTTAGAAACGATGGCCTATGCAAAAACGCAGGATTATTCATTCTTTTTAGATACGATTATGCGACGTATCATGGAGGAAGAAGTAACTGATGAACAAATAAAGTTTATTTTACAACAAATCAATAAGCCCTTTGAAAAATATGTATTTGTTGCTAATATTCAAATGCAAGATCATGCAAATAGTCAATGGATGCAATCCCTTTTCCAATTAGAGCCTCTATTGAAATCTGGTATGATTTGTAGCTATAAAAAGAGCCTCTTTATTGTAATGACCCATCCATCACAGCAATTTCAATTCGAAAAACTTCTAAATGAATGGTTGACGATGTATGCAATCTCAACAGAATCAATGACCTTTGGCTATAGTCGTTGTCATGTAACACAAACCGAACTCCCTATTGCTGTTCGTGAAGCCTTTTACGCACGCATCATGGCTGAAATTGAAACGGCTCCTATATGCCATTATGAGAACCTTGCTTCCGATTCGTTATTAATTGAATTGCATCGGAAGGACGCTACATTCGCTATGGACTATGTAAATAGCTATCTCGGTCCCTTATTTGAGGAAAAGATTGATCCGGACTTAATGAAAACAGCCATCACCTATGTCGTAAAACGAGGAAATATTAAAGAAGTAGCCGTTGCTCATTTCTGCCATCCAAACACAATCCGTTATCGTATGTCAAAAATACGTCAGCTAGTAGCACCTTTAGAAAATGATTATGTTTTTTATGAGCATATAGCTGCAGCCGTTAAATTGTACTTATTACATAGCAAAACGAATGTTGAATGACAGCTTTGGAATAAGTACAAAAAAACGCCTGAATTTTTAGAATTAAAATCAAACTATTTTCTCCCATCTCATGCTATTCTATTGAAGTTAGGAGGAGGAATGATGAAACAATACATAGCTGATGGTATGCTATTAGTCACTGCAATCGTTTGGGGTAGCGGTTTTGTCATAACGGCTATTGCATTAGAATATTTAACAGCCTATCAAGTAATGGCAGGTAGGTTCTTATTAGCTTCAATTATACTGACAGTCTTATTTGGATATAAATTAAAAAAAGCTTCAAAATCAGTTATCTGGAAAGGTATTTTGTTAGGGACCATTTTGTATATCGCCTTTGCCCTTCAAACAGTAGGACTACAATATACAACACCATCTAAAAATGCATTTTTAACCGCTGTAAATGTCATTATTGTTCCACTAATTGCCTTTGCGGTTTACAAGCGTCGTATAGATGGCTATGAGATGATTGGTTCGATTATAGCTATTGTTGGTATTGGTTTTCTATCTTTGCAGGGCTCGCTAACAATGAACATCGGAGATGCGCTTTCCTTAGCATGCGCTGTCGCCTTCGCTTTTGATATTTTTTGTACGAACCTTTTTGTCCAAAAGGAAGATGCCATTGCTCTGACGATTATTCAATTTATCACAGCATCTTTTTTAGGTGTCTTGGTCTTAGTCAGTCAAGGCGATATCCCGTCCACTCTTGAAAAAGAAGCAATCTATTCAATCGTTTATTTAGCCATTTTTTCAACTACCCTTGCCTACCTTTTTCAAAATATTGCGAATCAATATACGTCTGCTACAAAGGCTGCGATTATCCTGTCTACAGAATCCTTCTTCGGCATGGTATTATCCGTTATATTCTTACATGAGGTATTAACAAGTCGTATGGTTGTAGGGGCAATACTGATTTTACTCGCCATATTAATTGCAGAAGTGAAGCCTGCACATCCTAAAAAGCGAATGATGAAGAGCTCTCGATAACGATTTTCGAAATAGTTTCAGTCCTACTGAAGCTATTTTTTATTAAACACGGCTAGTCATGATACTTGTAGTAATCCCTGCTACCAAAATTGTAATAATAGAGAGCAATAATGTACTAGAAGATAAAAGCAGTCCCCCTATGACAATGACGATTGAATCTATCATAAAAATAAGTATCCCGACATTAATTCCGGTTTTATCACTTAAAAATTGGGCAATCAAATCTGTACCGCCAGTGCTTGTCTGAAATCTAAGCATCAAACCAACACCAAAACCCATAAGTGCCCCTCCAAATATGGCGCTATAGATGGCATCTACATGAATAAGATTCCGGACAGGCTTTAGTAAATCGATACTAAGAGAATATGCAAATAATCCATGGATACTATTGTAAAAATACGCTCTGTATTTATACCAAGAAATAACGAAAATTGGAATGCTAATAATGATGATCATTAAACCTATTTTAAGCTTATATATATAGTGTAAAATAAGCGCTATTCCTACAACGCCCCCATCTAAAATTTGATAGGGTGTTAAGAATAAGTTTATCCCTAATGCTACCGCGGTACTTCCTATAAGAATGACCAAGCCTTTCGTAAAAAAATACATACAACACCCCTCCGAGACTTGCATGTTTTTATAGTATGAAAAAATCGATTTGAACATGTTATTGTTCACGTCTGTCGGTATAATAGTAGTAATATTTTTTATCGAGCTTGGTCGCTAAATTTCTCATATTTAATTAAAATGATGACTGCAATACGTCGTTTCGATCGATGGATCGTGTGGACACAAAAAAAATGCCCTTCTGCATATAAACAAAAGGGCTGTTAGGGAAAACTATTTATGTTTTACCTTCATTCGATCCAGCAAAAATCCCCCTTTAAATGATTTAGGTTCATACGAAATAATAAAAGCATTCGGTTCATAATGCTCAACAATTTGGAACAATTCCGGCTCACGGTTTCTCTTTGTTAATATTTCATATTTATAGCGGTTACTATCTCGCCCCTCACCAATGTAAATCGTGACCGCAAACCCTTCATTCCGAAGAAATTTCACAAGTTCCTCATTCTTATTCTGCGTATTAATGGTCGTATAAACATAGCCAATCGCTAATTTACGTTCAATTTTGGCCCCTAAAAATATACCTAACCCAAAGCCAACTGCATAAAAAACCATAGCTAACATACTTTGCTTCCCACTAAAAACGAGTGAAAGGCCAAATACATACACTAACATCTCCAGCATACCGAATATGGCGGCAAGGAAAGTAACATTCTTCACTAAAAGTATTGTACGTAATGTTAAAAAAGGCACATAAATTAATTGAAGTATTAAAATCAGAAATATACTTTGCATTTGTAAGAGACCTTTCAAAAGTAGTTTTATATATTTTAAATGTATGTTGAGACATCGACTTGCATTCTATTAAGATGTATCTATTTTCTAGATTCCCTAACAATTTAAATTTAAACATCTACTTTTCAAAAAAAAATGTCACCTACTATAGAAGTAGATGACATTTTGTATATTATAGAAATCCTTTAAGCCTGCTCACGCATCAAATCTTCCCGATGCTTTGGCCAAATACTAATTGGGTGGGGGTACTTTGCAGTGGTGGGTATTTAAAGGACACCTCCAAAAAGAAGTGCCCCATAACTACTTTTTTAAATGACTAGCAATCCGAATTCATCGGTACTTTATTTTTTATTAGTTCGTCTATGTAATACTCTTTTAACCAAACTTCTAATTTCATTCTTTCTTCTTGACACATATGTGAATTCATAGTTACTTGTAGTTCTTCAATAACTTCTTTAGCAGTTTTTAAACTCATTTATACCCAACCTTTCCATAAGATTCATGATATTCCATACCCATTTGGATTACAATACCTAATTTTCTCCTTTTAAAAATATATGGACATCAAAAACAAAAATAGTGTAAAATTACACGCAAAGTGAAAGATGGTATTATTTGTAGGTTTAATACTGATTTTGCCGTATTGATAGACTTTTCCAATGACGGGAGATTAAAGGGAGTGATTATATTGAAAAATACGATGGTGTTCATTTTACTGATAGTTAGCTTAAGCGTAAATTTATATATATTTGGGAAGTGGTTTCTGATTGATCAATGGTATGAAGCTACTTCAGAAGAAAAGATTATTTTAAGTGAAATGATTCAAAAAACAGTGGATAGTGAAGATTATAAAAAGTTGGCCGAACAAGAGAAGGTCATTGCTATTGATACAAGTATTAATAAAAATAAAGGTGGTGCCTTCCCCTACTATTTTCATGTCAGTGTTCGTACAGATGAACAGACCTACTTGTTTTCTTGTAATAATAAGCAATGTATGAAGATGGAAAACTACGGATGGACTTATTCTATATATAAAGACGAAAATCCACGACTTCCATTTAAAGAAGCTAATATTCCCCAGTAATAAAGATAAAAAAGAATAAACCTACCCAAAGCAACCCAAATAAAAATAGCAATATTCTTTTTAACTTTATTGATGAAAAATTATTAGGTAGCCCTCTTTCCGCATAAAAAAATGTCACCTACTATGGAAGTAGATGACATTTTGTATAGATTTCCTTTAAGCTTCTCCATGCATCGGGTCTTCCTTACGTTGCGGCCCAATCATGTTAAATAAAATGTTAAGGATAATCGCAGTGACAGAACCACAGACGATACCGTTAGATGTTAGAAGAGATACACTCTCTGGCAGTGCATCAAAAATCCCAGGTACAACTGATACACCAACACCCAGGCTGACTGCAATTGCTGCAATCATGGCATTTTCCGCCGATTGATTCATAACAGGTACTAGCATGCCCATACCTTGCGTAATAACCATACCGAACATCGCTAGCATTGCTGCACCAAGTACTGGTATTGGAATAATCGTTGTTAATGCTGCGATTTTTGGTAGGAACCCAAGTGCTACTAGTAAACCACCTGTGATGTAAATGACTTTACGGTCTTTTACGCCTGACATACGTGTAAGTCCCACGTTTTGTGAGAATGTTGTATATGGGAAAGCGTTGAAAATACCACCGATCACAGAGGCAAGACCTTCAGAGCGGTATCCGCGTGATAAATCTTTTGAATCTAATTTTTTATTACAAATATCACTTAGTGCAAAATAAACCCCTGTTGATTCTACTAAAGAAACCATTGCTACAAGCGTCATTGTAATGATTGCAGATAAATTAAATGTTGGGACCCCAAAATAGAATGGCTGAACCATGTGTAATACGGCAGCATCTGATACTGGGCTAAAATCAACCTTCCCCATAAATACTCCTAGGATTGACCCTGCGACTAATCCGATTAAAATGGAAATAGCACGAATGAAACCTGTAGAAAAACGATAAACGACTAAAATAATAACCAATGTAATAAACGCTAAAGTTACATTAGAACCAGATGCAAAATCTGCCGCATCTTGTCCACCTGCCATATTGTTTAAAGCTACTGGTAGTAAAGAGATACCGATAATCGACACAACCGAGCCTGTAACAACTGGTGGGAAGAATTTTACTAACTTACCGAAAAAACCTGCAATAATCATAACGATTATACCTGATGCAATAATAGATCCATAAATATCAGTAATTCCTTGTTCAGGATTTGTACCGATTGCAATAATTGGACTAACTGCTGTAAATGTACAGCCTAGTACTACTGGCAAACCAATACCGATCATTTTACCTGAATACACTTGTAAAAGCGTTGCGATCCCACACATCATAATGTCGATCGCTACTAAATACGTCATTTGTGTTGAATCAAAGCCGATTGCCCCACCGATAATCAGGGGTACTAAAATGGCTCCTGCATACATCGCAAGTAAATGTTGAATAGCTAGCGTCGTCGATTTAACGGTATTCATTACGCATTAGCCTCCGTAGCAAATGTTACTTTGCCATCCTCAAGAGAATCTACAATTGCTAATGATTCTACGCGAACCCCTTGCTGGCGTAATAATTTTCCACCGTCTTGGAAGCCTTTTTCAATAACAATGCCTACACCTACAACATTTGCACCAGCTTGTGCTGCGATATCAAGCAAACCTTTGACAGCTTCCCCATTAGCTAAGAAATCGTCAACAATTAGAATGTTATCATCTTCATTTAAGAAATTACGTGATACTGAAATATCATTTGTTTCATTCTTTGTGAAAGAATGTACTTTTGAAGAATACAGATTATCTGATAGCGTTAGTGATTTACGTTTACGTGCAAACACTACAGGGGCACCAATTTCAAGACCTAACATTACAGATGGTGCGATACCAGAAGATTCGATTGTTAAGATCTTTGTAATGACTTGATCTGAGAATCGATTTGCAAACTCATGACCAATTTCCTTCATAAGCATTGGGTCAATTTGATGATTTAAAAATGAATCTACTTTTAATACAGATGAAGATAAAACTTTACCCTCTTGTGTAATTTTGTCGTGTAATAACTTCATTTCCTTGATAGCCTTCTTTCTTATAGTAATAACTCTTAATGAGCAACTTACATTCCGTTACAGGCAGGCGCCAGAAGCAATGCAAGTAATAAAAAAACGCTGAATACTTTGATTCCAATCATCTACGAGTGGAGCAAAGCATTCAGCGTAAAAACGTCGAAACGAATAGAAAACATCTTTTATGAAGTCTTCTAAAGCATTGCTACCCATAGTCGATTTATTTACGGTAAATCGGTAGAAACTTGCGAGCCATATTCTCGCTATTATATGAGTGAAATAGTATTAAGCTGTAAGAACTTCCTTTTATTAATACACCTTAGCGTTATTTCCAAAAATGGCACTTTATTCGGTATGTACTTGTTTCTCACACTGAATAAAGTCTATTTTTTCGGAATTTACTATTATTTTACTAACTTTCAATTGCAAACGTTCGTGTTTTACAATCAACGTAATGATTATATCAGACTATTTTCGAGCTTGCTAGTCATTATTTTGATAAATGGAAGGGCACTGTCATAATGACGATATTTCTGTGAAATAACAGCGAAGCGCGAATTAATAGACTCGATTGATTGTGTAACATATGGTGCCATCCTTTTTTCGGTAAAAACTGTGGGATGATAACTGTTACTTGATAGCCCAATTTCGTACATTGATGTTCAACTTTATCAATAAACTTCATCAACGGTTGTGTAATACTTCGATATGGTGAATAGTATGTTACAAGCCGTATATCCGGCTGCCAAGCTTTCCATTTCTCCTCAAACGCTTTTGCGTCCGCTTGATCGAAGGCCACATAAAAGGCAATAATTTTATCAACGTTTAATGTCTGCGCGTAATGCAAAGTGTTTTCGACTACTTTCGTAATACCAGCAACAGGGACAATGAAAACATTACCCTCCACATTCGGTAATTCCACATTATCTAATCTTAGCTGTTCACCAACTGTTTTATAATGCAGTTTAATACGATGGAACGTCCAAATAATAATTGGTAAAAAGATAAACACTGGCCATACTTGAGGCAATTTTGTCACGAAAAACATCATGGCTACAACAAAGGAAATGACCGCTCCAACCGTATTGATCGTAAATTTAGCAAACCAACCTTTTGGCTTTTCTCGCCACCATTTTCGCATCATTCCAGCCTGCGCTAAAGTAAACGGAATAAACACCCCTACCGCATAAAGTGGAATCAAATGCTCAGTTGTTCCATCAAATAAAAAGATTAAAACAATGGCAGCTAAACCAAGCATCATAATGCCATTTGAATACCCAAGTCGATCCCCACGAATTTGGAATATTCTTGGGATAAAACCGTCTTTCGATAAATTGACAGCCAGTAAAGGAAAGGCCGAATAACCTGTATTCGCAGCAAGTACTAATATCATCGCTGTTGTTCCTTGTACTATATAGTAAAAAATATTACGACCTACACTTGCCTCCGCAATTTGTGAGACAACCGTTTCTTTCGCATTTGGAGCAACTCCATAAAAATAAGCTAGACTCACAATACCGATAAATAGCACTGCTAAAATACCGCCCATAGCCAATAATGTTTTAGACGCATTTTTTGGTGCTGGATCTCTAAAATTAGGAATAGCATTTGAAATGGCTTCAACACCAGTCAAAGCTGAGCTTCCTGATGCAAATGCTTTTAATAATATAAATAAACTAATACCTGCAACAGGTGTACCTACCTTTGGATGTAACGCTGCAGGAACTTGCCCTGTTACTACGTTATAAACCCCTACCCCGATTAACATCAGCATCACAATTACAAACAAATAAACTGGATACGCTAAAATGGATGCGGATTCTGTGACACCACGTAGGTTTAAAATCGTTAAACATATAACAAAAAACACAGCGATTACCACGTTATAAGGATGCAGACTTGGAAATGCCGAAGTAATGGCATCTGTTCCAGCCGATACACTTACCGCAACTGTTAAAATATAATCGACAAGCAATGATCCACCTGCGACTAGACCAGCATTGACACCTAAATTTTCCCGGGAAACTACATATGCTCCGCCACCATGTGGATACGCATAAATAACTTCGCGATACGAGAAAATAAGTGCTGTCAGTAACACAACTACCCCAGCAGCAATCGGTAGAGAATACCAAAAGGCAACCGTACTTACCGTCATGAGTACAATTAAAATTTGCTCAGGTCCATACGCTACTGATGACAACGCATCAGACGATAGTATGGCAAGTGCTTTTGTTTTACTAAGCTTTTGTTCCCCTAACGCATCCGATCTTAATGGTTTACCGATAATAAAACGTTTTAATGAGGATCTCATATTCAACACCTTCTAGTTTCATAGAATGTGTTTCGCATTTCTAAATCGATTACACTTTAGCATAATCGTTTTTTGTGCCATTCACCGGGGCCTTGTTTTATAAAATGAAGATAAAAAAATCTACAAGTCATCACTAAATAAGACTTGTAGACGTTCATTCGTCTGCCAAGCTCCACTTTTCTGCTCTTAACGCTTACGAGGTTAGCTGTCGGATTCGGGCCTGAGTAGCCCTACCCCTCAATAAATGAAGAGATTCACCCCAAGGAATACCTATGTAATCCGTAAAAATTGGGTCCCCCGCGTCTAATTGCTTCAGCGATTTAGAAATTTGAAACTTTTATAATGATGTCATATTACGCCTGTATTTAAAAAAAGTAAAGATGAAAAGAACCGTTACAAAAAAAATTTTCACTTGATATTTCGAATATTTTTATTACGTCCCACTACCATAACGTGTGGTTGATTTCCGTTCCAACTGGGCGCTTTCTTAGGAAGCCGCTTCGCTTGCGTTTAAGGTCACCTCTCACCGAGTCGCCCAGCCTCACTCTAATCATTCCTCAACTTTGGCGAGAATTCTTTATTATTTGAAGAATAACGCTTTAATATTGGTAGAAAATATGTGAATAACCGAAATTAGAAATCATTTAAGAAGGCCACCTTATAAGTATATTCCCTCTTTTAAAATTGCTAAGTACATTAATCCTTGGATCATTTTAAAATGAATCGAATATTTTGCTATGATGCTTCAATACATTATGATACACAAACCAAATCAAAGTCTTTTAATGGCAATTGATTTACGAAATCAAAAACATTTCGTATTAAGAAAAAAATTGAGCAAACTCCTTCACATTTTCTTCTTCTAGCTATAAAATAAGAATATATCATTTTCCCCTAGGAAACTTTATTTCACTTGTGATACTCTTTGAAATGAGGGAACAACATGGTTTACAAACGAGTGAATAAATCGTCCGCTGAGGCGGTTTTAGATGGAGATATAAAAGGTTGGCGACGAATCTTACCGTTTCTTGGCCCAGCCTTCATCGCAGCAGTTGCCTATATTGATCCAGGCAACTTCGCAACAAATATTACAGCAGGTTCACAATATGGATATTTACTGCTGTGGGTAATCGCCTTTTCCAATTTAATGGCAGTGTTAATCCAATCCTTATCGGCAAAGCTTGGTATTGCGACAGGCAAAAATTTACCCGAAATAGCACGTGAAAATTTTTCTAAAAAAACTTCTATATTTTTATGGATACAGGCTGAATTGGTCATTATTGCAACAGACCTGGCAGAATTTATTGGTGCTGCACTAGGGCTGTACTTGTTATTCAACATTCCAATGTTGCCTGCAGCGCTTATTACAGCAGTCGGCTCATTTGCTATTTTAGAATTACAGCGCAGAGGCTTTAGAGCATTTGAAGCGGGCATTTCTGGTATGGTGGTTATTGTCGTATTAGCATTTGCATTCCAGACGTTTTTAGCACAGCCAAATTGGGGCGAGGTAACAATAGGCATGTTAACACCACGCTTTGATGGTGTAGATTCTATTCTACTGGCAACAGGTATTCTAGGAGCAACTGTTATGCCACACGCTATTTACTTACATTCTTCACTAACTCAAAGTCGTATCGTTGGCCGAAATGATGCTGAAAAAAAACGTATATTCCGTTTTGAATTTATTGATATTATCATCGCGATGATTGTCGCTGGTGCTATCAATATGAGTATGCTTGTTATTGCTGCAGCAGTATTCCATACTCAGGGCGTAGTAGTTGAAGACTTAGACATCGCTTATAACGGATTAAAAGAAGCGCTTGGTCCGATGGCGGCAGTGTCCTTTGGTCTTGGACTTCTTATTGCAGGTCTTGCTAGCTCTTCAGTTGGTACACTCGCAGGTGACGTTGTGATGCAGGGCTTTATTAAAAAGAAAATTCCGCTCTATTTACGCCGTGCTATTACAATGATACCTCCTCTGGTGATCATTGCATCCGGCGTTAATGCGACATATGCGCTTGTCCTAAGTCAGGTTATTTTATCCTTTGGTATTGCATTTGCTCTTGTACCGCTTGTTATGTTTACAAGTAAACGTGACATCATGGGAAGCCTCGTCAATCATCGTATTACAACTATATTAGGATGGATTGTCGTAGTGATTGTAGTTGCTCTAAATCTTTATTTATTATGGCAAACGGTATTTGGTTAATAAAATGCCAGACACAAAGACCATTATTTGGCTTTGTGTCTGGCATTTTTACATGTAAGGGGTTTTTCATAACGTGGTTTAACAAATATCATCCCCTACTTTTTATGATTGGCTATTTATTTACCTCTTAAATATCTATCTTCTCAATGTTTCGGAATGATAAATAGGCCACGCTTATACCGATAATAGCTAAAGTGATGGGTATGAAAATAATATCATACAAGGTGAAGTTACCTGAATTCGATGATACGGCCGATACAATTATTATAGATGATATAATAGTTGCCGGAATGGAGTATTTTCTCATGCCAAAATACAATGGTATTAATGCAATGCATGATGCTGAAACTGCATTTATGATCACGGCAGGAATTCGTTGTATTATGAAAGAGAACGATAATGTTTCTGGAAGTAGCTGAAAACTCTCGCTAACAGCACAAAAAATCGCTGTTACAAAAATAGTCGATAAAATAATTGCACTAAAGGTAAAAAGAACAACAATGGCTAGCTTTGAAGCAATTAATTTTTTTCTACTTATTGGATACATAAATGCTACTGTGATGGTCTTATATTTGAATTCTCCAATAATGAATTTGGCGATTAACACGCTAGCAAAAATAATAAATACTGCCCTTACGCCTGAATCTATAAGGCCAAATGCCGTCTGATAAGTTCTAAAATCTTGATCCCCTTCTATTTTAGTAATAAATATAAGCATAAATATAACACCTAGTATTATGAAATTTGCAAAAACAGCTTTTTTTATATATGAACCAATATGATACTTTTTCATTTCTAGACGCATTAAATTAAGCACTAGCCACACCTCCATTGATTAACTTCAAGAAATAATCCTCTAATGAGCTTGTTTTTTTGCTGATGCCCTCAATTTCAATATCATGCTCAATCAATGTTTTAGATAGCACCTTTTGTGAAGCTGTCGAATCATAAATTCGAATACAATTGTCATCCATTAGTTTGAAATTAGTAATATTTAATTTACTTTCTATAATAAAGGCAGCTTTTTCCCCATCATTGACAATCACTTCAATATAATCTGTTTGACTACGATTGACAGCGTCCATTGATACTTCCTTAATTAATCTTCCATCTTTAATAACCCCAACTGTATCTGCCAATTGTTCAATTTCACCCAAAATATGACTAGAGATAATAATCGTAATTCCATACTCTTTACAAAGCATCTTGAATAGTTCTCGAAGCTCTTTAATGCCAACTGGATCTAGTCCATTAATCGGCTCGTCTAAAATAAGTAATTCCGGCTTAGTAATAATTGCACGCGCAATACCCAACCGTTGTTTCATCCCAAGAGAAAAGTCTTTTACACGTTTCTTCTCCGTGTTTGTTAGTTTCACTAGATCTAGGACATGGGAAATTTCTTTCTTGTCATAATAGCCCATATATTCACAATGTAGCTCTAACGTCTCCTGTGCAGTTAAATCTTCATAAAAAATTGGGTATTCAATAATCGTTCCCATCCTTTTCAGCACGTCGAATGAGCGGTCCATTAATTTTTCACCAAAGATTTCAATATCTCCACTCGTTGGCTTCGTAAGGTTTGTTAGCATTTTCATGACTGTCGTTTTTCCGGCACCATTAGGACCTAAAAAACCGTATATCTCTCCCTTTTTCACATGCATAGTCACAGCAGAAACGACTTCTTTCCCCTCAAACACCTTCGTAAGCTGATTTGTTTTCACAATATATGTCATGTAGATCTCTCCTTTAAATTTGCTATCCTTATTATAAAAAATGAAACTCTCTAATTTATTACTTGATTCTTACAAATTTCTTAAGCGCAGAAGAAAAGCTTGTAAAGCACTTAAAAAGCTCTACAAGCATGGCTGCTCAGTATGTCATTCGTTTTAAAGAAACTGTAAAAATGGTCTTCTCATATGGGATACTAGAAAGCTGGATGGAACCCTCCATTAATTCTACAAGGCGTTTTGTAATAGTTAAGCCAAGGCCACTCCCTTGGAAGGATTTATTTCTGGAATCCTCAAGTGTATACATTCTTTCAAAAACATTATCAATATGATATTCGTCGATCCCCTTACCACGATCCCATACATCAATAAAAATATTCGTATCATCATTTCTTACTGTGAGCCCAATGATTTTTCCTGCCGCTCCATAGGCAACTGCATTGGACAGTAAATTATTCAAAACCCTATCTAACGCTTCTTCATTGCCACGTGCATATGCGGATATCTCTGGTATTGCTATATCGATCTCTAGGCCCATAGATGTGATCATATCGTAAAATGATAAAATATTTTTCCGGCAAATTTCACTTACATTAATTTTCGTCATTGGATAGTCTGTATCTCCTGCCTCCAATTTTGCCAGGTCAAAAAATGTATGGATTATTTTCAATACTTCCAATGTTTTCGAATGGACGCCAGTGAGCAATCGTCTCTGCTCCTCTTCACTAAGTGAGTGATGAAGCTTCAGCATTTCCGTATAACCTAGTACAACTGTTAAAGGCGTTTTAAGATCATGAGAAATATTGGCCAACATCTTTTTCATAGAGCTTTCCATTTTTCGATGTGTCGCCAGTACTTTTTGGTTGTGGTCTAGCAACGCATTCATCGCAATTAGTAGCTGCTGTAATTCTTGATTAGCCGTCGACACTAAAATCTTTTCGCTCGATTGTTCGTTAATGATTGCTTGCAGTTTTTGATGCATGTATTGAATCATAGCGTTTTGTTGTTTTTTTGCTCTCACCTGAAAAATAATAATACCTAAGAGTAACACAATCATTAGTAATAGTAATATAATCATCAGTTTATCCTTCAAATTTATAGCCGATTCCCCAAAGTGTTTTAATATATAGAGGATTGGATGGATCGTCTTCAATTTTTTCGCGTAATCTTCTTATATGTACATTAATAATATTTTCATCCCCATAGTAAGCATCATTCCAAATCAATTGATAAATTTGCTGCTTTGTAAAAACTCGATTACGATTTGTCACGAATAATTTTAAGATAGCAAATTCCTTTGATGTGAGCTTTACTTGTTGTCCATTCTTCTCAACTGAAAAATTAACAAGGTCGATCGATAAGTTGTCTATCTCTACAATATCTTTCTTCTCCTCTACTTGACTGGAGTATTTTGTAGCTCTACGAATTGCGGCTTTAACACGTGCCGAAAATTCCAGCATCGAAAATGGCTTAGCGATATAATCATCTGCCCCTAATCCTAATCCTAATGCTTTATCAACATCACTATCCTTGGCTGACATAATGATAATTGGAAGTGATGCTTGCTCTCGTATAATCTTTAAAACTTCTAATCCATTAAGTTTCGGTATCATAATATCCAAGATCACTAAATCAAAGGGGTTGTTTAAACAGTTTTGTAATGCTTCTTCTCCATTTACTGCAGAGGTAACAAGAAACCCCTCCATCGTTAAATAGTTTTCTACCATTTCACGAATGGCTTCGTCATCTTCTACTAGTAAAATATGCTTTTGCACTTTCATGCACCTCTTTCTAATATAAAGCAGTATATTTATGACTTGTCATTACTATGATCATCACCACAAAGAGGGGTTGATTTCCGTTCCAGCTGGGCGCTTTGTTGCTGCCGCTTCGCTTTCGCACAGATAAAACATTTGCCGCTGACGCTTCGCTTTCGTGCAGAGCAGAGCTTCCTGGGGGCGTCCGATGAACCGCTTGGGGCAACAGCGAAAGCGTAGTGCTAACGAAGCGTCAGCAGCAGGATGTTGGTCACGAAGGCGTTATCACAGGACGTGATGGTTTTAGCCTTCGTTCCTCTATTGCTAATCCCCAAGGAGTCGCCCAGCCACCACTCCAATCAACTTATATGCATGGTATACGTTTCAACAAATGTCCTACCCAAAATTTGATGATGTGTTATTTATCTATCATTTTACCATATTAAGGTTGTGCACCAAAAGTGGGGACGATTCGAGAAACTAAAGTCCCCTTTTTATTCTCTCCAGTAATTTTATCTGAAGCCTAAAATGCAGATTTGTAACATACTGTATTGATCGGTATATTGTTAGCAATAATCAAAATAATTTAGAAAGGGCTGGAGAAATGACTTTTAGAAGGAATTACGGTTTTTTTCTATTATATTTTGTATTATTGGATTGTTATTGTTTTATGCTAGTTCATTAAGTAAAAACGGCATTTTTGGTATTTACTTTTATTTAGGTGCTCTACTGTGGATAACGAGTGTTTATTTTGGGGTATCCGGAATTCGATCAAAACAAACAGGTATTTCTAAATATTTAGGATTACTCATCATTTTGCTTATTCTTGTCATCTACGGATCGATGATTGCAATTATGGTGATACGAGGTTTTGAACCTTAAAGATTAATCGTTCACTTGGAGTATTTTGATTGTACGTCTAGAATTACAAATTTATTATTAAACTAAAAAAACTGCCCTGCAAGTCAATTTCTATGACTTACAGGACAGTTTTATTTTTTATTGTTCGACTTTTAAATCACATTGCTCTAATGGAAGCATTTTAGTTTTATGCTTGATTTTATAGCCAAGCCATAAGAATAAGAACAGTGGAATACCGATATAGGAGACAAGGACTCCATACCAGTCTATTGTATTACCCATAAAGGCATTGTAGTTTTGTCCAATAACAACAATCATACAAACCGTAAAGGCAAATAGCGGGCCGAATGGGAATAGCCTTGCTTTATACGGTAACAATTTCGGATCTAAGCCCTGTACCTCGAATGCTCGACGGAAACGGTAATGGCTAAATGCAATTCCTAGCCAAGCAATGAAGCCAGACATCCCAGAGGCATTTAGAAGCCACATATAGACTACACCATCACCAAAGAATGAAGCTAAAAATGCTAGGGAGCCTACAGCTAAAGTCGCCAGTAATGCGTAAATCGGAATACCTCGACGGCTTAGTTTAGCGAAAAATTTCGGTGCATGTCCATCTACTGCCAATTGCCAAAGCATACGAGAAGATGCGTACAGCCCTGAATTCCCTGCTGACAGCATTGCCGTTAAAATGATAGCATTCATCAATGAAGCAGCAAAGGCAATTCCTAAACGGTCGAACACTAGTGTAAATGGTGAAACAGCGATATCTTCAGATAGCAAACGTGAGTCTGTAAATGGAATCAGCAGCCCAATTGCACCGATCGCTAAAATATAGAATAAAAGAATTCTCCAGAAAACAGACTTAACAGCTTTCGGAATATTTTTACCAGGATCATCTGTTTCACCTGCTGTTATTCCAAGTAGCTCTGTCCCTTGGAACGAGAATCCAGCAGCTAAGAAAATACCAAATGTAGCAAGAAATCCACCGTGGAATGGTCCATCACTGATAAAGAAATTCGTAAAGCCTACCGGAGCGTTTCCTCCTAAAATACCAAAAATCATTAGGAAACTGATAATAATAAAAATGATGACAGTTATAACCTTTATCATGGCAAACCAATATTCACTTTCACCATAGCTTTTTACCGATAATAGATTGAACGTTAAAACGACAGCAATAAATAAAACAGTCCAAAGTGCTGATGAGCTATCTGGGAACCAATATTTCATAATTAATGAGACAGCAGAAATTTCTGCCGCAATTGTAATTGCCCAGTTGTACCAGTAGTTCCAGCCAAGCGCAAAGCCTAGAGCTGGGTCTACAAATTTTGTAGCATACGTACTAAATGAGCCCGATGATGGCATATAAGCTGCCATTTCCCCTAAGCTCGTCATTAAAAAATACACCATGATTCCGATTAATGCATAGGCGAGTAGTGCACCGCCAGGGCCTGCTTGCGCAATGGCACCTCCACTAGCTAAAAACAATCCAGTACCGATTGTACCGCCTAATGAAATCATTGTAATATGACGGCTTTTTAATTCTTTTTTCAGCTTCGGTGCTTTATGACCGAGCTGATTGACTTTTATTTCACTCACGATATAGCTTCCTTCCTTTTTTAAGAGGCGAAAAAAATGCCATCACATGAACGTTGCTGTGATGGCTAAGTAAATCCTCTGTTCCTTCAAAATGATAGCTCAACACGTTGTTCAAACGTGACAGTTCTGTTCCTTTCGGAGACAGCCCCAGCATGAGGTTTTCAAGTCCCCTCACACTTCGGCAGTATTTCCTTTCAGCTAATTTCTCTAATGCTTGTCATTTCCATTAACATACTCTTAAATACCGCGACCTCTACCTCACTACAAACATGAGGCATTAAATATTAAATTTATGATGGGTATTAGTTTAACATACGACCTATGGCATTTCAATAACTCAATTAATATTCTATATTTTGTGAATTTTCCACTATTTTTATTAATGTGATAAAGTGGTATAGTGATTCAATCAAATTTGTTCTAACAAGGGGGGATTTATCTGACTACTCATGAACATACCGATACTTATCCTAGCAGGAAAATTAACTGGAAAGGTACAACCTTATTGCTCGTTATCGGAATAATTTGTATTGCCTCGACATTACGGATGCCGCTAACAGTTGTTGGACCTATCATTTCCTTTATCCGTGAAGACCTCGGCATATCCAATATACTAGCAGGCTTTCTAACAACGATCCCATTGCTAGCATTTGCAATCATTTCACCATTCGCTCCAATTGTCGCACGTAAATTTGGACTAGAATTAACATTATTTTTATCAACTATTCTTTTAGGGGGAGGGATTGTACTACGCTCCCTTGGCACAACTAGTTTACTCGTATTTGGTACGATGCTAATTGGTATAGCCATTTCATTTGGTAATGTACTAATTCCAGGATTACTTAAATTGAAATTTCCCTTTCACGTAGGTTTACTTATGGCATTTTTCACAATGTCGATGAATTTGACGGCTGGACTCGGTGCTGGCATTAGCTATCCTGTTGCCAATTCATCACTTGGTTGGCAAGGTGCACTGGCCATTTCACTTGTTCTTGTGGTGTTAACTATTGTAATTTGGATTCCACAGTTGAAATTTAATAAGCCTGAACCGACTAATAAGACTACGAAAGAACGTACACCATTATGGAAATCACCTGTTACTTGGGCAGTAGCAGGGGCTATGGGATTTCAGTCATTATTATTCTACACAACTGCCGCTTGGATTCCTGAAATATATATATCACAAGGATTAGCTGCAGATCGCGCAGGCTGGATGTTTTCCATCATGCAATTTTCACAAGTTCCAATGGCTTTAGCTGTTCCTATTATCGCTAGTAAAATGACATCTCAACGTCCTCTCGTATTAATGTTTACAGTATTTTACTTAGTTGGCTTTATCGGAGTAGTCATGGAATGGACGACCCTCGCTGTACTGTGGATGGTGCTACTAGGCTTAGCCGGAGGCGCTTCATTCGCATTAGCGATGATGTTCTTTACACTACGTACCCGTACAGCTTTTGAGGCAGCTGATTTATCAGGATTTGCACAATCACTAGGATATTTATTAGCCGCAATCGGTCCAATCTTATTTGGTTATTTACATGATTTATTCGGTGGTTGGAATATCACCGGCTGGTTATTTGTTGTCGTAACATTTATTCTCTTTATATGTTCATTTAGGGCTTCTAAAAATGAATATGTGAATTAAAAAGGGCGGCTCATGATTAAATTATGCCTCGGCATAATTGATCATGGGTCGCTTTGTATTTGCACAATCTTAAAGTGTGCTGCCTTTCTCTACTAATAAGGTGGTTTCTGATAAAAGTAATTTGGTGTATTGTAAACATTAACATAAGGTTTATGGAAAATATGAGTCGTAGCTGGTGAGAGAGGTGGAATCAACCACGTCCAATTGCCAGTAACCTTTCGATCCGCTGCTGCTTCTGTTTCCTCAAACAATTTAAATTGCTGTGCAGCTGTATGATGATCTACTATGCTGACACCGTCTTCTTTAAAGGAATGCAGAACGGCAATATTTAGCTCAACTAATGCGCGATCACGCCATAGAGAAGCCTGTTTAGTTGTATCAAGATTGAAAATTTCTGCTATAGCGGGCAACATATTGTAACGCTCATGATCTGCTAAATTACGTGCTCCAATTTCTGTACCCATATACCAACCATTGAATGGGGCCGCCTCAAAATCAATACCTGCCATTTGAAAGCGCATGCTTGAAATAATCGGCACTGCATACCATTTTAATCCTAGCTTCTCTACTTGAGCAGATTCCGGATGACGAATAGGTACCTCTAGTACATATTCGTCAGGGATAGTAACCACTTGTGGTTCCCTTCCATCCACCTGTACAACGAGTGGAAGCACGTCAAATGCTGTTCTCTTACCTTGCCAGCCGAGTGACTCACATACTTTTGTAAACTCAACAGAATGCAGATCACCAACGATTCCAGATTCCGTTTCATAGCCAGCATAACGGATTAGCTGATGATTCCATATACGTACACGCCCCGGTGCAAAAATCGTTATTGTTGGACGAATTTTTCCATCATTTGTTGCATATTGAATATGTTCAAGCAATGCGTTGAAAATATCCTCTTCTTTTGAAATATCACGGGCATCAACAACATGCAGCGATTGCCAAAACAATCGACCAATACACTTATTACTATTGCGCCATGCTACTCGCGCACCAAAGATTAATTCTTCCGTTGTCGGTATATATTCGCCTGCTATTTTAATTTGCTGTAATTTATTGTCTAGCCATGTTTTTGATTCATTTTGTTCTACTTGATAAAGTTCTAAAAACCGCTGTACTTCATGTAAATTCATATTGAATTCCTCCATCTCCCCTCATATTAGAGGAATGGAACTATAATCACCACGATAAAATCTGCCAGAAAACATACATATTTTATATATGAAATACTTTGTTCAATATTTTATAGCATCTCTCTTTTATTTTTCTAAAACTAAAGTTATTTATGGATTATGATGCCCATTTTGAGTAGACATTATTAAAATTAGGGGAAATTACAGAGGGAATAACTGTTGAGCATGGATTTGCCGCTTTTTTACGCTGATCCCCTTTCGTACGAAGTCACGGTTGACCAGACCTGATTTCATTGTACGGCTGGGTTTTTTTCTCGTCCATAGCTAGAAGCTCTTTAGAACCCCTCGCATAGCAAGGGGTTTTCAAAAGATACAAAAAAAAAGCATGTCGCACTAATGTGCAACATGCTTGATGACCCGTACGGGATTCGAACCCGTGTTACCGCCGTGAAAGGGCGGTGTCTTAACCACTTGACCAACGGGCCGTGGCTCCGAAGGCAGGACTCGAACCTGCGACAACCTGATTAACAGTCAGGTGCTACTACCAACTGAGCTACTTCGGAATAATGGTGGGCCTAAATGGACTCGAACCATCGACCTCACGCTTATCAGGCGTGCGCTCTAACCAGCTGAGCTATAGGCCCATTATTTTGGAGCGGGTGATGAGAATCGAACTCACGACATCAGCTTGGAAGGCTGAGGTTTTACCATTAAACTACACCCGCAGATGGTGGGTCAGGACGGAATCGAACCGCCGACACTTAGAGCTTCAATCTAATGCTCTACCAACTGAGCTACTGACCCGAAAAAATATGGAGGAGGTAGAGGGATTCGAACCCCCGCGCGGTGTTACCCGCCTGTCGGTTTTCAAGACCGATCCCTTCAGCCAGACTTGGGTATACCTCCGAAATATATAAATGGTGGAGCCTAGCGGGATCGAACCGCTGACCTCCTGCGTGCAAGGCAGGCGCTCTCCCAGCTGAGCTAAGGCCCCATGTTAGGAAAGATGGTCGGAATGACAGGATTCGAACCTACGACCCCTTGGTCCCAAACCAAGTGCTCTACCAAGCTGAGCTACATTCCGATACTATTAGGCTTTTTTGGCGCGCCCGACAGGAGTCGAACCCATAACCTTCTGATCCGTAGTCAGACGCTCTATCCAATTGAGCTACGGGCGCATTTATAAAAACTGATGAGCCATGAAGGACTCGAACCTTCGACCCTCTGATTAAAAGTCAGATGCTCTACCAACTGAGCTAATGGCTCATATTAAAAAATGAATGGCTGGGGTACTAGGATTCGAACCTAGGCATGACGGAATCAAAATCCGTTGCCTTACCGCTTGGCTATACCCCAATTATAAATGGGGCGACTGATGGGAATCGAACCCACGAATGCCGGAACCACAATCCGGTGCGTTAACCACTTCGCCACAATCGCCACTATATGTAATCACAGTAGTTTTTGATAACGAGTACCTTGAAACCTGGCAGGGGCAGTAGGAATCGAACCCACACCAAAGGTTTTGGAGACCTCTATTCTACCGTTGAACTATGCCCCTAAAAATGGTGGAGGGGGACGGATTCGAACCGCCGAACCCTAAGGAGCGGATTTACAGTCCGCCGCGTTTAGCCTCTTCGCTACCCCTCCAAGGGATGGTGCCGGCGATAGGAGTCGAACCCACGACCTACTGATTACAAGTCAGTTGCTCTACCAACTGAGCTACACCGGCAAAAAAAAAATGGCGGTCCCGACCGGGATCGAACCGGCGATCTCCTGCGTGACAGGCAGGCATGTTAACCGCTACACCACGGGACCATTTTGGTTGCGG
>NZ_JBLLLQ010000011.1:0-136437 GCF_047737915.1 Lysinibacillus sp. NPDC056185
TTAAAGTAATGCACTTAATATTTCTGGACCTATATACAATGTGCAACATTATAATGCGATATTTTTAAGCTGAACTAATTTTGATATAGTTCGGCTTTTATTTGTGTTTAAAGACATAGTCTGAAAATATAATATATACAATTTTCTCCACTAGTTATACAAGTAACTGGGCATATTAGTTGAATGGGGAAAAAATTACATATATATAACAAGGCCATACATTGTTAAGATTTGATAGGTCAAGTATTCCATGGAAAGAAATTAGTGCGGGAGCGTTTCTCCAACAAGTGGAGACGTTTTTTTACTAACCAAGCAGTATACTATTGAAAAATAATATGAGTAAAGAATTAGGATAAAAGAGGGTGTTTTTTATTGAAAAGAAAATTTCAAAGACTTTAAAAGGCATAGAAGAGGATATTAAAAATGATGATTTGGGGAAGGCAAGGGATAGATTACACGGGTTAATATCAACCTTTCCAAATGAATTAGAACTCCGTAAAAAGTTGGGAGACATTTATTTCGAGTTAAAATATCCTGCAATGGCTGGTCGATACTGGTATTTAGAAGAGAATAAGACTCCATTAATGGTACATGCGTGTATTGAATTTGAAAAATCTATGGGAAATGACATTAATAATATAGCAAGAGCTTTAAAGTATAAAGGCGATATTGAACTTTTAAAAGGAATGGAATTAGACCCAGCACTTTTATATAAAGTAAAAGAAAAATTAGTAGAAGAACCAGATGTTCCAATAGAATTTAAAGAAGATAAATTGATTATTTTGGGTTGTCTTTCAATAATAATTTTAATATTTATTTTTGCATTAGTTGGAGTTTATACATTTTTTAAATGGATATTTTAAATTAAAATTAATAGAGGATAATAGAAAGAAATTTTTTCTAACGAGGTGTAATAGCTGAAAGTGAGGCTGTATTTGACGGATTTTTTAGTAAAAGGATAAGGTAAAAAGATTTAAAAGAAAAATATTTCTAAATCTGCAGCGTTTTTCTTTAATAAAGGCTACAGCTTAGGTAAAGACATCGCATTTCCTTATAACTCTGATTTAAAAAAAGTATTAAAAACTTTTCTAAAAGCAAGTCGAAAAGATCTATATGATTATTGGCGTTCAGATTTTATAAAGCGAAGTCTTTACGACAAAAAAATTAACAAATTGATGAATTCATAACTTCTCTTCTTCAACTAACTGGGTGCGTTAGTTGAACAGTGGAGCTATGAATAACATTAGAATAGAACATAAAATTAGAGAATTACTAACTCTTTTTGGAAGCTTTACTTTTCCTGGTCCTTTATAAAATCCGGAAAATTGAAATTTATTTCTGTATAACACGAAAATTAAAATAAGAATTGAAATACCAACTAACCAACCACCATTGGTATGATCTACATTTATCCCTAAACTCGCATAGATTAATTTCACCAAAGTCCCCATCATAGCACCTAGAATTAATAAAATTCCAGTTATTCGTATTAACTCCAAAAGTAATCTAAACATAAATCAAGTCCCCTTCGATTTTTATATTAAAATTTCTTTATAATAAGGGAATTCCCATCTTTTTGCGTCGGTTAATCCGATACGATGCTACACATGCCTGCTACTTAAACTGGCCTGCACCTTTCGTTCAATAAGAACCGTTAAAACTGTACGCTAAAACCATTAAATTTATGGATTCCAGTACCGAATTTAGTAAGTTTATTTTCATTCAAAAACTTAACTGCAATTTTTACTTCTTTTAAAATTTTTGGTTCAAGCCCTAAAGTATTATGTGAACCGTAAACCATTGAAACGTTTGGTATCTCTGAAATTTTTTTCAATGAATTGACTAAATCAACAGGGTTTGTTGAAGGATAAAAAGCATATATAGGGGTTTCATCATATAGTAAATCCCCTGTAAACAAATAACCGTTTGTTTCATCGAAAACACAAATATGACCAGGAGAATGTCCCGGAGTATGATAGATGACTAATTTTCTATTACCTAACTCAATTACATCACCATCAACTAACAAATCTGTAGGTTCCCCTTGAAATGGTTGATATGTGTCTGGATTAAATGTATTTGGAGTAGGTAATGTTATATCTCTACTAATATCTTTTCTAATTTGCCCTATTGACAAGCCTTTTATTCCATTCACTAACCAATCTTTATCTCCCTCATGAACATAGATTTTTTCAAATTCTCCATGACTTCCGATATGATCAGTGTGGACATGAGTTGTAATGACCTCAATCGGAAATGTAGTCAATTGGTCAGTAATTCTCTTAATGTTATCAATTCCAAGGCCAGTATCAATTAGTACCGCTTTTTGATTACCCAATAATAAAAATGAATGCACCTTCTCCCAATGTCCATATTCACTAATTGCGTAAGTATTCCAATCAATTTGTTGCACAGTAAACCATGAATCTTTAATCATCCATTACCTCCAAAAAATTATTTTACTTCCTTATTTGTTCTATAGTATAACCCAGTATCCTTTTGCCACTTATTGAACTAACCTGCGTCGATAGTTCAATAAAGAAAAAAGAGCTGCCTATATAACTCAAGCCCCTGTTAGTTACAATTAACGCCCTCTGCATTTATTTTTTCTTTCTTTTAACTTAGAACGAAATAACATCTATAAGTTATTTATAAATCAATTTCATCTAGCACTTCTTCTGTGGATTTATTAATTAGTTTGATTGTTCCTTCTTCTAGAGCAGTGTCACTTTCAAAGTACCAAATATACAATCCTTTTAATTGATATTCTTCTAAGACTTCAGCAGGTAACATTTCTAAATTTAGTATTGTAGCATTTTTATCATCAAGTTGAAGAAGTCGGTCATCGCCATCTTTAATTAATCCAAATAGTAGATTTTCACCATATCCTTGATAACCGTTTAATTTTTCATAATTTCTTTTATTATCCATAGGGCCCCAAGCAAGGAAGTCTGCTTTCCATCCCCAAAGTCCTTTTCGTACATACGTAGCTCCTAGATTATTCTTATCTTTTATGAAAAAGAAAAGAGCATTACTGTTTATTTTATAGGCTGGAATTAACGCTAAATCTTTTTCAACGGCAAATATAGCTTCTTGAGGTTCTGGATAGGAAATAGATTTGTCAGAAACGAACCATATAACAGTAATAAAAATTGCTATCACTGCAAATGCGATAACTGTATTTTTGTTTAAAGTGCCTTTTTTCATTTGAACACCTCTATTATTTACCATTATTTTACCATAAAAATCTATGTCTCTCTTCAACTAACTTGCCCCATAGTTGAATAACCGATAGAAAAATTACTATATTTTTTAAAAATATTTTAGACTTCTTTAAACACAAATAAAAGCTGAACTAATATCAAAATTAGTTCAGCTATAAATAATAATGTTGCACATTGTATATAGGATACCGATCGATCTATTAAGTATATTACTTTAACTCTTTTTAATAATTTTTTAAAACGCCCTTTGTCTTTTAAAAGTTTTCCTCACCAACACGACAATCCCAACAAAAACAATCGCTCCAGCTGTATCCAAAATAACATCCTGTCCGCTCATCATGCGTTCTGGTATAAAGCTTTGACGGATTTCATCAAGCGTTGCTATTAGAGCTGTCCCAGCAATAGCGACACCTGCGGCGAATCGACGTTTTCCCCATGCGAAGAAAATACCAAGTGCGATACAGCCGAATCCAACAAAATGTGTTAATTTTCGAATTAAAAATTCTACAAACTTAAAGTAACCACGTTCTTCCACAGAAACAACTGTGTCCCAATAAGGAATTTTTAACACAGATAATTGCTTTTCAAACGGTTTATTTGCTAATACTTGCTCCAACTCAGGAATAATAGACTGTTGTTCATAGGTCATATTAGAGGAGATTGCAAGTACTACTAAAAATGCTATTAAGATAAGCCATTTTTTCATCGGTGCTCCATATATTGGTCGGCTTTTGTTAGCTCTTTTATTGCTTTAAAATCTGTTATTGAATCCATTTTTTCATAGGCAACGAGTGTTTGTGCCAACTGTTCCTGTGAGCTTGCACCAATCACTGTTGAGGCTATAGTAGGTTCCTTTAGATTAAAGGCGATTGCTAGTGCATGTAAATCGTCATAATGTGAAGATAAGCCTGTTAATACTGCTGTTAATTCGTCCGCTGTATATGTGTTAAAGCCGTTGACACGTTGTAAACGTTCTTTCCAGCTATTTGTTAGTAAACCTTTTGCAACAGTCCCGCGTGTTACAACAGAAGCCCCTTCACTTGCGATAAAGTCGAACCATTCTTCTGGTCGACGGTCTAAAGCACTGTATTGCATCATGACACTTTTAGCGGAGCTTGCTGGTAAAAAACGCTTTAGTACATTTGGTCGAATAGAGGAAATGCCATATTCTCGAATCAATCCATCTTTTTTCAACTCTTCAAAAGTGTTGATAATGCCATCCCAATCGTCCTCAATCGTTCCACCATGTAATTGATAAACATCAATATAGTCAGTTCCTAGTCGTTTTAAGCTAGCGTGGAGAGCTTCCTTTATATAAGACGGAGATGCATCCCAATGCCAACCTTCTACACCTTCTGTCCATCGATTCCCAACTTTCGTAGCGACTATAACATCCTGACGACGTTTCCCTAAAATAGCGCCAATAATTTCTTCATTTGCCCCAAAATCATATAAATCGGCTGTGTCGATGTAATTAATGCCAGCATCTAGTGCCATAGCGACGATTTCAGCAGCCTTTTTCTTATCTGTCGAAAGTGACATGCCCCCTAAACTAATTTCTGAAATAAACAATTCACTTGAGCCAAGCTGTCTTTTTTTCATGCCAATGCCCTCCTTCGATTTCTCTACTTGTAATGGTACAATGAACATATCTGAAGAACAAGCGAGGTTATAGTCAATGAAAAAGTTTGAGGAAAAAACGACAAAGACTACACCCATTTATGACGGGAAAATTGTGAAACTACAGGTTGATGATGTCACTTTACCGAATGGTAATGTTGCAAAAAGGGAGATTATAAAGCATCCTGGTGCAGTTGCAGTTATTGCTGTTACCGATGAAGGAAAGTTAGTATTAGTGGAGCAATATCGCAAAGCTTTAGAACGATCAATTATTGAAATACCAGCTGGCAAGCTAGAACCTGGTGAGGAGCCGATTGAGACCGCGCGCCGCGAATTAGAGGAAGAAACAGGTTACGGTGCACAATGCTTAACTTATTTACAAGCGTTTGCAACATCCCCAGGCTTCGCAGATGAGATCATCCATCTATTTGTGGCAAAGGATTTATATAAAATTGAAAACAAAGCAGATCTAGATGAGGATGAATTTGTCGAATTATTAGAAGTTTCGTTGGAAGAAGCGGGGCAAATGGTTGCAGATGAGCGTATATTTGACGCCAAGACAGCATTTGCAGTACTTTGGCTTGCGGCACAATAAGAAAATATCTTTAGCATAATAGAAGCGGACGAGCATAAGCTGTACAAACCTTGATAGAAAAGGAGCATGTTTATGTCTCGTACGGTGTCTATATTTTATCACGCATCCATCATTGCTGTGAGTTTCGTTTGTGGCGTTATCTTATTTCATATTATTGGTGGGCCGAATGCAGAGCCTTTTATTTCATTTATAGAGCCTCGATTAACAAATGGGGACAGGCATTCTCTATTTCGTTTAGTGCTACCTGTTGCTGTTTCAATAGCGCTTGTACTATTGCTTGCAACACATAGTGTCCTGAAGGTTCTAGTACGTGTAACAGTGGCGATACGTGCTACCTTTTTTGGCTTTAGCTCTGTTTTTTTATTACAGAAGCTTGAAGCTTTCTGGGTTTATACGATTTGGTGGTTTCCATTTCAGCTTATCTATTGTATATTGTTGCTAAACCTATGCAATTTACTTGTGCCAGCTTGGTCAAAGAGAAAAATCGGGAAAATGATACATGGTCGGACAATTTTGTTGAATTTTATCGTATTTTTCATCATAATAGTGGCTGAGTTTATTGTTATTTCTTATGTATTAAATTGATAAGTACAACATGAAAATGGCTCATCACCAAAGGTTGTGGATGGCATTTGTTAAAACGTATACCTTTTATAAAGTTGATTGGAGTGAAGACTGGACGCCCCCAGGAAAGCGCCCAGTTAGAATGGAAATCAACCACATGTTATGGTGATGAGCTATGAAAATTTAACTTCTTTCAGCAATTTTTTTCTGTAGCGAAAGCAAAGCGACAGCTACAAATGTTTTGTGTAACGTAAGTGAAACGGCAGTTACAATTTTTTTCTGTAGCGAAAGCAAAGCGACAGCTACAATTGTTTTGTGTAACGTAAGTGAAACGGCAGTTACAATTTTTTCTGTAGCGAAAGCAAAGCGACAGCTACAATTGTTTTGTGTAACGTAAGTGAAACGGCAGTTACAATTTTTTTCTGTAGCGAAAGCAAAGCGTCAGCTACAAATGTTTACTGCGCGAAAGCGAAGCATCAGCGGCAATTATGCCGAGGCATAATTGATTATCAGGTAAAAACATACAAAAGCATATTCGAAATATACTCACTATCTTGTAATAGGATTTACTCCTTTGGTATAATGGAAAGAGTTTAGGGGGGCGTCACATGGAGAGCCGAATTGATCGTATAAAAAAACAGTTGCATAGTGCTAGTTATAAGCTGACGCCGCAGCGAGAAGCAACAGTTGCTGTACTGCTTGAGCACGAGGAAGACCACCTAAGTGCAGAAGATGTTTACCTTTTAGTAAAAGAAAAGGCACCGGAAATTGGTCTAGCGACTGTCTATAGAACGTTAGAATTACTAACTGAGCTCAAAATTGTCGACAAAATCAACTTTGGCGATGGCGTTTCGCGCTATGATCTACGCCAAGAGGGAGCTGCGCATTTCCACCATCATCTAGTTTGTATCGAATGTGGTGCGGTTGATGAAATTCAGGAAGATTTACTTGAAGATGTGGAAGCCGTTGTTGAAAAACGTTGGAACTTTATCATAAAGGATCACCGACTAACTTTCCACGGCATTTGCTGGCGCTGTCATGATAAAAACGACGAGGTATCAGAAGAAAAGTAAAAAAGATGTCCCAAAAAGTATTATGACTTTTTGAGACATCTTTTTTTATTAGCAAAATTTTGTTGTTTTATTTAATCCGAAATTTTATTTTTAATAACTTTTGAACGGTCTTGGATATCTGTAATACGTAACGTATCATTTGATAATTTCATTGTGTAACGTTTTTCGCGCTGGTATGACCAAGTACCATCTTCAGTTTGATAGAAATCGAAAATTTCTGTTGAATCAAGAATGATTGTGGATGGATCAGTAGCATATATCTTGTCAATCATATTAGATTTGAAATCATAGGAATAGTAACCGAATGTGTTATGGTCGGTTACGAATTTACTGTAATCTTTACGTATTTGTGTACCTTCTAAAAAATAATCCTGAACATAACTAAAATCAGCATTTTCTAAAGCGTACTTGTAGTTATTACGGAAATCATAGAAGAGTGAACGAGCCGAGTCTTCATATTCAGATAAGAATGTTTGCGTTGCTATTTGATTTGCTTTTTTTCTTCTTCAACTTTTTGTTTAGCCTGTACTGAGGTAAATTGAAGGTGATTTTCCGTATTATTCAGTGTAATAATTTCGGATTTTTCTTCTTGTCTATCTTGTCCTTTTTTAACAGCATATACTTTAACAGAATCATCTAGCTTTGCAGCAAAAAGTTTAACATCTTGTGCTTTCTTTCCTGTACTTTTTCCGTTAATAAATACAATTGCATCTTCAATATCAGATGTAAGATGTATCTGATAATCAGCAAGATCTACGACTATCTTATCAATTGTCATATTTGGGTTTACTGCAATTTTAACTTATTTTAATAAATCTATTTTTGAAAAGTTGAGCTATCAAGTAAAATATGTCCAATATGCTATGTTTTCTGTAGCAATTACATGTATTGGGTTACTTATTAATTTCTTAAACATTTATTTTAGTTTGGATAAAAAGGGTTTAGAATCAGAATTGCCAGAGGGATTAGTTGGAACTGTTTCGATTTTTAGTAGTATTTATATGGGTACTTGGAATTGGATATGTACGTTTTTTTCAAAGCTACATCTGAATGTATTAAGTGATGGTTTGTCAGAGAGCATATCCTACAGCCTTTTTGGGAACGATAAATCTGGTGTATATAATTCTTACTTTTTAAATAGTTTATTTGAAGAAGGCAAATTTTCGGTATTGCCTTCATTTATATTAGTACTAATCACGATCTTATTGATTAGTGCAGCAGGCTATATATTATATATTGTCCATCGTATGAATTGGAAAGAATGTTTGACTTTTGCCGGTATATTTACAGCGCTACAGTTGATGCTTATTTATTTTGTGAATATTCAGCTCGATTTTGAAGCTACCGGTAAAATAGTTCAGTTTTCATTTGCGTTTGAAATGATTGCAACAGTGTTACTTGTTTTTATCGTCTCTTTTGCAAGTTTTGCCGCTGGTAGTTTTTTGCGACAGTATCAATTGAAAAAATAAATAAACTGCCTCCCTTATGTTGAAAGTGAAGGGAGGTTTTTTTTTGTAGAGAAAGCATTTGGTTTATTGAACATGTTAATATGAAAGATAATAGATTGTTAAGGGGGCGCTGTGATGAATGAATTTCAATATGCAATAGAGGATTATATCCACTTTATCCAAGTAGAACGGCAATTATCTGATAATACATTAGCATCCTATCGCCGAGACTTAGAAAATTACGTGAATTTTTTGCGGGAAGTAGAGGGAATGTCTGATTTTCGTAAAGTGGAAAGGACGACCATTTTGCGCCATCTAGAGCAGTTGCGTATGCAAGGAAAGACAAGTCGTACTGTTGCCCGCCATATTTCCTCCATTCGCAGTTTCCACCAATTTTTACTCCGAGAAAAGCGAGCAGAAACAGATCCAACTGTCCATTTAGAAATGCCGACCATTGAGCAAAAGCTACCAAATGTCCTTTCTATTGAAGAAATAGAAGCTTTATTAGCGACACCAAATCGCAGCAAACCACAAGGCATTCGCGATGTGGCAATGTTAGAGCTATTATATGGGTCAGGGATGCGCATTAGTGAGCTGATTGCATTGGATTTAGCAGATATTCACTTAACAATGGGCTTCGTACGCGTTTTTGGTAAGGGTGGCAAGGAACGTATCATTCCCCTTGGAAAAAGCGCCCTTTCTGCATTAAGTACTTATTTAGATGGTGCACGAAGTCAATTACAAGGGAAATCTCCAAAAACAGAAGCTTTTTTTATCAATCAAAGAGGAAAACGTTTAACAAGGCAAGGTTGTTGGAAATTAATGAAGGAGCACGCTTTAAAAGCAGGCATCCAACATGAATTAACGCCACATACATTACGTCATTCCTTTGCAACACATTTAGTGGAGAATGGTGCGGATTTACGAGCAGTTCAAGAGATGCTTGGACATGCCGATATTTCCACAACACAAATTTATACACATATTAGTAAATCCCGACTATCAGAGGTTTATAAGCAATTTCATCCACGTGCTTAAGAGAAAAAAATATCGGTCGGAGGTCTGACCTTTATTTTTCGTTGTTTTTTGGTAAAATAGAGACATGAGATTAGGAGGCAAAATTATGAATAAACCATTTGAAAAAATCCATGTAGTAGTATTGGACTCAGTTGGAATTGGTGAAGCTCCAGACGCAGTGAATTTTGGAGATGTAGGTTCACATACTCTTGGACACATCGCTGAAAAAATGAATGGGCTTACAATGCCACATATGGAGTCTTTCGGCTTAGCAAACATTGAACCGTTACAAGGTATGCAAGCTACCGACAAACCAAAAGCATATTTCGGAAAAATGCAAGAAGCATCTGTTGGTAAAGATACAATGACAGGGCACTGGGAAATCATGGGTTTGAATATTGATAAACCGTTTAAAGTGTATCCAGAGGGATTCCCTGCTGAACTAATTGCAGAGCTGGAAGAACGTACAGGCCGCAAAGTTCTTTGCAATGAACCAGCAAGCGGAACTCAAGTAATCGAGGACTTCGGCAAGGAGCATATGGAGACAGGAGCGATTATTGTCTATACATCTGCTGACCCTGTTTTGCAAATTGCTGCACATGAAGAAATTATTCCACTAGAGGAATTATATAAAATTTGTGAAATTGCTCGTGAGTTAACATTACAACCAGAATATTTAGTTGGCCGTGTTATTGCTCGTCCATTTGTCGGTACACCAGGAAACTTCGAACGTACGTCTAATCGTCATGACTATGCGTTAAAGCCATTTGGTCGCACAACGATGAATGTCTTAAAGGATGCAGACTTAGATGTTATAGCAATCGGAAAAATCTCTGATATTTTCAACGGTGAAGGTGTCACTGATGCAGTACGTACGAAAAATAATACGGATGGTATGGATAAGTTTGCAGAAGTAGTACGTCGTGATTTCCATGGTATAAGCTTCTTAAACTTAGTGGATTTTGATGCGAATTTTGGACATCGTCGTGACCCACTAGGTTATGGTAACGCACTACAAGAATTTGATACACGTTTACCAGAAATTACTGAGGCAATGACAGAAGATGATTTACTAATCATTACGGCTGACCACGGTAATGATCCAACATTCCCTGGGACAGACCATACACGTGAATATGTACCGTTAATTGTCTATTCACCACGCTTTAATGGTGGTAGCGAGCTAGCACTTCGTGAAACTTTTGCAGATATTGCAGCAACAGTTGCTGAAAACTTCAAAGTAGAAGCACCAGAGTTTGGTAAAAGCTTCTTAACAAATCTGAAGTAAGGGGGATTTTCGATATGAATATGGCGCAACTATTTGAAAAGAAAAAGCAAGGCAAGGAGCTATCACAAGCTGAAATTCAATATTTTGTAGAGGGTTACACTACTGGTGCAATTCCTGATTATCAAGCAAGCTCCTTACTAATGGCAATCCGTTTATTGGGTATGACATATGATGAAACATTTTATTTAACAAAAGCAATGATAGAATCTGGAGATGTTATTGATTTATCTTCTATCGAAGGTTTTAAAATTGATAAACACTCGACAGGCGGTGTAGGCGATAAAGTTACACTAATTGTTACGCCAATTATTGCTGCACTAGATATTCCAGTGGCGAAATTTAGTGGTAAGGGTCTAGGCATTACAGGTGGTACAATCGATAAATTAGAATCGATTCGTGGCGTTAAAACAGAGCTTTCATCACAAGAATTTATCGACAATGTCAATAAACATAAAATTGCAGTGGCTGGTCAAACAGGTAATCTTGTACCAGCTGACAAAAAATTATATGCATTACGAGATGTGACGGGTACTGTCGATTCCATTCCACTTATTGCCGCGTCTATCATGAGTAAGAAAATCGCAAGTGGTGCAGACGGCATTGTACTTGATGTTAAATGTGGCTCAGGCGCATTTATGAAAACAGAAGAAGAAGCGCAGGTTTTAGCTGATACGATGACTGCAATCGGTGAAAAGCTAGGGCGTAAAGTAGTTGCGCATATTAGTGATATGGATAATCCACTAGGTAAAATGATTGGCAATAAGCTTGAAGTAGTAGAAGCATTTGCTTTATTAAGTGGCCGTATGGACGAAACGCATGAGGATCTGCTTGAGGAATGTATTATTATTTCTTCGCTTATGTACCAAGTTGCAGCAGGTGTAAATGAGACTGAAGCAACAGCTGCTGTTAAACGAGTGTTAGAGGATGGTTCAGCAGCTTCAAAATTTGAAGAATTTATCGTAGCTCAGGGTGGCGATTTAGCAGATATCGTGCAAAAAGACACAGCAAATAAAGTAGCTATCAAAGCAACTACTGAAGGCACTGTAGGGACGATTAATGCTTTATTAATCGGGGAAGCTAGTGTTGGTCTTGGCGCAGGTCGATTAACTAAGGAATCTGAACTTGATTATGATGCTGGTATTCAATTGATTGCCAAAAAAGGCGATCATGTTCGTGCTGGCGAAACGATTGCTTATTTATATTCGAATAGTCAAATCGATGAGGAAACAATCGAAAAAGTACTGAAGGCTTATACAATTGCATAAATAATACGAAGCGAGAACTCTCTTTGATAAAGGGGGTTCTCGCTTTTTTTTTGTTCTGTGGAAAGGCGGAGAGTCTTTGTGGCGGACTGAAGTGGCGAAAAGGAGCTAAGGCGGCGGATGGATGAGGCGGAGTGACGGAAGGAATAGTCTGAGCGACGGAAGGAAGGTTCGAAGCGACGGAAAGAAGATTCGGAGTGACGGACGAATAGTCAGAATCGTGGATAGAACCGACAAAGCGACGGAAAGAAGAGCCAGGGTGGCGGAAAGAAGAGCCTGAGCGAGGGAAGAAAGGATCGAAGAGAAGGAAAAAAGTCAGAGCGACGGAAAGAAGAGCCGAAGAGACGGAAGGAATAGTCTGAGCGACGGAAGTTAGGGTCGAAGCGACGGAAAGAAGGGCCGAAGTGACGGAAGGAATAGTCTGAGCGACGGAAGGAAGAGTCGGAGTGACGGACGAATAGTCAGAATCGTGGATAGAACCGACAAAGCGACGGAAAGAAGAGCTGGAGCGACGGAAAGAAGAGCCAGGGTGGCGGAAAGAAGAGCCTGAGCGAGGGAAGAAAGGATCGAAGAGAAGGAAAAAAGTCAGAGCGACGGAAAGAAGAGTCGAAGTGACGGAAAGAAGTCAGGGCGACGGAAAGAAGAGTCGGAGTGACGGAAGGAATAGTCTGAGCGACGGAAGGAAGGTTCGAAGCGACGGAAGAAGTCAGGGCGACGGAAGGAATAGTCTGAGCGACGGATAGAATAGTCGGAGTGACGGAAAGAATAGTCAGAGCGACGGAAGGAAGGTTCGAAGCGACGGAAAGAAGTCAGGGCGACGGAAAGAAGAGTCGGAGTGACGGAAAGAAGAGCCGGAGCGACGGATAGAGCAGCCAGAGTGACGGAAAGAAGAGCTGAAGTGACGGAAAGAAGTCAGGGCGACGGAAAGAAGAGCTGGAGCGACGGAAGGAAGGTTCGAAGCGACGGAAAGAAGTCAGTGCGACGGAAAAAAGAGCCGAAGAGACGGAAGGAATAGTCTGAGCGACGGAAAGAAGAGCCGAAGTGACGGAAAGAAGAGCCGAAGTGACGGAAAGAAGAGCCGAAGTGACGGAAAGAAGAGCCGAAGTGACGGAAAGAATAGTCGAAGTGACGGAAAGAATAGCTGGAGCGACGAAAGGAAGGTTCGAAGCGACGGAAAGAAGTCAGGGCGACGGAAAAAAGAGCCGAAGAGACGGAAGGAATAGTCTGAGCGACGGAAAGAAGGGCCGAAGTGACGGAAAGAAGAGCTGGAACGACGGAAAGAAGAGTCGAAGTGACGAAAAGAAGCTAGAAGAGCGACGGATAGAAGAGCCAGGGTGGCGGAAGGAAGAGCCTGAGCGAGGGAAGAAAGGTTCGAAGCGACGGAAAGAATAGTCGGAGTGACGGACGAATAGTCAGAATCGTGGATAGAACCGTCAAAGTCGTGGATAGAAGTGTCAGAATCGTGGATAGAACCGTCAAAGTCGTGGATAGAAGGATCAAAATCGTGGATAGAACCGGCCAAGCGAAGGATAGAAATCAGAGCGACGGATAGAACAGCCAAAGTCGTGGATAGAACCGACAAAATGATGGATAGAACAGCCAAAGTCGTGGATAGAATCGACAAAGCGACGGATAGCAAAAAACATCGTGCTGTTGCTGCCGCTACGTTGCACAACGCTTTCGCACAGTCAAAACACGTTGCTGCCGCTACGTTGCACAACGCTTTCGCGCAAAAAACACCTGCTGCTGCCGTTTCGCTTTCGCGCAAAAAACATCTGCTGCTGCCGCTTCGCTTTCGCGCAAAAAACATCTGCTGCTGCCGCTTCGCTTTCGCGCAAAAAACATCTGTTGGCCCAAGCGGCTCATCGGATGCCCCCAGGAAAGCGCCCAGACGGAACGGAAATCAACCTTACGTTATTATAATGACCCAATGATTAAAAATTTTTGTAAAAAGAGTGTCTCACGTTTAAAAAATGTTGATTTATCCCATACTGCATTTAACCAAAAAAGCTATAAGTATGTCGATTTGACACTATTTCGGAAGACTTTGCACTAGTTCTGTCAGCCGCAAGGAATCACCACATTGAATGTGGAATTGCACGAGGAGGAGGCGATGTTCATGCATTTTCAATTAGAGATGGTAACAAGAGAGACAGTAGTTGTACGTTTATTTGGGGAGCTCGATCATCATGCAGTAGAGCAAATTCGAGCTAAAATTTCTACAGCAATTTTTCAAGGGGCTGTAACGACCATTATTTGGAACTTAGAGGGGCTTTCCTTTATGGATAGTTCAGGTGTAGGTTTAGTACTTGGTCGAATGCGTGAGTTAGAGGCAGTCGCAGGACGAACAATTTTATTGAATCCATCGCCGACAATGCGGAAAGTGTTTCAATTTTCAGGTTTAGGGCCGTGGATGATGAATGCAACTGAAGAGGAAGCGATTGATCGAGTTAGGGGGATTGTAAATGGATAACGAAATGACATTAACTTTTTTAGCAATTAGTGAAAATGAAGCCTTAGCGCGTGTAGCGGTAACAGGTTTTATCGCACAATTAGATCCAACAATTGATGAGCTATCCGAGTTTAAAACGGTTGTCTCAGAGGCAGTTTCTAATGCCATTATTCACGGTTATGAAGAGAATGGTAAGGGTGTTGTTACAGTTCATGCAAAACGTGAGGATGATATTGTAACAGTGTCTGTTATGGATAAAGGTATGGGTATTGAGGATGTTAGCCAAGCGATGGAGCCGTTATTTACGACGAAAGGTGCGATGGAACGTTCAGGTATGGGCTTTACCATTATGGATAGTTTTTCAGATCAGTTGACAGTAATGTCCAAGTGGCAAGAAGGTACAACTGTCACGTTTACGAAGAAATTTTACTCAGTTCGCACACCGGTAATGTGAGGATGCGATCTTGAAGCCGCTAGAACAGTCGTCCGATAAGCTATTGTCACAGGGAGAAATGCGAGATTTAATTGCACGTGCACAGCAGGGCGATCATGAGGCTCGTAAACGAATGATTGAAGGAAATACGAGGCTTGTGTGGTCTATCGTCCAACGTTTTGCAAGCAGGGGCGTGGAGCTCGAGGATTTATTTCAAATTGGCTGCATAGGGCTCATGAAGTCTGTGGATAAATTCGATCTAACGTATGATGTTAAATTTTCGACATATGCTGTACCAATGATCATCGGAGAAATTCAGCGCTTTTTAAGAGATGATGGTATGGTGAAGGTTAGTCGATCTATTCGTGAGCTTAATTTTAAAATTCGTCATGCAACTGATGAATTCATTAAAAAAAATGAGCATCCACCAACCATTCATGAGTTAGCACAAGCTCTTGGTGTCACCTCTGAGGAAATTGTAACAGCTTCCGATGCATTAAGAGATCCTGCTTCCTTACATGAACAATTGTATGAGAGTGAAGGGGATTCTATTACATTAATGGATCAGATGAAGGACGAAAAATCTGAGCAGCCATTTGACTATATACCACTAAAAGAGGTGCTCACAAGACTTGAGCCTAGAGAGCAATCCATTATTTATTTACGGTATTTTTCAGATTGTACCCAAACTGAAATTGCTAACAGGCTCGGGATATCTCAAGTTCAGGTATCGCGATTAGAGAAAAAGATTCTTGCTCAATTAAAAAATTGGATGGCCACAAGTGCCACAGTTGAAGAGGAAGAAGTAAAAAAAGACATCTAAGAAAATGGTGACAGCATGACAGAAAAAGATAAACTTTTTAACAGCTTAGAAGAAGCCGAAAATTTTCTTAAAGAACAATTTGGTGACGGCGAATCATTTGACGTTAGTATTAAGCATGTATTTGTCAAAGATTTGCCGGTTCTTTGTGCATATATAAGCGGACTTGTGGATGGAATAGTGTTAACACAATTACTCTCTAATTTGTTGCCTGATGAGGACATTGATATTGAGGATGAAAAGGAGTATTTTGAAGCCTATTTCAATTACCAAGGCCGTTCAGAGGAAACTAAGCGTGAAGCCATTTTATTATCAATATTAAGTGGACAAGTTGCCTTTATAACGAAAAGTGGTTATGGCTATGTTGCTGAAATTCGAAGTTACCCAGGACGTACCCCTGCGGAGCCTGACAATGAAAAGGTTATTCGTGGATCTAGGGACGGCTTTATAGAAGGTATTTCACAAAATGTTGCTTTGATTCGTCGGCGAATTCGCAATAGTAATTTACGTTTCGAGCTACATAAAATATCCGAAATCGGTCAAACCGATGTCGCGCTAGCGTTTATAAAGGGTATTGCGAGTGATGAAACGCTCGATAAATTGCGGCAGCGCATTAAAGAAATTAATCATGATGGCTTGACTATGACTGATAAATCATTAGAGGAATGGCTGTTTAAACAGAAGTTTCATCCAGTTCCATTTGTACGTTACACGGAACGACCAGATATTACCGCAGCGCATTTGCTTGAGGGACATATTGCCATTGTTGTCGATACGTCTCCTTCTGTCATTATTGTGCCAGCAACTGCTTTTCATTTACTGCAGCATGCTGAGGAGTACAGGCAGGCACCATCAGTCGGAACCTTCGTCCGTTTTATGCGCTATTTTGGAGCAATTATGGGTTTATTATTATTGCCTTTGTGGTATTTATGTGCAACGCACGGGATACATTTACCGGATGAGTTATCCTTTTTAGGGGCAAAGAAAAAATCACATATCCCACTGTTACTACAAGTACTTATTGGAGATATAGGGATAGAATTTTTGAGGATGGCCGCCATTCATACCCCATCACCTTTATCCACTGCGATGGGGTTAGTTGCCGGTGTAATTATTGGTCAGATTGCTATTGATGTTGGGGTATTCACGCCAGAAGTAGTGTTATATACAGCTGTTTCAGCTATTCTGACATTTATTATTCCGTCATATGAGCTCGGTATCTCCATTAAACTCTTTAGATTAGTGTTGTTAATCATGACTGGAATTTGGGGAGTTAATGGGTTATTTATCGGGATCTTTATATTATTTACGTATTTATGTTCATTACGTCCGATGCAAGCGCCATATTTATGGCCACTTATTCCGTTCTTTCCAACAGCGATGCTTCGCGTACTTGTCCGTTTCCCAATGACAGCAGATGCATTAAGACCTTATGTAGTCGATTCCGAACATCGAAAAAGATCATAGGAGCCGTTGCACTCGCTTTTTTCATGTGATAAAGTTCACATATAGTATTTTGTGATTTTTGCGAAAATTGTCTTCATTCATCAAAAGGTTTATCACGACAAGGTGTTGGCATATATGTGATATTTGCCCCCGTGTACTGTTCGAACCCTTGTTGAATGAAGCAATACCTCAATAAGGATAGATTGCCTATATCCTTTCTAAAAAATGAGGAGCGATTTATCACAAGATGGAACGATGTGAAAAGGGAGAGATGCACATGCATTTATATGGAACACAAGCGATTTCTGAAGATGGTCATTTAACGATTGGACAGGTAGATACATTAGAGCTTGCAAAAGAGTATGGTACACCTTTATTTGTGTATGATACAGCGCTTATTCGGAAGCGTGCACGCGGCTTTATTGATACGTTTAAAAAACTAGGTGTAAAAGCAGAAGTAGCTTATGCTTCAAAAGCATTTGCATGTGTAGCTGTGTACCAATTAGCGGCAGAAGAAAGTCTATCTTTGGATGTGGTCTCTGGTGGAGAATTATTTACAGCTTTAAAAGCAGGTTTCCCTGCAGAGCGCATTCATTTCCATGGTAATAATAAGAGTATTGCAGAATTAGAATTAGCCTTTGACTCGAAAATCGGTTGTATTGTCGTGGATAATTTCTATGAAATTCAACTTTTACAAGAAATCTCAGAGCGCCGTCAACAAAAAATGCGTATTTTATTACGTGTCACACCAGGTGTTGAGGCACATACGCATGATTTCATTACGACAGGTCAAGCGGATTCTAAATTTGGCTTCGACTTAAATAACGGTCAAGCAGATGAAGCTTTCCAACAAACTTTTAACCATGAATACTTAGAGCTTCTAGGATTACACTGTCATATCGGCTCACAAATTTTTGACACAGCGGGCTTTGGCTTAGCGGGAGAAAAACTAATTGATAAGATTTCTGATTGGAACAAGACTCACGATTTTACATGTACTGTGTTAAACTTAGGAGGGGGCTTCGGAATTCGTTATACTGAGGAAGATGCACCGCTTGAGCCACAAGTATATGTAGAGGATATGATTACAGTTGTAAAGAACAAAGCGACTGTACTTGGTCTAACTATGCCGGAAATTTGGATTGAACCAGGTCGATCACTTGTAGGCGATGCAGGAACATCACTTTATACAATTGGTTCACAAAAAACAGTACCTAATGTTCGTAAATATATTGCTGTCGATGGTGGTATGAGTGATAATATCCGTCCAGCATTATATGATGCGAAGTATGAGGCGGTCATTGCAAGTAAAGCAAATGAATCAAAAAGTGAAACATATACAGTGGCTGGTAAACTTTGTGAATCTGGCGATAAATTAATTATTGATGCTAAGCTTCAGGAAGCAGCTTCTGGTGATGTGCTAGCAATCTTCTGTACTGGTGCGTATGGATATTCGATGGCGAGTAACTATAATCGTGTACCACGACCAGCAGTTGTATTTGTAGAAAATGGAAAGCATCAATTAGCAATTCGACGCGAAAGTTATGAAGATATTGTACAAAACGATCTCCCGCTAACGTTAAAAAAGGGTGAGTAAATATGAGAAAAAACAAATGGGTATTACTAGCGTCCATTTCAACTTTTATTTTGTTGTGGGGCGTTGTCTATTGGGTATTGGCGTCTAAAGGTATTCTCGGACCTGGTTCGTAAGACAGAAATTGACTTGCGGTAAAAGTACAAATCGTGTAGGATAGTCAAAGATTATGTACAGCTAGAAAATGAGGGAATAGACAAATATGTTAATTCGATATAAAAAAGCTTTCGAGAAAATAGCAATGGGGCTACTCTCGTTTATGCCTAACGAAAAAGACATAAAAAAGCTCAAAGAGACAATCCACTCCTATGAAAATGATGATAATTGGGTTTTATATTTATGGAAAAAGAACGATGAGTATGTAGGCATTGTTGGACTTGTAACAGACAGTAATAATATAGCTATGATTCAACATGTTTCCGTTGTCCCTTCTTATAGAGGCGAGGGTGTTGCGAAGGAAATGTTACAGGAAGTAGCAGACCTTGGCCAGTATGAAAGTGTGCGTGCAACAGAGGAAACACGTAATATTGTTCAAAAATGTATAAATTGTATCGATGAAGAAGCAGACGATCATTGACGTCTGCTTTTTCTTTGTTTGCTTTCTTGACGCTCTGCAAGAATATGTGAGCGATCTCGAAGCATATGTTTATGAAGAAGATAGTTAGAGTTACTTGGTGGTAAAATCTGTATGCGAGCGAATACTAATTCCTCTAATATGGCTGAAAGAGGAAGTTGAAATGTTTGAAAGGACTTGCCCTTTTGGGTAGCAGAAAGTGAATCTGTTAGTTGTGTTAGTAGAATTTCGTAGTCGATTTCGTCAAAAAAGATGTGGCCCATATTATGTTGAAAATTATGGAGTGCTTTTTCTAATATTCGCGCAGCACCAATAAAATTGTCACGTCGCCAATGATATAAACCTGTTGCGAGCTGTACGTATCCAACGAGAGGGTGCTTTTTATCACCTGGAGCAATATCCTTCCAGTATTCTTCAAGGACTTCATGGCATTCAAAAAAATCTTGATTACCATTGAAAAAAGCACAATAGTCGATAAATAAAGTGTGATGCTGTGGATGCATTTTGGACTCCTTTCTACTATACTAAAAGAACATAGAATCTCAGGGTGGTAAAACAATGTCTTATGAAGTAAAATTAGAAGCCTTTTCAGGGCCTCTTGATTTATTATTGCATTTAATTCACAGATTGGAAATTGATATTTATGATATCCCAATGGCTGAAATTACTCAACAATATATCGACCATATACATGCTATGCAGGTACTTGAGTTAAATGAGGCTAGTGAATATTTAGTGATGGCTGCAACATTATTGGCCATTAAAAGTCGTATGCTCCTGCCAATTCATGAAGGTGAGCTTGAAGATGCCGAATTAGAAGTCGACGGCCCAGACCCTCGTGAAGAACTGGTGCAACGTTTAATAGAGTATAAGAAATATAAAGAAGCAGCAAGTAGCCTGCAAGAGCTTGAAACAGATCGTGCACAGGTATTTACACGGCCTCCAGCTGATTTATCAGAGTTAGCATCAGATGAGCAAATGGCGTTATTTGATTTGAACGTCAACATCTATGACATGCTTGGAGCCTTTCAAAAACTGATGCGTCGAAAAAAATTAAAGAAACCGCTAAAAACAACTGTAGCGAGACAAGAACGCTCAGTGAAAGATCAAATGCGTTCAGTTGTCGATTCATTACGAAATACAGGTGGACGTGCATCATTTTCCGAGCTTTTTCCCTATGAAGATAAGCCAACGCTTATTCTGACGTTTTTATCTATTCTTGAACTGATGAAACGTCAGGTCGTCATCGTAGAGCAAGACGGTAACTTTGAAGAATTAACAGTTACATTACAGAAGGAGGAATGGGATGATGAGGAAAACAATGATGCTGCAGAGTAGAATAGAAGCCTTATTATTTGTTGTTGGAGACGACGGCTTAACCATTAAACAATTGTCACAACTTTTAGGCGAACCGGAAGAGTTAGTTGTACAAACAATGGAAGTATTGAAAACAACATATGAAGAAGATTTAGCAAGAGGCGTTACTATAAAAGAAATGGCTGGAGTTTATCAGCTTATAACAAAATCTGATTTAGCAGATACCATTCAAAGATTAGTAGAAAATCCAACCGCTCAATCATTATCGCAAGCCTCACTTGAGGTATTGGCTATTGTGGCATACAAACAACCAATTACACGTGTAACAATTGAAGATTTACGTGGTGTGAAATGTGAAAGACCAATTCAAACGCTCGTTTCTAGAGGGTTGATTAAGGAAGTTGGTCGCTCGGAAGGGACAGGACGTGCAATCTTATATGGTACTACAAAAGAATTCTTAAACTACTTTGGATTAAATAGTATGGATGAAATGCCGCCTTTACCTGAAGAAGAGTTAGTTGAACAAGAGCAAGAAACAGATCTATTTATGACGAAATTCCAAGAAACTTTTAATGGAGTAAAGTAAATGAGCAAGGCATAATTGATTGGTATAATACTTAGCTTGAAACATAAATATAATCTATATTTTCCTATTACTTTTAATAAGGAGTGGCTCGTTGCTTCGGTTAGTACGTTTAATATTGTTCATGATAGTCGTGGTAATGTTAATGCTTCCAGAAACCAGTTTAGCACGGGGGGGTAGCGGATATGCTGTTTTAGATGGTGATACGGGCCGTGTTTTATTTGAATCAAATAGTGATGCACGGTTACCAATTGCTAGCTTAACAAAAATTTGGACAGCACTTGTTGCTATTGAAAATAGCAATCTTCAAGATGAAGTAGTTATTTCACCGAGGGCTGCAACGGCTGAGGGCTCGTCAATTTACTTGCAAGCAGGTGAAAAGGTTACGGTAGAAACACTGTTATATGGTTTGATGCTTCGCTCAGGAAATGACGCAGCAACAGCTTTAGCAGAGCATGCTGGTGGATCGGTAGAAGGGTTTGTCAAGTTAATGAATGAGCGGGCTGTTGTTGCTGGGCTCACAAATACAGTATTTATGAACCCGTCCGGTTTGCATCATGATGAGCACTTATCGTCAGCGAGAGATACTGCTGAAATGTTAAGGATTGCTCTCCAAAATAAAACTTTCAAGAAGATTGCCTCCACAGTTCTATATCGTGCCAATACTGAAAACGGGATGTTATGGGAAAATAAGCACCGTTTATTACGAGAAGGATCAGGGGTTGCCATCGAAATAGGGGATGAGACACAACAACCTGTTAATGCATTAAAATCAGCTAAAGGTTCAGCATTTGCCGGAAAAACAGGCTTTACAAAAGTAGCTGGTCGGACCCTTGCAACCGCCTTCCAAAAGGACGGGCAAACATGTATTGTCGTCACTTTGAATGAATCCGATGACTGGAATGTACATCGAGGTTTAGCCAATAAGGTTTGGCAAGATTACAGCCTTGAAACAGTGGTGAAAAAAGGTAAATATAAAGTCAATAAAAACCTCTCCATTCGTTTAGAGGAACCAATTCTTTTACAGTTAAATAAAGAAGAAAAAGAAAGTGTAAGGCAAGTTTTGCATGTCTCTAGAAAACGTAAGGAAGGTGTACTGTCCATCTTTCTAGGTGAAGAGCGTATCTATGCAGTGCCAGTAAAAGTTGAATCAGTGGATCGTTAAAAACGATTCGCTGTTTTTTTATGGCCCGCATTCAGATAAAGTTTGGGGCGACGCCAGTACCATTCGTGAATGAATTTAGAATTATTTAACAAACGATGAGTAATTTGGTAAAATTAATTAGAATAGTATTTAATTAGATTTTTGGAATATTAATAGAGGGGAGAAATTATTTATGACCACTGAATCAAGCAAGAAGCAATATCAAATAGGGGTAATAATAATTTTATTCTTGTCAAGCTTTATCGCTCCTTTTATTTTTTTATATCCTATTCAAGAATTGTTTTATCGACCAAAGGAATATTACTTTTTTGATCCTTTTTTTACAGCCTATATTGTATTAATGGTAGTATTATTCATGTTAGCATTCATGTTATTAATCAATTTTTTAGTGACTCCTAAAACAAAAAAAAGGAAGAAAATTCAACGAGGAATCGTGGGGTCATCGTTTGTAATTGCTAGTGCATTGATATTTTTATGTATTAATAACTATCAATATATTGATACAAAAGGAATTCATATGAATCAATTTTTTAGTTTGCAAGAAGATTATACAAGCTGGGAAGATATTGTAAAGGTTGAACAGACTATTGTGGAGAAAAATGGTGTCAGTTCACCGGAAAAATTGATTTTCACATTACAAGATGGTTCAATAATTGAACAATCTTTAACCGAAAAGTTATCAAGCGCGAAGCAATTTATTAATAAAGAATTAAGTAACTATGGACTTAAAATCGAAAATAAATATAGTGGAAATGAGTAGTAATGAAAGGCTGCCGAAAATGGTGGCTTTTTTTGTTTTATAAGAAATTAAGAGCGCTCGCTATTTGATTAAAATTAATAAGAGGATTTGATTAAAATTGGATCATCACCAAAAGATGGGGATGACATTTGCTACGTAGATAAAGCTTGAAAGGTAGATGTCGATAAAATTCAGAAGTTGGTAGATAAAATTCAAAAGTTGGTGGATAAAATTCAGAAGTTGGTAGATAAAACTCAAAAGTTGGTAGATAAAACTTAAAAGTTAGGTGATAAAACGTAAAAGTGTTCCGATAAAATTCAAAAGTTGGAAGCCATTTTGTTAAAACGTATTCCACGTATATAAATTGATCTTCGTTCCGGTTGGTTGACTCCTTGGGGATTAACGTCGCAGATGAGACACTGCCGCAAAGCGGGGAGAGGAGCGAAGACTAAAATAGTCACGTCTTGTGACAACGCCTTCGTGACCAACCTGCTGCTGCTGTCGCATCGCTTTCGCGCAATAAAACCTGCTGCTGCTGTCGCATCGCTTTCGCGCAATAAAACCTGCTGCTGCTGTCGCATCGCTTTCGCGCAAAAAAACATCCTGCTGCTGTCGCTTCGCTTCCGCGCAAAAAAACATCCTGCTGCTGTCGCTTCGCTTTCGCGCAATAAAACCTGCTGCTGCTGTCGCTTCGCTTTCGCGCAAAAAAACATCCTGCTGCTGTCGCTTCGCTTTCGCGCAAAAAAACATCCTGCTGCTGCTGTCGCATCGCTTTCGCGCAAAAAAACATCCTGCTGCTGCCGCTTCGCTTCCGCGCAAAAAAACATGCTGCTGTCGCATCGCTTTCGCGCAATAAAACCTGCTGCTGCTGTCGCTTCGCTTTCGCGCAAAAAAACATCCTGCTGCTGCCGCTTCGCTTTCGCGCAATAAAATATCTGTTGCCCCGACGCCCCAAAGAAAGCGCCAAGTCGGAACAGAAATTAACCCCACACTATGGTGATAATCCTTAATATTTAAGTGCAAATTATCCAGAAACTAGTTGATAAAAACTATTTCAAATCATTTAATTATTTATGCATAATTAGTTTTTCTTTAATAATGTATAAAAGTATGACATAATTTTCACAGATTAGCGGGAAAAATAACCTTATTCATAATGTGCGAATGAGGTTTAATGCTTGGTGTCAAACCAAGGTGAAAGAAAATTAGAGGTGAAAGAATGGAAAGATTACAAAAGGTCATTGCGTATGCGGGTGTGGCGTCTAGACGTAAGGCAGAACAATTGATTGTAGAAGGTAAAGTTAAAGTGAACGGAGTCGTAGTGCGTGAGTTAGGTACGAAAGTTTCCAACTCAGATACGATTGAAGTAGAAGGCGTGAAGCTTGAGAAAGAGGATAAGGTTTATTATTTACTATACAAACCACGTGGAACGATTTCAGCTGTAACAGACGACAAAGGACGCAAAACTGTCACAGATTTGTTTAAGCATATCCCGCAACGAATTTTCCCAGTTGGCCGTCTCGACTATGATACATCTGGTTTATTGCTATTGACAAATGATGGTGAATTTTCTTATATGCTGACGCATCCAAAGTTTAAAATCGATAAAACATATATTGCCCGTGTTAAAGGTGTTCCAACGATTGAAGGCTTAAAAAAGCTGCAACGAGGAATTAAGTTAGAAGATGGCAAAACAGCTCCTGCAATGGTTAGTATGACTTCATTTGATGAAAAAGCAGGTAAGGCAATCTGTGAAATTACGATCCACGAAGGGCGAAATCGTCAAGTGCGTCGCATGTTCGAGGCGATTGGTACTCCAGTAGTTAAACTAAAACGTGAACGCTTTGCCTTTTTAGATTTATTCGGACTAACTCCAGGGGAATATCGTGAATTAACAAAGCATGAAGTGAAGCAATTGCGTGTGTTAGCGGAGACAGGAAAAATCGGATAAATAAGCATTTTCTATGAGAAAGTGATACTTCTATGTGTAATAGCAATGTATTCACTTTCTTATTAGTGAAATCGTTCATAAATCATTCATAATTATTAGCTAAGCGTTTCTGTTTCATTTTGCTATAATAGGTGAGAATAGCTAACCTAGATTAGTTGCATCTTGATGAAATCGTTTCCACGGTTTGCAAGGTGGTGTTTGACGCACAAGTTCATGATGAATGTAAAATTTGACAAACATGTCAATGCTGTAAATTAGACAGTGTAATCTATACATATGAATGTTTGTATGAAAAGCTTAGCGTCAGTTGTAGTTACTTTAAGCCGTAAATTGATAGGGGGTTTATTAACTTGGAGAAAAAGAAAAAACGTCTCGTCATTCGTACCATTATTTTGGCAGTCTTAGTCTTAGCAATTGGTTACACGGTATACGGAACAGCAACAAAGGATAAAGTAGAGTTAATAGCAGTGGGCTCTAAAGCACCAGACTTCACGTTAGTAGATTTAAACGGTGAGAAACATAAGCTGTCTGATTATAAAGGGCAGGGAGTGTTTTTGAACTTCTGGGGAACTTTTTGTCCGCCGTGTGAGAGGGAAATGCCTGCAATAAACCGTCAGTATCAAGCCTTTAAAGATCAGGGTGTACAAACATTGTCGGTCAATATTGCGGAAACAAATTTTGAAGTACAGAATTTTGTCGATAGACACAAATTAACGTTCCCAGTAGTTATTGACAAAACGAAAAGCGTTAGTATTACCTACAATGTAGGTAATTTACCTGCAACTCTCCTTATTGATCCAGATGGTAAAGTAGTCAAAATTATTACTGGTGAAATAGCGGAGGGAAAAATTGCTTCGTACATGGAATTAGTGAAGCCAAAATAAGGAGTAAATGACTATGGAAAACATTATTTGTGCTTGTGGTCATAGTAACCCATATGGCACGAAGCTTTGTGAGAAATGTGGTCGTCCTTTAACTGAGGAAGGTAAACAAACAAAAGTTGTTGATATGCGCTATGACGGAATGGCGATTCGCTCAAAAACGTATAACGCAACAATCGTTGATAAAATTTGGAATTTCTTCTCGAATGTAAAAGTCGGGATTGCTCTTATTATTATAACGTTAGTCGCAGCGTCAATTGGAACAATACTACCGCAAGAGATGTATGTTAATGCCCCTGAACCTAGTAAAGCGGAGTATTATGAGAAAGTGTATGGTTGGTTGGGCAAATTCTATAATAATTTAGGACTTTCTAATTTGTATAGCACTTGGTGGTTCCAAATTTTAGTGGGTATGCTTGCGATATCTATTATTGTTGCGAGTTTAGACCGTGGTTTACCATTACACAAGTCTCTAAAAAATCAACGCGTTAAACGTCATGAAAGTTTCATGAAGCGTCAACGTATCGTTGCGGAAGGACAAGTGCCAAACCCTGATGAAACGCTAGATAAAGTTGAGCAAAAAATGACTGAATTAAAATATCGTGTTCGTCGTGATGGAAGCGCATTGCTAGCAGAGCGCGGCCGTTTTGCTCGATATGGCCCATACATAAATCATGTCGGTCTCATTATCTTTTTAGCAGGTGTTATGTTGCGCCTAGTACCTGGTTTTTATGTGGATGAGACGATTTGGATCCGTGAAGGTGAGACACGAGCTATACCAGGTATGGACGGCTATTTTATTAAAAATAATAAATTTATTTTGGAAACCCATGACGATAAACCTCAGGATGAGCAATCTAACCAAGGTGTCAATGCTATGGCGAAGAACTATCAAACAGACATCACATTATACAAACAACCTGACGGAGCTCTTCCTGGAGATACAGATAATCTTAAAAAATTGAGAGATTACTCTATTCGTGTCAATCATCCGTTAAAAGAAAACAGTTTTGCACTGTATCAAATGAATTATCGCCTCGACGAATTGAGACAGATGAATTTTAATTTAGTGAATAAAGCAACAGAAGAAGATTCACTAGGTCAAATTGAAATTGATTTAACGAATCCTAAAAAAGAATATGATTTAGGAAATGGTTCCTCAGTAAAGATTCTTGTGTATACACCAGATTTTTCTGGTTTTAAAGATGGTGAACCACAAACAAAAACATCAATACCAAATAACCCAGCATTTATATTTAAAATGATAACACCAGAAACTCCAAAAGGTGAAGTAAGCTTTGTAGAAATCAGGAAGCCGCCATTTGAACCACTTGGTGAAAACAAATATAGAATGAAATTCGTAGGAGCAGAGACGCGTAATTCATCAAACTTTACAATTCGTAAGGATAGTACGATACCATTGTTATTTGTCGGCGGTATTATTTTCATGATTGGTGTAGTAATTGGCTCGTATTGGAACCACCGACGTTTATGGTTACAGGTGGAGCCTGATGGTCGAGTGTTGATGGCTGCCCATGTGAATAAAAATATGTTCAGTATGAAAAAGGATTTAGATACAGTCACTACATTTGCTGGTCTACCACCATATGAAGATCAGTTAGATAAGTCAGAAGATGTCAAGAAATCCACAAAGAAAAAGGAAGGTGACAACACCTTATGAGTTTGATTGACATAAGTAGAAACCTATTATTTGTAGCTTTCATAGCCTACCTAGTTGCAACTTTATTATTTGGTGGTTCGATAAAGCAATCGAATGCTACAGGCAAAAATACCGAAAAATGGGGTAAAGTGGCGATCACTGTCACAATTATAGGTCTACTTTCGCAGCTTGGTTATTTTGTCACTCGTTGGATTTATGCAGGGCATGCACCTGTTAGTAATATGTTTGAATTTACGACTGCGTTTGGGATGTTCATTGTTGGGGCATTCGTTTTGATTTATTTTATTTATCGCGTGACGGCTCTGGGCTTAGTAGCATTACCTGTGGCGTTATTAATAATTGCCTATGCAGCAATGTTCCCGAAAGAGGTAACTCCTTTAATGCCGTCTTTACAAAGTTACTGGTTAACAATTCATGTTATTACAGCTGCTTTGGGGCAATCACTTTTAGCAATTAGTGCGGTAGCAGGACTAATTTATTTATTAAAAGTAGTTAATTTAAAGAAACCTTCTAAACAACGTTTCTGGTTAGAAGCGGTAATGTTCTTCCTTGTAGTAGTCGTTGGTTTCGTAATTGCTACATCCGTTTTTAGTTTAATGGGTTACGATTCAACATATACTTATGTTGATAAAGAGGGTAATGGACGTCAAATTGAATACAAAATGCCGCCACTATTTGGTATGAATGAATATAAGGCGGTTGAAGAACATGGCATGTCTCCGTTAGTAGAAATGCCTCCGCTCATTAATGCGAAGAAATTAACATCAGTTGTGTGGTCATTATTAGTAGGGTCTGTTTTATATTTATTGATTCGATTAATTGCACGACGTAGAATTAGTGCGATTTTCCAACCTTTTGTCAAACGGGTAAATTTACAATTAGTTGATGAAATTGGTTATCGTTCAGTAATAATCGGCTTCCCAGTATTTACGTTAGGTGCTTTAATCTTTGCAATGATTTGGGCACAACTTTCGTGGAGTCGTTTCTGGGGATGGGATCCGAAGGAAGTATGGGCACTTATTACATGGTTATTCTATGCAGCATTCCTACACTTACGTTTATCGAAAGGCTGGGAAGGTGAAAAATCTGCATGGTTAGCATTAATTGGTTTTGGAATTATCTTATTCAACTTAATTGCTGTTAACTTGATTCTTGCAGGTTTACACTCATACGCATCAGCATAGACTAAGTTGATTTTGAGCATATATGATATTTTTACGTCGCTAGTATTGGAAAGAAGAGCCTTCTTGCTGTGGCAAGAAGGCTTTCTTTTCTTTTCAATAAGTGCTGTACCATGTACAATAGAAGGTAGAGAAAGATTAGAAGAGAGGGATCGTGAAAGTGTCAGAAAATATTTCAGTATTAGTAGTAGATGACGAGGATCGTATTCGACGCTTATTAAAAATGTATTTAGAGCGAGAAGGATACCTTGTTGACGAGGCAGAAAATGGTGAACAAGCGATCGAAAAATCTTTGGAAAAAGAGTATCACTGTATTTTATTAGATATTATGATGCCTGAAAAAGACGGGCTTGAAGTTTGTGCGGAAATCCGTGAACGTGCAGCAACACCAATTATTTTATTAACTGCAAAAGGCGAGGAAGCGAATCGCGTACAAGGCTTTGAGCTTGGAGCAGATGATTATATTGTAAAACCATTTAGTCCTCGTGAGGTTGTGTTACGTGTGAAGGCTATATTACGCCGTTCACAAGCATTCTCACCTTCGACAAATGCTTCTTCTTCAAAAGATTTAGTTGTGTTCCAACATTTAATGATTGATCATGATGCGCACCGTGTAACAGCAGAGGGTATTGAAGTAAATTTAACGCCTAAAGAGTATGAATTGCTTTATTTCCTAGCTAAATCACCAGACAAAGTATTTGACCGTGAACAATTACTAAAAGAAGTTTGGCATTATGATTTCTTTGGCGACTTACGTACAGTTGACACACATGTAAAACGTTTACGCGAGAAGCTCAACCGTGTATCTGAAAACGCTGCAAAAATGATTGTTACTGTATGGGGCGTTGGTTACAAATTTGAGGTTGTCAATGAATAGAATATGGAACAGTGTTGTCGGGAAGCTATGGGTAACCATATTGCTTCTCGTTTCATTTGTATTGTTTGTTTTCACGGTTTTAATGCTTGAATTTCTTCAGAATTACCATATGCAACAAGCAGAAAGCTCCTTGCGTCAAACTGCAGCAACAGTTGCCAGTATAGTAGATGATAATGAAACAGCAGAATCGACTTCGGAATTATTAAAAGATATTTTACCTGAAAGTACAAATGCACTTATTGCTATTAACCATGATAGAATTTCTTTCGCTATGCAGGAAGGTGTCAATAAAAAAGAAATACAGGATATGATTTTAGCCAATAAATCGTTCCAAGAAGTTTTTCAATCAGATAAACCGATTATTAAGGAAATGATGATGCCGTCTTCTGCAGACAAAGAAAAGTTGGAATCGTATGTTGTGCTTGGTTTCCCGCTAAATGTGGAAAATGCTGTACACGGGGCTGTCTTTATTTATCAAAGTCCGGATGCGCTGCATAAAACATCGAAAGAGACGACGAAAATTGTCTTTTTATCTGCTTTCATTGCCTTTGTGCTGACGACATTTTTTGCGTTCTTCCTTTCATCACGTATTACGTCACCATTACGTAAAATGCGTGAGCTGGCGTTTGAAATTTCTAAAGGGAATTTTGAAGCGAAGATGCCGACTACACAAAATGATGAAATTGGCCAGCTTGCAGTTGCCTTCAATCAAATGGGCCGTCAATTGAAACACAATCTAGAAGTGATCAATCAAGAAAATGAACAGCTTTCCAATATATTAACATCGATGACAGACGCAGTTATTACGTTTAATCGTGATCGTACAATATTATTAAGTAATCCGCCAGCGGACCGTTTAATGCAAACGTGGTTTGTTAATAAGGGATCACAAAGTGCGAAGCCAATTCCGCCAGAGCTTTATCATATGCTCGATCATGTACTGATGTTTGAGGATAAGCTTGAAGAAGAAATTGAGATGGATGGAAGTTACTATACGTTTACGATTAGCCCTCTTTATAGTGAGGAATCGATACGTGGAGCGGTTGCGGTTATTCGTGATATGACAGAGCAGCATCGTTTAGAAAAACTGCGTTCAGACTTTATTGCCAATGTGTCTCATGAGCTACGAACGCCAATTTCGATGCTCCAAGGCTATTCAGAGGCTCTAATGGATGATGATTTTATTCAAGATCAAGAAGAACGTAATGAAATTACAAAAATTATTTATGATGAATCGAAACGTATGGGACGTCTCGTAACAGATTTATTAGACCTTGCGCGTATGGAATCGGGGCATATGACGCTTTACAAAGATGAGCTCCCGATTAATTCAACATTTGAACGTATTACTCAAAAATTTGCACAGGTTGCAAAAGAGAAACATGTTCGTCTAATATTTGACAGTGAATTTAATGACGAAGCTTCGATTAGTATAGATGAGGATCGAATTGAACAGGTTTTAACAAATTTAGTTGATAATGCTCTTCGTCATACTGATGAAGGATCTGTAACAGTGAAGGTTGAGCAGGAACCAACCTTTGCCAAGGTTTCTGTTCAGGATACAGGGCATGGTATTCCGCAAGAGGACTTACCATATGTCTTTGAACGTTTCTATAAAGCAGATAAGGCACGTACACGTTCTAAAGGCGGAACTGGCCTAGGTTTAGCTATTGCTAGAAATATTGTCAAGGCACATTCAGGCAATATTATGGTAGATAGTGTGCTGAAAGAAGGGACTACCTTCACGTTTTATTTACCTTTTGATTAATACTATTAAATAGTGGTATTAATTGGATGTAACTTCTGTGGACATTTAGACGACAAATATAAATAGAACGGGGGTGGAGTGCTTTGAATGACTCCGTGTTCCATCGGTTATACGATGCATATCATCAAGACGTGTTCCAGTTTCTTATTTATTTAGTAAAAAACCGTACACTTGCTGAGGATTTAGCGCATGAGGTTTATGTTCGTGTATTGCGCTCATATGATCAGTTCGCAGGAAATAGTAGTGAAAAGACTTGGCTTTTTGCTATTGCTAAAAATGTCGCTATTGATCATTTTAGAAAGCAGGCTGTACGTCAAAAACATTCACTTGATTTTTTTGATTGGGAAACGGAACAGCTACATTCAACCACACCATCACCGGAGGACGTATTGCAGGCCAGTGATGAATTTATGCAGGTGCAAGTAGCACTCGAACACTGTACAGGTGACCAAAAAATGGTCATTATTATGCGCTACTTTCAAGACTTATCGATTGCAGAAACTGCACAAATACTAGATTGGACAGAAGCGAAGGTAAAAACCACTCAGCATCGTGCCATTAAATTTTTACGGCAACAGCTACAACAGGTTAGAGAACAGGAGGCGAAACGGCAATGACACATAACCAATTTGATGATGATCAACTTGAGCATCTATTAAATAATGCCCCTAAGCTTTCTGACCGCCGTTCAAAAGAAGAAATATTAAATCGATTATTGACAGATGCTCGCTTGCAGGATAATGTCGATCTTCAAGAAGCTATACAACAACCAATAGATGATGAAATAACATCGCAAGAGCAACAACACAGTATTCCTACGCAACAAGAAAGTACCGAGACTGCAACAACAAAGAAGAAAGTTCGTAAATGGCCAATCTTTATGAGTGTTGCAGCAGTTTTCGCTTTAACAGTAATTACAGGCTCTATGTTCATGAATCATAATGATGCAAAATTAGACCAGGCTAATGCTCCTGAAACCTCTCAATATTCAACATCGCAGGATAGTCGAGCGGCGAAAAGCTTTGTCAACCAGGATAAGATTATGGAATCCAACAACATAGTAGCAAAACATTCAAGGATTATGTCTCTACGATCATCTGTTTATGAGGAAGATTTAACAGAAGCAGTAGTGTTTCATATTGGTTTGGCAAATCGTGATAAGAAAAGCGTACCGATGACGTATATCATTCCAAATGAACGAGTTGCCACTGATTTTCCGAAGAAAAAGCCTACAACATTACAAATGTATGAAAAGTATGCGCCGCAAATTGATGAGAAAGCAAATGGTTTTACTAACTATCATCCATATAAAGGAGAATTGAAGGAGAAGGGCGATAAACTAGTTCATGTATTGCCGGAGAAAAATGATTATGATGTTGCTTCAGCAGATACTAATGAATATTTAGAGACTTTACAGGATACATTCTCAGATTCAGAGTATAAAGATATTGAGTTTGAAAATCCTGATGGTACAGCCTACAAATTTTCCAAGGAAGAAGAGCCAAGTAATCCTAAGGCATTAACAAGCTCAAATCATTTTAATTATTATTTATATAAAGATGAAAATGGAGCTGAATATTTATCACCCGATTCTCGTAAGACTTTTCCCACTGTAACAGAAGCGCTTACCGATATGCGAAATAAAAATGATGATGTATACGTTTCAGTTGTACCAGAAAATATAGCATACACTGTAAAAGAAGTAGCAGAAGGCGTTATTGTTACATTTGATGAGTCGCTTGATTTAACGACCATGGATACTGTTCGTGCAACTCAACTGATAGAAGCTATGATGCTCACTGCTGCAAGCTTTGATCAACAAATACGTTTAGACAATGTTGTACAGGAAACCTGGGAAGGATTTGATTTAAAAAAATTCTTGCCAAAGCCTGTAGGAGCCAATAAACGATATATGCCATAAACAGCCTAACAACAAATAGACGAACAGAACATAAATAAATTTTTGGAGCATTCTCGCCACTATATGTGCGTGAATGCTCTTGTCATTTAACTTAGCAATTATTTTCAGTAGCGAAAGCGAAGCGTCACCTACGAAGTCTCTCGCCTCTATAGGTGATGAGATGAATAAGGATTTAAGCTACTTTTCACGAGTATTTATTAAAGCATACAAGTTTAATCGGATTTTTTTAAAGCAAAGCTATTTACTTTTCTCTAATAATTCATTATAGTAAGGCTATGAAATAAAAAAATAATGATTCATCTTCGGGGCAGGGTGAAAATCCCGACCGGCGGTAATAGAGTTGTAAATCGCTAATGTTTCCTTTAAGACATATTAGCTCGCATGATTTACTAAAGGCTCTTCAGCCCGCGACCTGTGCAAATAATTTTTTTGCATGGCTGACTTGGTGCAATTCCAAGGCCGACAGTTAAAGTCTGGATGGGAGAAGATGGAGGTACGATCGTCATTCATTGTTATGAATTTAGCTATGTACGAGCGTTTTTTCGATGTGGTTTCACACAGCGTATGCTCAGAAAATAGTTAATTAATGGCGTTTTTTAATCATGCCTATTCTCCCTTATGCTCTTTTGCATAAGGGTTTTTTTCATGATAATAATTGATTAGGTCGTAACCTTTCTTCTTGCGAGATTGAATCAGCAAAGAGGAGAGAGTTTTCTATGAAGAAAAATGTTAAACTTCAATCGTATATTACGATTGGTATGCTGAGCAGTATTTCGTTTTTATTAATGCTTTTTAATTTCCCGATTCCGCCATTTCCGATGTTTTTGGAAGTGGACTTCAGTGATATGCCAGCATTACTAGCAGCAATCACTATGGGACCTGTAGCGGGTATTTTAGTAGAATTATTTAAAAATGTGTTGGACTGGGTTTTCTCAGGCACGCCAACGGGAGTACCGGTAGGACATATCGCGAACTTTGCAACAGGTATTTTATTTATTTTACCAGTGAGCTTTGTTTTTAATCGCTCCAAAACAGTTAAAGGCCTTATCGGAGGTTTAGCTGCTGGAACAATTGTAATGGCAGTAGGAATGAGCATCCTTAACTATGCAGTATTTTTACCTATGTACACTTACTTTTTAGGTATGGAGCCTGTTGTAGGTGATTCACTATATAAAATGATCGTAGCTGGTATCTTGCCATTTAACATTGTGAAGGGTATTTTAATTACTATCATCATGGCATTACTATTCACAACAATGCGTAAATGGATTGATCATCAGCGTTCCATGTATTTAACAAAATAATTAGGATGAGACCTCGAGCTGTTAAGCGTTCGAGGTTTTTTATGTAGAATGGTTGAGGTGTTGGATAATATTACGCAAAAGTAACATATAGAATTAATCTAGTCGACTGTATTATTTTATTGTAGAATAAGGAAGAGTTGAGTAAGTTAGAGGAGTTTGAAGAGATGAGTGAAAAAAAGAGTCAGTGGTCTAGTAAACTAGGCTTTATTTTAGCATCGGCTGGAGCTGCAATCGGACTGGGGGCAATTTGGAAGCTTCCATATGTTACTGGACAAAGTGGCGGGGGAGCATTTTTCCTGATTTTTGTGCTATTTACATTGTTGATTGGTTTACCGATGTTATTATCAGAATATATTTTAGGTCGTGGTACACAGTCTGAGGCTGTGACTGCCTATAAAAAAATTGCACCTACGAAAACAGGTTGGGCTTGGGTTGGTCGTATGGGAGTGCTCGGCTGTTTTCTATTATTAAGTTTTTATAGTGTTGTAGGAGGTTGGATTTTTATATATAGTGGCCTTGGTGTGACTGGGGCTGTTATTGATCCTTCCGTTGATCCTAGTGAACTATTTGCAAAGATTGTAGGAACACCTTGGATTACATTGCTAGGTTTAGGGCTGTTTACGCTAGTAAATGTATTAGTCATTTCACTTGGCGTGCAAAATGGTATAGAAAAGGCCAATAAGTGGATGATGCCTTTATTATTCATTATGTTTATTGTGCTTGTTGTGAGGGCTTTAACATTAGATGGAGCGATGGAAGGGGTTAAATTCTTCTTGTGGCCTGACTTTTCTAATATAACTGGAAAGGCAATATTGGAAGCGTTAGGGCAATCCTTCTTTGGCTTAGCAGTAGGATTTTCTTGTCTTGTGACGTACAGCTCCTATTTAAAGAAAGATGTGAGCTTACCTAATTCCGCAGGCTCTGTTGTTCTTCTCACTGTGCTTGTATCGTTTTTAGCAGGATTAGCCATTTTCCCTGTTGTATTTGCTTTTGATTTAGAACCGGCATCTGGACCAGGCTTATTATTTACGGTTCTGCCAACAGCATTTAGTCAAATGCCATTGGGTGAAATATTCTTAGCGATGTTTTTATTATTATTTTTATTCGCAACGCTAACTTCTTCCTTCAGTTTATATGAAATTATCGTAGCGGCATTTATGGAGAAGGGACGTATGTCTCGTTCTGCATTGACGATGCTACTAGGTGTAGTAGTCTTTATTGCAGCGATTCCTGCAGCACTTTCATCAAGTACATTAGCTGATGTATCAATTTTTGGAAAAACAATTTTTGATGCAACTGACTTTTTAGTTTCTAATTTAATGCTTCCGTTGGGTAACTTATTGATTGCTATCTTTATTGCGTATGTAGTTGATAAAGAATTTGTGAAGAAGGAATTATTAATAGGAAGTCAAATGGGGCAGGGGTTCTATTCAGCGTATCGACTACTGATGTTAATAGTAGTACCTTTTGTCATTATCGTTGTGTTTGTAAATATGCTTTTACAGTATTAAAAAGAGTAGGTTGCATTCCGTTTAATAGGAATGCAACTTACTTTTATGTTTGGGGGACAACGATAGGGTTAGTATTCGCTAAGTGATAGTTCACCTAACCAGCCTTCTTTAATGATCTGTCTTGCTTGCTCTTCGCTTTTAGTAATAGGGAATACTTTATCGACTTGTGAAATAGCAAACAAATTGCGAATGAAATCATCGACAACAATAATGGCGATTTTCTTTTCTTTTACAGATACTTTCTTTGCGAAATTGACAATCATGCCAAAGCCGGTACTATCGATGTTTGTAACCTTTTGCATATCGATAATATATCCATGCTTTGTTTCCAAGCTTAACGATTGAAGCTCAATTTTAATCTCTTCAATCGACCCATATTCTAAATCGCCAGTAAACGCAATCAAAATATAATCAGACTTTGTGTCAATAACCATCGCAATTTTCTTCTGATCCATACTATAGCGCCTCCATTTTCTTTTTCATGTAAGGAAATTCTAATTCTTTAGAAGTTAAAACTTGAATTTATTGACTTCGTTTTGTAATTTATCGGCAATCGATGCTAATTCGTCTGAACTTTGTGTAATTTCTGCCACAGTTGCATATTGTTCTTCCGATGTTGCGGCAATTTCCTCTGTTGCTGCAGCGGAGTCTTCAATGATACGGGAAATATCTTGAATGGCTTGTTGAACCCCTAAGGAGTTGTTGTTTACATTCGTAAATGCAGCCTTCATCTGCTCAACGCCGTTTTCTGTTTCTTCGACCTTTTCAACGATTTCTTTTAATGCAGTTCCTCCTTTATTGATAATTGTTACTTGCTCCTCTACTGCTAGTAGATTACTTTCCATCGTGCGAACTGTCACAGAGGTTTCAGCCTGAATATCTTTAATGAGATTTGTAATTTGTCCTGATGCTAAACTTGATTGTTCAGCTAACTGGCGTACCTCTGATGCAACGACGGCAAAGCCTTTTCCTTGCTCACCTGCTCGTGCTGCTTCGATGGCTGCATTGAGGGCGAGTAGATTTGTTTGATCCGCAATACCCGTAATAACAGTAATAATGCCGCCAATTTCTTCAGAGCGTTTACCGAGTTTTTGGATAGAATCTGTTGCGTAAGACACTGTTTGTGTGACATCGCTTAAATGTTTTATAGCTTCATTGATCGCCTCTTCACCTTGGCGTGCAAAATGGGTCGATTCTATAGCGCTATTTAACGTATTCTCGGCTTTTTGTAAACTGGTCGATACTTCTTCGATTGTTTTTTGCATCATAGACACTATTTGTTCAGCTTGATCAGATTGAGTCGTAGTACCGACTGCAATTTCATTCATCGTAAGTGCGATTTGGTTAGAAGCCTCACTTGTTTGATGTGATGATTCTGCTAATGAATGCGATGAGTTAGCTATTTGATTGGCGCTACCAGCTACGATTGTCATCGTTTCCGTTAATCGATTCTTCATATCACTAAAAGCATTTGCTAAAACAGCAATCTCATCTTTACCTTTTGGGTTTAATAATTTTACATTTAAATTTAAATCTGCTAAATCTTTGGCATTTGTACTTAAAATATTAATGGGTGTGATGATTTGTCGCTGTAAAAACCAACTAATCCCAACAATCATTAAAATGGCAATTCCTAAGGAGACCGCTACATTTTCAAGTGCAGACTTTGTAGCAATACTTATATATGGAGCGGTAGGTACAGCTGTTGCCCATACGCCAATAACATCTCCTTGGCTATTTAAAATTGGGTCATAGGCTCCTTGATGCATACTCCCCAAGACATTTGCTGATCCGATAAAACGTTTTTTTTCTCCTAATACAACTTTCGCAACTTCATCAGAAACCTTTGTATTTAATGCACGTTCTCCATTCTCGACTATATTTGTACTAATGCGAGTATCGTTTTGGAAGATTGAGACGACATTTCCGTTTGTTAGCTCTCCGACTTTATCAGCTACCTCAAAATTGTCTACTATTTTGACGTCACCTTTATACAATTGATTGTTTTTAATGGACCATTCTCCAGGGAATTTAGCATTTAAATATTCATAGCTCAATTGAATATCTGATAAAAGCTTTGTATTTGCGCTTTCTAAAAGATTATTTTTGGCAACATAAAAATTTATTCCTGCTAAAAGTGTAGTGAGTAGCAAAATACACCCGAATATTAACAGGCTCATTTTTTTTCGGATTGACAGCTTCATGAAAACTCCTCCAATTTTACGTTAACTTTATACATGAATCTTTTTTGAAATACCAACTAAAAATTTCGTTTCAGAAATATTTTCAAACCAAATATGGTCGACCATATTTTTAACGAAAAATAAACCTCGCCCACGATCTGAATAATCCAGTTCGTTTAAATCAAATTGTAGAGCCTTATCCCAATCCTTTTCAGCGATTCCTTTCGCTTCATCAGTAACTGTTATTTTTATTTCTTTATTAGAATGAGATACGTGTACTTGAATAGCCTTTTCGGAATATGGATCATTTTTCTTAACAGCTTCCACAGCATTAATAACTAATTCATGTACGACAAATCGTAATTCTCTTTTAAAAGGTAAATTATATACATTTGTATAATTCTCTATAACTTGATCTACATAAGCTATAGCTTGTGTATCAGGATTTACATTGAGTATGAATTCCATCATCAATCACCGACCCTGTAATGTAATTGTTATTGAAACTACTGTTATATCATCGTTGTAATAATTATCGGATAAATCGTATTTTTGGGAAAATTTCTCCAAGGCATAGCCATTATCGTGTGATGCATAGGAATGGAAAAAATCCATATCAACAACTTGTTGATCATTGATTGTCAATAATCCATCCGTATAAAGTATTATGCGATGCCATCCGGATAAAGGTATCCTTTTTTTATTAATAGGAATGGTCGGGAATAGCCCTAATATAGGTGTATTTGCTGGGAGGAACACCGTCTCTCCGTATTTTCCAAATAAGAAACCAGATGGATGAGCCGCATTAACATAGTGTACAGTTCCGTTTTTCATATCAATGAGTATGTAGATAGCTGTCATTAAAAAACGGTCCATATCTTCATCAGAAAATAACTCGTAAATTTGGCGGTTAAGTTCTCGAATTACTAAAACTGGATCAATTAATTTCGTGATTATTCCCTTTAACAAAGATCTAATGGACATTGTAACGAGTGATGCGGCAATGCCATGTCCCATTGCGTCGTAAAGAAGAATGGCAGTTAAGTGTTCATTAATCTTAAACCAGCAGTACATGTCACCTCCTAGTGTGTTGGATGTAACATAAAGTCCATCGATCTGAATATGCTCAAGATTCAATGGAGGAGATAGTGCATTTTTTTGAAATTTCTTCGCGACAATTAAATCTTTTTGAATCATACTTTCTTGCTGCTTTCGTAGCTTGGTTTCCTTCTGATATTTAAGGGCCACCTGAATCCGGGTTTTAAACTGAGTGAAATCAAATGGTTTTAAAATAAAGTCGAAAATCCCAGCTTCAAAAACCCTATCAATTGTAATGCTTTTTTCGTAAGTAGTAGAAAGGAGGATAGGGGCATCGATCCAGTTTTTTAGTTCGTCAATTTGTTGACAAATGTTCTCGCAATTTTTAAGTGTCATTTTTGCATCGAGAATAATTATTTCTAGCTCTTCTTTCAAAGAATCTGATAAATAATTCATTGCTGCGTCAGTTGTTGTAAAGCAATGAATATTTTTGATGTCGATACGATGAAAATATTTTTGCAGACGTAATACATCATTACTTACGCTGCCAATAATTAATACTGACATGCTTCTTACATTCACCGCCTTATGTATCTTTAACAGAAGATATAGCCCCCCCGGACGCAAATGCGCCAAGGTAAAATGGATATGATAATTTCCGACTATTATATATACGCCCTATTTACTTATCTGATGAATAAAATAGAAATTCTAATTTGCTATAAATTTACCAATAAATATGACATTATACAAGACTAATGTGATATAAAATATGGAAATAAAGTTCTTGCTTCAAGCAACAAAGTCAAAAACTTTTTAGTTAAACTACCGTATGATGAGTCTAAAGACTCAAATGATAAGTAGGAAGGGGAGGGGGGCTCTATCCATCTTAAAAAAAGATTAATATATTCGATAAAATGTATGTAATAAAACCTTACATAGATATTGTGTTTTACATCCTTTTAATGTATTTTAAAAACAGTTACAAAAGAATCGTGTTAATTAAAATTACATTGGAGTGGTGAAAAATGAAACGTTATACAAAAGAAGATATTAAATGCCGTGTTGAGGAAGAAAATGTTAAATTTATTCGCCTACAATTTACTGATATATTAGGAACAATAAAAAACGTTGAAGTACCGGTTAGCCAATTAGAAAAAGCATTGGACAATAAAATGATGTTCGATGGTTCATCAATTGAAGGTTTTGTACGCATTGAGGAATCAGATATGTACTTGAGCCCTGACCGTGATACTTTTGTAATTTTTCCTTGGACGGCTGAAAAAGGTAAAGTGGCTCGTTTTATCTGTGATGTTGTTAGACCAGATGGTACACCATTTGAAGGTGACCCACGCTCCAATCTGAAGAGGGTTTTAAAGGAGATGGAGGAATTAGGTTTTAGCTCATTTAATTTAGGGCCAGAGCCAGAATTTTTCTTATTTAAGTTAGATGAAAAGGGGCATCCAACACTTGAGTTAAATGATAGTGGCGGGTACTTCGACTTAGCCCCAACTGACTTAGGGGAGAACTGTCGGCGTGATATCGTATTAGAGTTAGAAGAAATGGGCTTTGAAATTGAGGCATCACACCATGAGGTTGCACCTGGTCAACATGAAATTGACTTTAAATATGCAAGTGCGATCGAAGCATGTGACAATATTCAAACGTTTAAACTTGTTGTAAAAACGATAGCTGCACAGCATGGGCTGCATGCAACCTTTATGCCAAAGCCGCTATTCGGTGTTAACGGTTCTGGCATGCATTTCAACTTATCATTATTTGAAGGGGATAAAAATGCGTTTTATGATGAACGTGCAGAATTGCAATTAAGCCAAACAGCGCGTAGCTTTATGGCAGGGATACTAAAACATGTCCACGGCTTTACAGCTATAACAAACCCACTTGTTAATTCCTATAAACGATTAGTGCCGGGTTATGAGGCTCCTTGCTATGTGGCATGGTCAGCACAAAATCGTTCACCACTTATTCGAATTCCAGCTTCACGAGGACTATCAACACGTATCGAGCTGCGTTCTGTCGATCCAGCAGCCAACCCTTATTTAGCGATGGCCGTTATTTTAGCATCTGGACTCGATGGCATTCGGAAAGATCTCACACCACCGGATGCTGTAGATCGCAATATTTATAAAATGTCACGAGCAGAACGTGAATTGAACAGTATCGACAACCTCCCGTCGTCATTGGAATACGCACTCCTTGAACTAGAAATGGATCATACCGTACGTGAAGCACTTGGAGATCATATCTTTGAAAAATTCACGGTTGCTAAAGAAATAGAATGGAATAAATACCGCACACGTGTCCATAACTGGGAGCGGGAAGAATATTTGAAAATGTATTAGAAGGGGAGTGTTGGGGCTTTAGGGCTTCGACACTTTTGTTGATCTAAAAGGTGAGGATCGAATGACAAAAAGAAGGCTATCCCTATCTTTCATTGATATGGATAGCCGTTTTTAGTCAGTTAGCTCACTTTGGATAATTAATTTGTTTTTACGTTTTTCATCTGAAAGGTCCTGATTAATAATAAAGACATTATTTTCAGCAGAAAGCCTATAAAAGTTAGGAGTTTCTAATTCCTTGTTTAATTCCCCATCTTCAACTAGTAAATTATTCTTTACCTTAAATTTTCTCATACCTTCATCGTTATAAGAAAAAAACACTTGATTATTAAAATCTGTATAATGGGAATTTACAGTTACCACATCCGAAAGAACGACTTGGGTATGTTTATTAGAAATAGTATAAAAAAGAAGCTTTTGGTCATCGGTTGAAGATTCACTAGGATCATTAAAGGTTAGATAAATAAATTGGTTGCCATTTAGCAAACTTGCCCAACCAATGAATTCATAGTTAGTTTTTATTTCTTCTATTCCTTTACTTTTCACATCGTATAAATACAGATAACCATAATTATTTTTTTTATCAGTAAATAATATTTTTCCATCCTTCGAAGATAAATGCATATTCATAAATGTATAAGTATTTAAATCAAATATACTTTCGGTATCATTTGTTTTTAGATTCTTTAGCATAACTTCCGCTTTTTCAACTTTTCTATCCGATTTAATCCAAGCTGCATAGTCCCCAATTAGGACAGGGAAGTCATTAAAAACATCTTCTTCATTTTCTTTTGTCAACGGTTGAATTTCTTTCGTCTTTAAATTCATAAAATAGGGGTTCAACTGCCATCCACTTTCGTCGGCATCTACCCATACTAACCAATTTTCATTTAATTCTAGACCTTGCATCGATGGCAATTCAAATTTGCTATTAAATATAGTTTTGTATTTCTGAGTCATTCGATCATATTGAACGACTTTATTATCTAGAGCATTTGGACTCTTATGATCTACACTCATAAAAATCGAGCTAGAATTACCTTTAAACGAAGTTATACTAGTAAAAGGTAAGTCTACTGTTTTATTAAAATCTTTATCAATTATTTGATAATAATTTGAACTTTGAGGTTTAATTATAGATCTATTTGACAGTGCACCATTATAAACGGCTTTAAAAACAATGAATAGGAATATAGCTGCACACGATAGTATTATTGTTCGCTCTATTATTTTCAAGTGAATCTCTCCATTTAGGGTAAGAATATAATATTTATATTAATGAAATGGTGAAATTTGAATTTCTTTTTGGTAGGTGATTTTGTAATATCTACTAAAGCTCAATAATCTCCCCAGTTTTAAAAGATTGTAATTTTTCTTTTAAAACAGTTTTGAGAATGCTAAATCCTTTTTCTCCAGTACAGTGGCAAGAATAAATACAGTCAATCTTCATTTCATTTAATGTATTGCCAATGGAGATAACTTCTTCTTTTGGCTTTCCTAAAGTGTTAACTATAGGCAGACCAATTAAATGAAATCCCCCAATAATTGCGTTGATATTCTTATTTGGAAACTTTTTAGTTATAGTTTTAGTTATGTTTACAATTCCATGATGACTACAACCGCTAAATAATACTAACCCATTTTCGCTTTCAATCACTAACACGATTTCGTGATTAAAATCGTCTAACTTCTTCTTATCCCCTTTATAAAGATTTTTCGTATATTCATTTGTAGGATCTAAAGAAATTATATGAATTCCCTTTGTAATTTCTATATCATCATCAACAAACTTCATACGATTATCGAAATTTTCTATAGTAACTTTTGCTCCTACATTATGATAATAGGGTCCAATTTTTAGCCAATGAGATTCTAATGCATTCGAAGACAAATAAATGGGAGCATGTTTATTTACTTCATCCAAATACCTTAATCCTCCAATATGATCAGAATGTCCATGCGAAATAATTACTGCATTCGCTTTGTTTAAATCGATACCTAAAGCTTGTGCATTTTTGATATAGGAGTGATCCGGGCCTAAATCAAAAATTATGTTCATTTGTTCAGTTTCTATATACAATGATAAACCATGCTTTGCTGTTAAATTTTTATCTGATTTCGAATTTTCGAGGATAGCAGTAATTTTCATGAAAAAACCTACTTTCTAATGAATGCTAGACATTTTAATCTAGTATATTGTTTTAAACTCTTTATGTATTTTAAATGGGGAATATTCAGTACTTAGATTACACTTTACCATATAAATGGTTAATTACCTGTTTTTATCAATGAAAAAGGGGGATAAGGTGCTTTACTACGAAAATAATTTGTTGTGACAAATACTTCCTGTTAATCTATGATTAGAAGAAAAGGGGGAAAATGTATGACGCAAGCGACCCAAGTAGTAACGATCCAAAATAATGATATTGTACAATTTGAACATGATATTAATAACGCTCTATTAGATTTAAGCGAGTATTTAATAGTGGATATTAAATACAATACGTTATATATAGGGGAACATACAGTTATACATTCAGCCTTAATTATTTATAAATGATTGATCCGGAGGGGGAAATAACTTGTCGAAAATATATTGGGTATCAATTGCTAAAAGAACAGATGATGAATCTGGAGTGGAGAAGAATGTCATTGAAAAAATATTTGCGAAGAAATCTAAACTAAAGGATTTTTTAGAACAAGAAGGCTATTGTAAGGCAGCGAAAAATCAATATATTAAAATTGATGATGAATTGATATATGAAGCGGCCGTTGAAAAAGTAAAAATGAAATAATCAAAATATAAGAGTTTACCCGCGGTTGTGGATATATCGAGAGGAAATGCCAAGTAATAAGCTTCTGGCAGGGTCTTCTTACCACTATCCATCCTAAGTCATGATGATTCTATTATTGAAACAATGATAATAGAAATTGTCTATCTTCAGGGAAGGTTAATGTTAAATCTAGTAATTCATCTTTTGATTTCCACGCAATTTCATAAATCAATTCATCGGGATCATGTATCGTCATTTGTCCACCCTTAACGATTGTTTCGAAATAACGAACTTCTACTACATCATTATTTTTATGTAACACTTCTCTGACGATGTCTACTATAAATCCAGTTTCTTCATACACTTCGCGGATACAACATGTCTCAAAATTTTCAGTAGTTTCTATGCCGCCTGATGGCACTGCCCATGTTTTTGCTTCTTCTTTAGTCCCTTGCAAAACCATTAATAATTGATTGTCTTCATTTAAGCAAATTCCTGCTGCCCCTTGCCATTTAACCAATATCAAAACCTCCAATCTAATATTTTATACTAATTTTAACCCATATTATCCAAAAAAAGGTATAAATTTTGTTAATTCTATGTATATAGGTTGATTGGAGTGGAGACTGGTCGACTCCTTGGGGATCAGCAATAGAAGAACGAAGGCTAAAACCATCACGTCCTGTGATAACGCCTTCGTGACCAGCATCGTGCTGGCCCGAGACTCTGGAGCGAGCAACGCGAGTGAAGCGGCTCATCGGACGCCCCCAGGAAGCTTTGCTCTGTGCGAAAGCGTAGCGACAGCAACAAATGTTTTATCTGTGCGAAAGCGTAGCGACAGCAACAACAAAGCGACCGGTCGGAACGGAAATCAACACCACGCTATGGTGAAAATAAAGCTTTCATTTTTACCAGTCCAAAGTTAGCATAAAAAGACAGGAATAACTAATTTTGATGTTATAAGCTATAAACAAGGAGTGAGAGCAATTGAGTTGGATTGAGTCGATTCAAAAAGCAATAAATTATATCGAAGAGCATTTATTAGATGACATCACAATGGAGCAAATTGCACGGGAGGTAAATTCTTCGGTCTTTCATTTTCAACGGACTTTCTCGATTTTAACGGATATGTCTATTGCAGATTATATAAGACGTAGAAGGCTAACATTAGCTGCACAGGAGTTAATAAATACTGAACAAAAAGTAATCGATCTCTCCTACAAATATGGCTACGACTCTCCTGAAGCTTTCACAAAGGCATTTCGTAAGCAGCATAATCTAACGCCTAGTGAAGCAAGAAAGAAGCAAGGACAGCTACAATCATACAATCGCCTGGTCATCCAGGTAAGCCTGAAGGGAGCAGAACCAATGAAGTATAAGATCGTAGAAAAAGAAAAGTTTCAAGTAGTAGGGGTAAAAAGAACATATAATTGTCAAAATGGTGAGAACTTGCAAGACATTCCTCATTTTTGGAATGAGATGAATTCGAAAAATTTCGATCATCAACTTATCCAATTAAATAACGGAAGCATTAAAGGGACGCTAGGTGTTTGTGTACCAAATACAGACCAAGGGCAAAATGGTTTCATTGATTACTGGATTGCTACGGATCATGTAGGGGAAGTGGGAGAAAATCTATTAGCGTTGGAGATACCTGCATCGAAGTGGGTTGTCTTTGAGGTGCATGGCCCTATGCCAGATGCTATGCAAAATACTTGGAAACAGATTTATTCAGAGTGGTTCCCATCCAATCCATATAAACCAGCAGGAACAGCTGAACTTGAAGTTTACCCTGATGAAGATGCTTATAGCCCTGATTCATACTCTGAAATTTGGATTCCAATTCAATAAAGATAAAATGGATTTGGTAAACGATTAGTTTGCCAAATCCATTTTTGTAGTGATGATGTTTTATATTGTTTAGTCCGACATAGTAAACATCGTATATAAAATCCTCCTGATGAGAAATTTTGCTCTTCTCAACATCCATATTTTGTATAATGTTAATAAAGGAGGTTTCATATGGACATAGAGAGCATTATTTTCGATTTGGATGGGACACTTTGGGATTCAAGAAAAACAGTAGCGCAATCGTGGGCGCAGGTAGTTCAAGGGTCTCCTTACGGTAAAGGAAAGATAACCGAAGAGGATTTATCTAAAACGATGGGCTTACAAATTCAAGAAATAGCAGCTGTATTATTTGAATATCTTGATGAAGAAAAGCAGATGGAGCTTATTTTAGCATGCTGCCAGCAAGAGCAAGATGATTTATTACGTAATGGTGGTATTTTATATCCGCAGTTAGAAGAAACTTTACTAGCTCTTTCTAAAAAATTCCGCTTGTTCATTGTGAGCAATTGTCAAGAGGGCTACATAGAAACATTTTATGCTTATCATAAACTAGAGAAATATTTTCTCGACTTTGAAAATCCGGGACGTACAGGCTTATCAAAGGGAGAAAATATTCAATTAATTATGGAAAGAAATCACATAAAAAACGCTGTCTATGTAGGAGATACTCAAGGAGATATGCTTTCTGCAAAGTTTGCAGGGATTCCTTTTGTTTTTGCTTCATATGGTTTTGGAAAGCCAGAGGAGTATGACTATATCATCGAAAAGCCATTTGATTTATTAAATATATTTTAAACGGAGTATAGAGTCTGTCTTTTCTGACGGTCTCTATACTCTGTTTTGGTTAAGAAGAGTAGGGAATTTTAACATCATATTTATTTGTACAAACAAAACTTCTGGGAAAGCTGAGTAGGGAGTGTACTCGGACAAAAATCCATTTAGCCTGGATTTTTATTTTGAAATTTGGATTCCGATTAAGTAATAGAAATGAAAAAAGCCAAGAATGTTCATCGGTAACATTCTTGGCTTCGTATTTTTTACGTCAATTTTCTTTTAATAAAGAATAAACATTAATGTCATAAAAAGATTCTTTTGATTCTTCATATTCCTGAAATGTTCCTTCAAAAGTAAAATTCAATTTCTCTACTACTTTTATAGAATTCCTATTACAAGGCTCTATTTTTGCTTCAATTTTAGTTATGCTTAAAGTGGAGAAAGCATAATCAATCAAAGCGGAAATACATTCTGGCGCATAGCCATTTCCCCAATAAGCTTTAGCGAGATCATAGCCAATTTCTGCTGTAGCGTTCTCTAAGTCAAATGAATTGAATCCACAAGAGCCGATAATCTCATTGGATTCCTTCTCAATAATTGATAAGCGAATAGCCTTGTGCTCCTTAGCTAGTTGATCAAAAAGCTCAATCATTTCCTTCGCTTGTTGTTCATGAGTGAAATTAGTGATATTCATAAATTTCGTCACATCGGGATCTGACCAAATTTTAAATAAACTATGTGTATCCACTATCTTCATTTTTCTTAAATATAATCTTTTTGTGTAAATTTGTTCTATCAATACTTTTACCTCCAATTTTTTATAAGTTTGGATGAAAAATATTGCTATCTGCGCATAATTCAGTCCCTTCAAATTTCATGTATCTATTATACAATAATTCTAGTAATTGCTAAAATGTTATGCTGTATGAAGAGATACAAAAGAATAGGGGAAATGATAATGTTTAAGGTAACGACCGAGAATTATTCGATTGTCAAAGAAACAATAGAGAGGGCGCCAACATTTGTCTACAGTATTCTGGAGCAGGTAATAGAAGGTGCTGTCTATGCCGACAATGAAAGCCTTCATTCACTACTGTTTCAAACCAAATCAGGAATATACTATGTTTATGGTGATTCATCCAGCGAGCAAGTTATAAGTAAACTCGCAGCTTTACTACAAGAATCTATTGAGCAAAATAAACGTTTCACATTATTTTCTTACTCAGAAGATTGGAACACAAAAATTGAACAACGATTAAACGTTTATGTGAATAAATTAGAAAGATATACTTTCAGCTTTGATAAAAATGCTTATAACAATAGAGAGAAGCACGAGTCGCTTAACTACGAATGCATTAAAATCAAGCAACATCAAATTGAGCATTGTTTAGAATTTAACAACCAATATTATGAGGAGTACTGGGATTCTACTAATAATTTCCTTGAAAATGGTTTTGGTTTTTGTCTGCAGCATGGAGATAAGATTATTAGCGAAGCGGTTTCTATTTTTAAATCGCAGCAATTTGCAGAGATTGATATAGTTACTGATTCGAATTATAGAGGATTAGGATTAGCAAGCTTCATTGCAGAAAAATTTATTGATGATTGCCTTTTAAACGATATAAAGCCTTGTTGGGATTGTGATATTGATAACCATGGATCTTATCATGTAGGCGCTAAATTAGGCTTTACTAATCCAGTGAAATATGCTGTTTTTTATAAAAGCACAGATAGATAAGCTCACGATGTAGAAATAACATCGTGAGCTTTCTTTATTCTTTAAAAGAACCCATTGCGCATTTCGAAGATGTTGTAAAACAATCTAGCATCTCTAGCCATTTTACTATTAGCGTTCATTTGTGGTCGCAAACAGTTTTGGAACATTTCATCGCAATATCTTGATCTACCATATCGAGCATAACATTCGTCGTGTAATTTGCAGCATGAATCTACAGCGTTGATAGGTCTACCTGGTCCTGAACATCCTGGACCACAGTATTTATATCCAGGGTAGCAAAAACCAAATTTGCGTTGTCTGTACATCGTCTATTCTCCTTTTTTAAAAGAAATAATGGTTACTATAAAATATGAAATTTTTGCTTTTGGAAAGGGATTAAAAACTAATGTAAGAGAAAAAAGGCATTAACTTATGAGAAAAATCTATAAAATGTAAGGTTCCTGTAAGCTTATAAAAAAACTGCTGTAAGGATGGAAAGCTAAAATAGCTATAGTGCAGTAAAGTTTGAAAGATAAGGAGTTTTAAAGAATGAATTCATCCGTACCTCAAAAAGAAAGAATCGTTTCCTTAGACATTATTCGTGGGTTAGCGTTATTTGGCATTTTGTTTATTAATGTAGCGGCCTACCAGATAATAGTAGAGGGAGGTCCGATGCCTGACTATAGTGGAATTAATGGTATTATTAGTACGCTTATTGGTATTTTTATTGAGAAGAAATTCTTTTCGATTTTTTCATTCCTCTTTGGTGTAGGTTTTTATATTTTTGCTTCGCGTGCAGAAGCTCGTGGCGATAAGCCAAGATGGCGTTTTGCAAGACGTTTACTAGCTTTATTGTTAATTGGCATTGTTCATTATTTTGTTTTCTGGGGATCAATCCTTGCTATTTATGCAGTAATAGGTTTCTTACTGATACCTTTTTATCATGCAAAGATTTCAACAATTAGTAAATGGTTATTTGCAATTATTACTGTTCATATCCTGTGTATTCTTGGACAAATATTAATGCCAAATCAAGAAGCCTTTTCAACTGTTTTTGGTTTATTAGGAAATGATGCAATTACTATTTTTATCATGTTTTTAACTGGTTTTTTAGTAGCAAAAGCTGATTGGATTAGTCATGTAAGTGAATACTCAAAACAAATAAAGTGGCTACAATTTGTGACGTTCCCACTTTTTGTTGGCATTTCAATATGGATTTGGTTTGCAGCTCAAGGTGGATACGAAAATCTAAATTCCGTTATTAGTTTAGGGGTAATTCCGACAACGTATTTTTACTTAGCTTGTCTATTTGTTATGTTAGAAAATAAGAAAATTGCGAAGCTGCTTAAGCCAATTGGACGAGTTGGGCAAATGGCATTTACAAACTATTTAGCTCAAAGCTTTATTGGCCTAGCTCTTATGTCGTTAATGGGGCTTGAAGTTGTTTCACCTTCTGATGCGGTGATTATTGCAATCTTAATTTTTATCATTCAAATTATCTTTAGTGTCATCTGGTTCAAATTCTTTAAAATGGGGCCATTTGAAAAGCTATGGCGCTTTATGACATATGGAAGAAAAGCAGTACCGACTAAATAAATATCTTTGCGCGAAACTCCCTGGAGATGAATGATTCCAATCCACCAGGGGGTTTTTAGTGCTATGATAATATGTATGAATTTGTAAAAAATGAAACCTAAAGAAGGGGATATCCGTAAATTAGGTATCGACATAAAGGAGAAGTACGAAATGGCAAAACAAATGAAAAAATATATAGCAGTCACAACAGCATCATTTATGGCTATGCAATTAGCCGCGTGTGGGAATACAGAAAGTCAAAATGTCGGGGAGTCCTCTGCCTCTTCAGCTGATACAAATAATGTAACGGAAGAAAACAATACGGCAACAGCTAGTGGTGATTTACAAAGTGTGTATGACAGCGACATGGCAAATGCATGTGATGAATGGAAAGAAAGTGATGATGGTTCGTTCGAGTGTTTAGATGAAAATTCGCCTCATTATGCACATCATTTCTTTAATGGACTTATGTATGCAACTGCCGGAGCAATGCTAGGAAGTGCCATTTATAAAAGCCGCAATCTAAAGGATGGTACAGATAGAGAGGATAGAGGTGGCGGTTCAGCAGTGCCACGTACGAATCATAGTAATGCTAGCGAAAGTAAAAATACAAATGGAATTACTACGAACGGCTCTCAAAATTCGTCTGGTACAACATCTAATAGTTCAAATAACTCAACAACAAATAGCTCTAATTCAAATACAAGCGGTTCCAACTCTTATTCGAGTGGCAAGCGTTCATTCTCAAATAGTTCAGATTCATCTTCGAATAGTTCTTATTCAAATCACTCATCGTCCAGCACTGGAAAATCAGGCTTTGGCTCAGGTGGTGCCTCTAGAGGTGGCTCTTCATCTTCTTAAAAGGAGAAATCAATATGGACAATTATTTTCAACAACGCCAAGCATTTTATTCTAAATTTCCTAATTTCTTTCCAGACTTTGAGGACCTTGAGTACGCCTTATACGATGTACTAGATTTACCCAAAGAGAAAATCGATGAAATTAACTATGCATCTACTATACTTTGGAAAATATTTTTAAAGGTTGGCAAACAATTTAAGCATTTATCGGATGAACAACTTTTAGCACTAGGCATTCGTTCTGAAATGCTGCCATATATCCAATTAGATTATTTACAGCAACAATCGATACTAGCTCGCTTCGATTTTATTTGTACAGAGGACGGAGAAATAAAATGTCTTGAATTAAATGGTGAAACGCCATTTCTTGTCCAAGAAACCTTTGAAATCAATGAAGCGCTTTGTCAGCATTTAGGATTTGATAGTCCGAATGATGTTTCGGCATTACATAAAACCTTGTCTGGTGCACTTTTTGCGGCTATGCATTATTTAAATGATGTGAAAAAACCTAAAATCATCATTACAGGGAAAACGGCTGCGGAAGATTATGAGGAATATTGTCAGGTACAGTTTTTAAAGAAATGTATACCTTTTGATGTGGAATATGTTCCTATACAAGAGCTTATCATTTTTTCTAGTAACACTGCTAATATAGCTCGTGGCCTATATACGCCAGCCATGGAGAAAATTGATATTTTATATCGTCCTGCACACCCAGTAGAGTTTTTAATAGATGATATGTCTTCCGATGGTGAGCGTATAGGTCTACAATTATTGGAACTTGTAAAAGACAGGCAGCTTGCTATTATTAACGCACCTGCTGCATATGTACTGCAATCGAAAATTTTATTATGGCTGATTTGGGAGCGAAAAGATGATCCGCTTCTTTTTAATGCAGAAGAGCGAGCTGCTATTCAGAAATATATGTTGCCAACGTACCTTTCGGCAGAGCCATTTGTTCAGGAAAACTTGCCGTTTGTCAAGAAACCTGTCTATTCGCGGGAAGGGAATACTGTAGAAATTTATGCAGGGGATGGTACGAAAACAAATGCCTCTGCGTATACCCATTATGATGATAATTTGTTTATTTATCAGCAGTACGTGGAAATGCCCTCTATAACGATAAAGCTAAAAGATGGATTACAAACAAAGAAATGGTTAATCGGCTCATTTATCGCTGATAATCGTGCATGTGGCTTATCATGTAGAGTAGGCAATCAAATAACAGAATGGGATTCTCACTGGTTAGCTGTTGGATATAGAGAAGAAAATTAAATAAAAAACGGCGAGACTTTTAACTTCTTTCAGCAAGTGTTTTGGTAGCGAAAACGAAGCGACAGTTACAGAAGTCACCCACCTCTATAGGTGGTGAGTATCCGCTGAAATAGAGGAACTCAGTCTAAGAACGCCACGTCCTGTGGCAATGACTGAATGACCAACTTCGTGCTGTTGCTGTCGCTTCGTTGCACTACGCTTTCGCGCAAAAAACATCTGTTGGCCTAAAGCCTCAGGCGGATGTCACGGAATCGGCTTTGTGCAAGTACAAAGCCGATTCCGTACGCAATTATGCCGAGACATAATTGCGCAGATAATTACGCCATGTTACTCGTTTCAGCCTTCGTCAATCCATACTTGATATGGAATATAGGTTTCTAGTTCAGAAAAAGTAAACTCAATGGAGGAGTGTTACTACCACATGCAGAGAACATTAGTCTCGTAAATCTTTATTTTCGTTTATAGTCTTGTCTAAAGAAAATAAGAGAAAGTATCAGTAAAATTATTGGAAGAAAAAAGAATCCAGAGTCATATTTAATTGAATGCTCCAGTTTTAGTCCAAACAAATAAATGAATAAAGTAAAAGAAACAGATAAAGAGATTGTTCCCGCTATAGTCTTCATTGCCAGCCCTCCAGTATATTTTCTTACACGCGATACTCTGTAATAAAAAGTAAAATATTTATTCTAATTTTTATACCCTCAATTCAAATTTAGTAAGGCCTTTTCTGTTATTAGAATGAAACAACTATATAAGCCTTGAACATTACTAAAGATATGCTTCGCTTTGAAAAACATTGCTTGATAAAATTGAAAATCGACGAGGCTTTTTTATAAAGTTTCGCCAATTTTTATTTTACTCGTTCCAGCCTTTACAGACGTCAACCCATTCTTGAAAGGGTGTATAAGTTTCTAATTCAGAAATAGTAAGCTCAATAGCAGAGTTGCTACTACCACATGCAGGGAATACCGTTGTGAAGCGTTTAAGTGATTCATCCAAATAAATAGCAACGCCCTCATTCACGCCAAAAGGACAAACACCTCCTACCTCGTGTCCAATCTTTTCAAGTACTTCATCTTTTCCAAGCATTTTTGCCTTTGTACCAAAGGCTGCTTTAAATTTTGCATTGTCGACTTTGGCATCGCCTGCAGCAACAATTAGTATCGCGCCATCGTTCACGAGAAACGATAAGGATTTCGCAATGCGCTCAGGCTCGCACCCGAGTGCCTGTGCTGCTAGTTCAACGGTCGCCGAGCTTTCGTTTAGCTCCTGTATTTTGTGTTGCACATTCCATTGTGCTAAATGTTCACGTACTTTTTCAATTGCCATATGTAATACCTCCTTACAATACTACGTTTTATTTTAACATAATTTTCTGAATAAACAGTTGTGTTATCTTCCGGAAATAACCTATTATAAAAATAGTAAGTATAAAATTACTCTTTTGGAGGTGGAGCCGTTGATTATGAAAGTGCTACAGTCTCTTTTTGTACTAATCGGATTATTATTTTTCACAGGAGTAGTTGGGTTGTATTTAATGATTAGTGGCGGGCTACATTTTAGTGGACTACTCTTAACTGTTCCGATATGTTTATTTGTCCTATTCGTTTGTTTAATTTTTGATTGGTTGACAACAACAAAACGGAAAATATGGTTAGCTGGAGTAATGGGCATTGCGTTGTTGATTGCCTCGATTAAGCCTATTCAATATTACTACAAAATGAGTATTCCAACTGTTGATGCAGAAATTGATGTGTCACTCTATCAACCGTTTACAGAGCAAAATAAAGTAGTAAAGTCAGATACAAAGGCTTCATTGCAATTAGTTGAGTCACTACCACGCTTAGATGGGGCGACGGCGATGTATCCACTGTATGCTGCCTTTGTAGAAGCAACCTATCCAAAGGATTACTATCCATATGATAAAAGTAGAGTGATGGTTAGTCGTACACCTGAAGCTTATCAAAATTTGATTTCAGGAGATGTTGACCTGATTTTTGTAGCAGCGCCATCTGAATCACAGAAGAGGCAAGCTGAGATGGAAGGTCTTACATTTGAAATGACCCCCATTGGGCGAGAGGCATTTGTCTTTTTCGTCAATCAAAAGAACAGCGTAGAAAATTTATTACTGGGGCAGTTTAAACAAATATACGCTGGGAAAATTACGAATTGGCATGAAGTCGGTGGTGAAAATGCTGCGATTCGTGCCTTTCAACGCCCAGCTGATAGCGGAAGCCAAACAGCACTTGAAAGAATGATGGGAGATACACCAATCATGGAAGCACCTGCTGAAAATGTTGCGACAGGTATGGGTGGTATTATTCATGAGGTATCACAATATCGTAATTATAAAAATGCCATTGGCTACACGTTTAGATTTTACTCAACAGAAATGGTGAATAACAAAGAAATTAAATTATTGTCCATTGATGGGATTGAGCCCACAAAGGAAAATATTCGTAATGGCACATACCCACTCGTATCTGAATTTTATGCTGTAACAGCAGGAACAGATAATCCTAATGTAAAGAAGTTTATCGACTGGATTGTATCAGATGAGGGGCAAGCACTTGTTGAAAAAGTTGGTTATGTACGAGTAGAAAATGACTGAATAGTTTGCTATACTAGTAGTACAATCAAATATGATAGTTTTCTAGGGTTCCGTAGCAATGCTAGTCTGGTCCGAGAGAAAACCACAAATGATTTTGTGACACGGAAGGATAAAAGCCTGGGAGATACTGTTTACAGCAGTGTTTCTTAGGCTTTTTTTATTTGGCTACTATGGGAGGGAAGCTGAAGAAATGATCGGGTAAGCCGAAGAAGTGATCGGGTAGGTCAGTAATTTGATCGGGTAAGCCGAAGAAGTGATCGGGTAGGTCAGGAAACTGCTCGGGTAAGGAAAAGAAGTGATCGGGTAGGTTAGTAATTTGATCAGGTATGCCGGAAAACCACGCACTTTGCTTAAAGGGAACTGCCCAATAATAGTATACATCCGTGTTTAACAATAAAATGGAGGAATTCGCAATGAACAAACAATGGTTAAGTGTCATAATTGCTGCTTTTTTTGAAGTCGGTTGGGTTATTGGCTTAAAGCATGCAGGGAATGCACTCGAATGGATTGGTACCGCTATTGCAATTTTTGTTAGTTTTTATTTACTAATTAAGGCTGGAGAAAGTTTACCAGTCGGTACTGTTTATGCGGTATTCGTAGGCTTAGGTACAGCGGGTACTGTATGTTCTGGTAGCTTACTGTTCGGAGAGCCATGGAAATTAGCTAAGATTTTATGTATTGTCGTTTTACTTGCAGGGGTCGTCGGTTTAAAGCTAGTGACAGGTGAGCCTAAAGAAAAAGAGGTGAACGAATAATGGCATGGATTGCATTAGTAGTCGCGGGACTATGTGAGATGATGGGTGTTTATATGATTAGTAAATATAATGATGCTAAAAGTATAAAAAATTTGGTGTTATTGATTTTCGCATTTACCTTGAGCTTTGCTGGCCTTGCATATGCTATGGAAACATTACCAATGGGGACAGCCTATGCAATTTGGACAGGAATTGGAGCGGCCGGTGGCGCTTTACTTGGAATGTTGTTTTTCAATGAATCCAAGGACTGGCGGCGAATTGTATGCATTATTCTTATCTTAGGTGCAGCTATATGTTTGAAACTATTATATTAAAAAACAATATCTTGTAAGATAAAATAAACCAACCAGTTGCTGATTTATAATGACAACTGGTTGGTTTATGATTTCCTGTTTATTCTATACTCTTAAGTGATTCAATCATATCAATTTTCTTTACAGTTTTCCTTAAAAATATGTTACATAAAATAGTAACAATAAAAGTGATGATTACTGGATACAGTAAAGATCCTATATCTAGTGTGATAGGAAACACCATATTATCAAGAGTGAATTTCTTTATAATGAGCATATATAAAGCAATCCCTATTGGAATTCCAATAATTACCCCAAAAATAGTAATAAAAATATTTTCCATAAAAATAAGCTTATTTATTTTATTTCTTTGGTAACCTAGTACCTTTAATGTTGCCAGTTCCCGTATCCTTTCAGTTATATTAATTACAGAAATGTTATATATTGCTGCAAAGGATAATACAATTGCACAAATAATTAATACCACAATCATATTATATAGATTTTGTAGACCTTCTTCAGTAAGCTTCTTTATTTCATTTTTAGACTTAACTTCTTTTAGATTCCCCATACTATTAAAGGTTTTATAAATTTCGTCCAATTTGGTTGGGTCTTTTCCTTGAATTAGAAGTGTGCTTGGTTCATAATAAACGCCCAAATTAGATAAGAGCTTCGGTGTAGCGAATATTTCTTGATTTAAATACTGTTCAGATATATTAGAGATTTTTACCTCTATAGATTTCCCTTTATACTTTGAATCTATTAATTTTAATTGAAGTGAATCCCCAATAGATAACTTATATCTTTCTGCAAATCTTTTAGCGACTATAACACCTTCATCATCTAGAGGTAATATGTTTCCTTCTTTATTAAAATTATTTATTAAATTATTTTCCTTATTTGTAATTAGTAGATTGCTATCTTTTTTATCTTCAATATTAGTAATAACTACACTAGTTTGAGCCAGTGTATTAAAATTAATATCATTATATGGGATATCGCTACTTAAATTTTTAATAGGTGTTTTATACACAACCCTAAGATCATAATTATATACTTCATTAAATTGCTTATCTATTAATAATTGTCTAGAGCCCTTATATCCAAAGGCAAGTATCAATAAGGTGACACAGCAGACAACCCCTAAAGAACTGTAAATAGCTCTTTTTTTGTTAATAAAAATATTTCTTAAAATAAGTTTATTACTGTAAGAAAGCTTTCTCCAAAAAGTTGTATTTCTTTCTATTAATATTTTTTTAACTTTTTTAGGGGGTTTGACTCTTAATGATTCAGTAGTTGTTTCTTTTAAAATTATTTTACAAGACATGAATGATGCTAAAACACCAAATGCAATGGAAAAAATTATAGCGATTAAAATAAAGATATAATATATACGAATTTCAAAGCCAGGAAGTGAAATTATTGCTCTTACTTGGTCCATAAATATTTTTGGAAAGAATATTGACCCTAACAATGATCCAACAAGCCCACCAATAAATCCAATTATTATTGCATAACCAAGATAATGAGTTACTATTTTTGAATTTTTAATACCCAATGCTTTCATGATTCCAATTTGAGTTCTTTGCGAATCCACAAGCCTGGACATTGTTAAAAAGGTAATGATAGCAGCAACTAGAAAGAATATAATAGGCAATATTTTTGCAAGTTCTTCTTGTTGCTTTATTTCACCAGTAAACTGTTTATAACTTAAATTTAAGTCTCTTTTTAATGTATAAAAATAATGTAAATTAGTTGAACTTTTTTCTATTTCATTTTCAACTAAATTTAAATCTAATCCATCCTCTACATCAATAACGACTTCATTATAAATATTTTCCCCTATAATATTACTCATTGTTTGTTCTGAAACGTATGCTATCCCGTATTCTTTATGGTTCGGGGGGAAATCTGAGGTATCCCTAGATTTTATAGTATATTCGGAACTTTCGCCGAATCCGCTTATTTTTAAAGTGATATCTTTATAAGCTGTGCTTAGGTTTATTTCATCACCAACAGAATAATTATGTTCTTTTGCATAATCTGTATCTAATACAATTGAATGAGAGTCTGTTGGTCTATTTCCTTCAATCATTACTATTTGATTAATACGATTATTTTGAGGGAGTGAATGTAGCTTTAAAGTCGTTTTTACATCATCAAACTTTTGATTTGCATCTAAAACATAACGTCCTTCAATATTTTTAATACCATCAATTTCCCCTAATTTTTGGACATCTATAGGAGTTATATTGTCATAGTAAACCCATAAATCAGCTAGGTTCGTCTTTTCGAAATATTCAGAGGAATATTCACTGAGATTTTTTGAGAAAGTTGAAAACCCTGCAAAGAAAAATGCTCCTACAATAATTACTAACGTAATTGCAATAAATTGCCCCTTATATAATTTCAGGTCTCTTATTAATTTTAAAAATAATTTATTCATTACCATTCAATATCCTTTATAGGTTTTTTATTTTCATTTATAGTAATATTCTCAATAACACCACTTTTCACTTTTATTACTTTGTCAGCCATAGGGGCAATAGCTGAATTATGTGTTATTAAGACGACACATTTATGTGTTTCTCTATTTATGTCTTCAAGAAGTTGCAATACTGATTTCCCTGTTTTATAATCTAAAGCTCCAGTTGGTTCATCACAAAGTAAAAGTAATGGATTTTTAGCAATCGCTCTAGCTATTGCAACCCTTTGCTGTTCCCCACCGGAAAGTTGAGAAGGGAAATTATTCATTCTGTCAATTAGACCAACTTGTTTTAGAGTTTCTTCAGGATCTAAATGATTTTTAGAAACTTCAACTGCAAACTCAACATTTTCTAAAGCAGTAAGATTAGGTATTAGATTATAAAATTGAAACACAAAGCCAATTTTTTTTGCTCTGTAGTCCGTTAGTTTTTTTTCATTAAACTCTGTAATATCCTTTTTTTCCACGATTACCTCTCCTAAAGTAGGAGTATCCATGCCACCTAAAATGTTCAAGATTGTACTTTTACCAGCACCACTTGCACCTAGAATGACAACAAACTCTCCCTCCTCAATAATGAAATTTACTCCATTTAACGCTTTTATTGGAACTTCACCTATGAAATATTCCTTGGTAATATTTCTGAATTCAATTAAATTATTAGTCACTAATTTTTTCCTCCTTAAGTAAAATGGAATAAACTACCTATCAATTTTGAGCTCATTGAAAGTGTTTTATCCCTCCCGTACCATGTAAATTAGGTACGTTAGCTTTTATTACATTATTTGTAAAAGCCTTTCTTCTTTAGTCAGTTCATATCAAACTGAAGATAAAATTTCTTAAAAGAGTGGTTTTGTAGAAGGACCTTAGTTAATTCTTCTGAATAATGTCTAATAAATAGAATAGATACAATTGGTAACTCAATAAAATTTGTGTGGTTGCATGAAGGATATGAAAAGAGAAGGTTAAAATTGATAAATATAAAAATTCTAATATTTCACAACAATAGGAATATATCATAATGTTTTTTTATAATCAACCTATTTTGTAAAAAAATAGAAATTTTCAAAAAACAAACAGGATTTTGTTTAATTTGATAAAATTAACATTTTTGTTTGATTAACCAAAAAAGCTGTGATAACATTTTAAAAAATGGCAATAATAGTTATATTTAGTTATATTTATAGAATTACTGTAATTATTATCTGGGGCAAAAAGATGGTGGTGAGTGATATTTAAAATTTAATGTTTTTAAAAGTTATGCTAAGTGCTTAGAATTTTTTCTTCTTACAAAGTCGTAAAATAAAATTTTCATCTAAAAGGCAAAGGTAAGTTTAGATGACCTATTTTCTATATCGATCTTTAAGGAGGAAAATATATTCTTAGCCTTTTTTATTCTTAATAATAATCAGAATTATTTGAATGTAGAGGAAATTTTTGAAATTTCTGTTAAAAACAAAAATAAGGTATATCAAATTTATTTAAACAGTAAGTGAATTAGTCTTAGATAAAATATCTTAACTGAAGGGAATGTATTTAATGGAAAAAAATTTAAAATATTCAAAACAAAATATTTTAACGTATTTAGTAGATTTGATTGAGGATATATTAGATTTAAATATTTCTCACTCTGATGAGCCTTTTACTGATTTAGGTCTTGCCTCTATAGATATCCCATTATTTATTGAAAAAGTTTCGAAAAGATTTGGTATTAACATTCAAGTTTCCTCGTTATTTGAATATCCGAATATAAATGAATATACGGATTATTTATTTAATGAGTTAAATAAAGAAGAAACAACGGTTAATAATTTTTTAGACAGTGATTTAAATGCTACTGACAAAGATTCTATAGCTATTGTTGGAGTTAGTTGCCGTTTCCCAGCAGGAGGAAATAGTCCGGAGGAATTTTGGGATATATTAATGAATGGAAAAGATGGTATATCCAATATGCCAGAAGAGAGATGGGATATAGAAAAATTCTATAGTCCGGATAAAGGCGAACCTGGAAAATTATATACAAAAAAAGGTGGTTTCCTAAATATTCCAATAGAACAATTTGACGCGAAATTTTTTAATATATCTCCAAAAGAAGCTTATGCTTTAGATCCTCAACAAAGAATGCTATTAGAGCTAACTTGGGAAGCTTTTGAAAATTCAGGGATAAATATAGGTAATTATTTTGGTAGTAATACTGGTGTATATGTAGGTATTGCGGGAGAAGAATACTCATTTGCACATTATAAATCAGGAGATTTACGTAAAATAGATGCATATTCTCTAACTGGAACAACTTTTAGTACAGCTTGTGGAAGAATATCCTATACTTTTGGCTTTGAGGGGCCTTCAATGGTCCTTGATACAGCATGTTCCTCTTCTTTAACAGCTTTACATGTTGCATGTAAAGCGTTGGAAGCTGGTGAAGTAGACACTGCAGTAGTAGCAGCAGCTAATTTGATGATTTCTCCAGCTGTTCATGTATGTTTTTCTAAATTAGAAGCTATTTCTGTAGATGGACGTAGTAAAAGCTTTGATGCATCTGCTAATGGATATGGCAGAGGAGAAGGTGCTGGCGTTATTATTTTAAAACGATTAAAAGATGCTGAAAAAAATGATGATAATATATTAGGTGTAGTTCGCGGTACCGCAGTAAACCAAGATGGTAAAAGTAATGGATTAACGGCACCAAATGGTTTAGCTCAGGAAAAAGTTATTAAAAAGGCATTAAATGATGCCAGATTAAATGAATCGGATATTGATTACATTGAAATGCATGGAACTGGTACAAAACTGGGAGATCCAATAGAGGTAAAAGCAGTTGTTGAAACATACGGTAAAAATAGAACGAAAGAAAACCCATTGAAAATCGGTTCAGTTAAATCAAATATTGGGCATTTAGAAGCAGCTGCGGGTATGGCTAGTATCATAAAAGTACTTTTATCATTTAAAAACGATGTAATTCCTGGAAACTTGTATTTTGAAAACCCAAATCCATTTATTCAATGGGATAAATCCCCGGTAAAAGTGGTGGAAAGTAACTCTGATTGGAAAAGTGAGGGGAAAATAAGAAGAGTGGGAATAAACGGTTTCGGTTTTGGGGGATCGAATGCTCATATTATTATTGAAGAGCCTCCAAAGATAAAAACAGTAATAAAAAACAGTAGTGACCCAATCTATATTTTAAAGCTATCAGCAAAGAGTGAGAGATCATTACAGGATAATATTCGAAATTATTTGAATTATATGAAGAGTGATAGTGTAAATATAAAAGATGTTGTTTATACAAATAATATATCTAGATTTGATTTTGATTATAGATTCACGGTTTCTGGAAGAACAAAGAAAGAAATAATGAATAGGATGGAAGCTTATTTAATTAACGGAAATAAAATAGGTATTTCTACCAATATAAATGAACCAATAAAATTCAAAAAAGAAACAGAGGTTGTATTTTTATTTACAGGTCAAGGTTCCCAATATGTAGGGATGGGAAAAGAATTATATGATAATAACCCAACATTTAGAGAAGTATTTGACGAATGTGATAAATTATTTAAACCATTTCTTTTAAAATCTTTAGTAGATCTTATTTATAGTGGAAAATGTACAAATGAAGAAGTGGAAAAGACTTTGTATGCACAACCACTAATATTCACAATTGAGTATTCTGTTTGTAAAATGTGGGAGAAAATGGGTGTTAAACCTAGTGTTGTTATAGGGCATAGTATAGGAGAGTATGCTGCAGCTGTTGTAGCAGGAATAATGAATTTAAATGATGCAGTAAAGTTAGTTGCAATAAGAGGAAGACTAATGGATTCAGCACCTGGAGAAGGAGCTATGTTATCTATCTATGCAAATGAAAATACAGTGAATAAATTAATAGAAAAATATGATGATGCATTATCTCTAGCAATTTATAATGCTGAAAATAATATTGTTGTATCAGGTGAGAAAAATGCTATTGAAGAGCTTGCAAAAGAAGCTGAAAGACAAAAAATAAAGGTAGCTAGATTATATGTTTCCCATGCATTCCATTCAAACTTGATGATACCTATCTTAGAGGATTTCAAAGAGATTGCTTCACAGGTGAAATTTAATCAATCAAGTGTGAACTATATTTCTTCTACCTTTGCAAGAGCAATAGGGGAAGAAGAGATTTTAGATGCTAATTATTGGACAAATCATATTAAAGAAAAGGTTGATTTTTATCATTCTATTACTTCAATAAAGGATGCAGAGGATAAAGTATTTTTAGAGGTTGGAGCAAATAAAACTTTATGTGCCTTGTCAAAATTATCTTTAAGGGGAGAAATAAAATTATTAAACTCTTTAGATATGAAGAAAAGTGACTGGGAACAAATCAGTTATAGTTTAGGGGAACTGTATTGTAGTGGTGTAAAGGTACTTTGGGATAAGTTCGAAACAAATATTAATAAAACATATAACCGAGTTCAATTACCTACGTATTCATTTGAACGAAAACCATATTGGATGGAACCGGTGTGTTCTCATGAAAAAAAATTACCAGATCAAATAAGGAATGATTATCATCCAATTATTGGGCAGAGATTTAGTACACCACAATTAAAAAATAGTTTAGTTTATCAGAACTCCTTTACAATGAATTCTCCATACTTTATGAAAGAGCATATTATTTTTGACACGGCAATATCTCCTGCTGCTGCGCATATGTCAATGCTTGTATCAATTATTGAAGATTATTATAAATCATCTGTATGTATTATTGAAAATGTTGAATTCCATTCACCTTTAATAGCAAGTAAGGGTGATGAAAGAACAGTGCAAATATTAATAGAAGATATCTATGAAGAAAGAAAGAAGTTTCAAATAATAAGTAAAGACAGTAAAGCGGAACATGGAGATTGGTCTACACATTGTCAAGGAAGTTTAACTGTAATAAAGGACGAGACCTCTGAGAAAAAGATAAATATAGATGATCTAAAAAATATGTTTCCGGAAGACTTATCAGGTTTCAATATCTATGATGTAATGAGCAAATTTGGCTTTAATTTAGGCGAAGGTTTTAAAAGAATTAAGAGAGTATGGAGGGGAGAAAGTGAAGGGGTCTGCTTAATTGATCCGAAGATAGAAATTCCAAATAAAGAATCATATACATTATATCCAGGCTTAATAGATTCTATATTCCAATCTGTGTTCGCTGTATCTGAACTAAGTAGGAAAATGAATTCTGAAAAGACAACAGATGTGCTTAAAACAACAATTCCCATCTCATTAGGGAAAATTAAGTATTACTATAAAGATGCAGAAAGTTATTGGTGCCATGTAAAGGTTAATAATGATCAAAAAGAAGGGGTTATTGGAGATATTGCTGTTTATAATGAAAAAGGTGAGATCGTATTTGAGATAGAAAACATTATGGCAAAACTCACAGATCGAAAAAGCCTACTAAAGGAACTAAACTATAGTGGCGATCAAATGCTTTATAACGTTGAATGGGTGGAAAAATCATTTGGAAATATTGAATTTAAAAATAATGAAAAATTCATTATTTTTTCAAATAATAACGAAATCTGCAATAAAATATATGACAAGTTGAGTTTACTTGGAATGGATTCTATTAAAGTCCTGTCTGGTAAAAATTTAATGGAACTGGATGATAATACCTATTGCATTTCCGATAACGAAAAAGAAGATTTTTACACACTATTTAAAGACATAGTATATAAATTTGATAATGAAAAGTTTAACATTTTATTTATTTCTGAATCTAATGAAGAAAGCATCAATCAAATAACTTTAGAGACATTGAAAGAAAAAACAGCTTGCAGTCAATTATTGCATCTTGTACAAGCCATAACTGACTTGAATTTAGTTGAAAAAATGAACTTAAAAGTAATAACTAATAACGTGCATGATTTAGACAATAGTCCAATTTCTATTTATCAATCAACTTTATGGGGCTTTTCACAAGTTATTAGACTAGAATTTAATCCATTATGGGGAGGAATCATTGACGTTGATAGTAGCATGATCAATAAGGAAATTGATGATGTAATTATAAAAGAAATAATAACAAACGATGAGAAACAAGTTTGTTTAAGAAACAATAATAAGAGATATGTTTCGAGATTGGTCAAAAATACCTATTCTAAGAAAAAACATAAAAATCTTGATATAGCAATAAAGTCTGAAGCAACGTATCTCATAACTGGGGGAACGGGTAGTATCGGAATGCTCTATTCAGAGTATTTAATAGAAAAAGGGGCACGTAATTTAGTTTTGTTAAGCAGAAATAAGCCCAAGGGGGATATTCTTGACAAGGTAAAGAGTTGGGAAGAAAGAGGTATAAAAGTACTTATATGTCAGGTTGATGTGAGTAAAGAATCAGATATTTCTGCTTTAATATCTGATATTACCAGGAATTTCCCAGAGATAAAAGGCGTAGTTCATGCAGCTGGTATTTTAGATGATAGGCTTATAAGAGATCAAACATGGGAAAGTTTTGAGCAAATGTTTATGAGTAAGGTTTTTGGAACATACAATTTACATCATTCATTAAGGAATTGTGAGTTGGACTTTTTCGTTATGATGTCATCCATTGCTTCTGTAATAGGAAATATAGGTCAAGCAAATTATGCAACCGCGAATTATTTTATGAACATCTTTGCTCAATATAGAAGAAAATTAAACTTACCTGCAATATCGATTTGTTGGGGACCATGGTCTGAGATAGGTATGGCATCTAGAAATGAAGAGAATATGAAAAGAATAGAGAAACAAGGAATTTATAGCATTAGTACAGAATTAGGGATGAAAATGATTGATAAATTACTTAATGAAAATCATTCTTCTATTCTGGTCGCTGACATGAACTGGGATTTATATAATGAAAACACTAAATTAGAAGAAATGACTACATTTTTATCAAAACTAATAAATTTAGATGATGTTACTAATAGAAAAAAAGACAAGACAAATAGTGAGGCTAATATCTTATCAGTTTTAAGGTCGTTAAAGTTTTCAGAAAGATATGATTATTTACAAGAAAAATTGAAAAATATTGCAGCGACTTTAATGGGGTTTGATGATGCATCCCTTTTAGTATTAGATCAGTCACTAACAGAACAGGGAGCGGACTCATTAATGATTTTCTCTATGAGAAATGAAATAAATAAATTAACAAGCAAAGAACTCGATATTTCTGTATTTTTCAATTATCCATCTTTAAAAGAGTTAAATGATTATCTGCTTATGGAAGTTTTATCTTTCGAAGAAGAGACTAGTGAAAATGACATAAATAATGACGGCTTAAATGCTTCTGAAACTATAGATGACCTTTTAGCAGAAATAGAGTCTTTAGTAGACTAAAAAAGGGAGGAATGGTTGTGGAACAAGAAACGAATAAATACAAGGAAGCTTTGAGAAAAGCAGCTAGGAAAATCGAAGAATTATCTAAAAAAAACCAAGATGATGATATAGCTATAGTAGGACACGGTTGCAGATTTCCTGGAGGTGCAAATAATCCAGAGCAGTTTTGGCATATTCTTTCTAATGGGATTGATACTGTAACAAAAATTAAAAAGGATCGCTTTGATTATAAAGAATATTATAGTGATAATGTAGACGAAATTGGAAAGATGTATACGAAATACGGGGCATTTTTAAATGTCCCTGTTGATGAATTTGATAATCGACATTTTGAAATTTCTCCTGTAGAAGCAAGCTCTATAGATCCACAACAAAGATTATTGTTAGAGGTAAGTTGGGAGGCGCTTGAAGATTCTGGGGTAAATATAAAAAAGTTACGTGGGAGTAATACGGGAGTATTTGTAGGAATTAGTTCTAGTGATTATTTTAGGGCTCATATGTTCTCAGGTGATGAAAAAAAAATAACGCCTTATTCTGTTGGCGGTATAACCTATGGTGCTGCCAGTGGTAGATTATCCTATTTCTATGATTTTAAAGGACCTGCGGTAACATTTGACACAGCCTGTTCGTCCTCGTTAGTGGCTTTAAATGCTGCCGTAGAAAGTCTAAAAAAGGGCGAATGCTCATTAGCAATTGTTGGGGGAGCTAATATGTTATTAACTCCTGAGTCATTCATTGGTCTTTCAAAACAGCACGGATTAGCTGCAGACGGCAGATGTAAAACATTTACTGAGAATGCAGATGGTTTTGGTAGAGGCGAGGGATGTGGCGTCATAGTACTAAAAAAGTTATCCGAAGCTAAAGCAGATAACGATACAATTTATGCAATCGTAAAGGGCGTTTCGGTTGGACAAGATGGAAGAACAAATGGGATGACCGCTCCAAATGGAAGTGCACAGAAAAGAGTAATAAAACAAGCTTTAACTCAAGCTAAAATGACTATAAATGATATTGATTATATTGAAACGCATGGGACGGGCACCCCTTTAGGTGATACCATTGAGGTTCAAGCTCTAAATGAAATATTTAAAGATAAGAAAAATGACTTGTTAATAGGAGCAGTGAAAACCAATATTGCTCATCTAGAAGCCGCATCAGGAATGGCTGGTTTAATAAAAATAATCCAATCATTTAAACATAATCAGCTACCGCCTAATATCCATTTCAATAAAAAAAGTTCTAAAATCGATTGGGGAAATTTACAAGTAGTCAATAAACTTGTTGAGTGGAAACCTGGAGAAAAGATTAGGAGAGCGGGGATTAGTGCATTTGGATTCACAGGTACTTTAGCCCATGCAATTATTGAAGAACCACCATTAGTTAAAGTAAATATCGAAGAGAAGGAATTGCCTTATCACTTGTTAACTTTATCTGCTAAAAATGAAGAGGCATTGAAATATTCTATCATAAATATGAAAGAATATTTGTCTAAATCTAATGAGTCAATTGGTGATATATGTTACAGTTCTAATATTTGTAAGAGTCATATGGATTATCGTTTTGCTGCTAATGGATCAAGCAAAGCCGATATATTAAATATGTTTGATAAATTTGATCATTTTAAAAATGATTCTTCCAAGTTTAAAATGAATAATATTACGTTTTTATTTACTGGTCAAGGATCAATTTATAAGAATATAGGAAAAACATTATATGAAAAATCATCGGGTTTTAAAAAAACACTAGATTTATGTAATGAAAAATTTTATAAAATTTTAAATTTCAATATTTTAGATATTATTTATGGAGAAAATGATAATGATTTATTGAATAAAGCTATTTATTCGCAGCCGATTATATTTTCTATTGAATATGCACTAACCAAAATTTGGGAGTCTTTGGGTATTAAGGCAAACTCAGTAATTGGACATAGTATAGGTGAATTCACTGCAGCCTGCTATGCTGGAATTTTAAGTTTAGATGATGCAATTAAAATGATTGCTCATCGTGGTATGTTAATGGATACCCTAGATATTGATGGGAAAATGGTAGGTGTACTAACAAGTGTGGAAGTTGCAAGCGAGTCAATAAAAGAGAGTGGATGTAAAAATGTTTCAATTGCAGCTATAAATGCTTCTGAAAATGTAACAATATCAGGGCTTAGTGAAGAAGTAGATAAAGTTATTGAAATCATCCAAAAAAAACAAAGAGTGTTTATAGAAGAGTTAAATATTACACATCCATTTCATTCGGTTTTAATGAAGGAATTTATCGATAGTTATAAAGAAAAAATAAGTGATGTGAAATATTCGGAAAATAACGTAACTTTTATATCTTCTATAACTGGAAAGCAAGAAAATAAAGACACGTTTGGGAATGCAATCTATTGGTCCAATCATTTATCCAATACAGTTAATTTTTATAAAGCAATGGAAACGGCCAAGGAATTAGAAAGCGATATTTTTATTGAAATAGGTGGCGACGCAACACTTTGTGGATTAGCTAATCAATGTATTAATGGTGAAGCGCTATTTTTACCGTCATTAAGAAAAGGCTTAAATGAATATAAGCAACTATTTGATTCTATATCTCTATTATATTTAAATGGTGTACAGGTTGATTGGAAATCCTTTTACAAAGAATATAAAAAGGAGAAGGTAATACTCCCTAATTATTCTTTTCAAAGGAAAAAGTATTGGATTGATTTAAATAAGAATAAGAAGAACTACAAAGAATTCGTGTTGAATAAAAATTCAGAAAAATTGGGTGAATCGAATAGCTCCATTGGGAATAATACTCTTATAATAGAGAACTCTTCTTTAAGTTTATACGATATAGAGTTAGAGATAAAAAATATAATTAATATTATAGCTGGATTGAATATAGAGGAGATAAACCGTGAAGATAATTTATTTTCATTAGGTTTTGATTCTTTATTATTACTAAACTTTAAAAAACATATTGATAATAAATATAAATTAAATATTTCTATAAATGAATTCTTATTAAATTTGAACACAGTAGGTTTAATTGCTGAATATATAGAAAAACATTTACCTAAATCAGAAATGTTTAAACAGAGCACTGTAAAACAACAGTCAAATATTTCATGTGAAAATACTGATTACGAGAATGCGGAAAATGTTAATTATTTAAATAATATGGAAAACCGAATTAAGGATATCCATGCCCAGTTAGAAAATTTGATGGATATAAGTAGAAAGGGATTTTCTGCTAAACCAGCAAGCAATTCAAGGAGTGTTTTCCCTAAAATAAATAATAACTCCATGATTTTTGAAGAAGACTCATTAAATAATATGCAAAAAAAATTTGTAGATGATTTTATCTTAAAATATAATACTAAAACAAAAAGCTCAAAAAATCATGCAGAAAAGTATAATACTGTATTCTCGGATTGGATAAATTCACTTAATTTTAGGATGACATTAAAAAAATTACTTTATCCGATTATATCCAAACGATCCCAAGGAACAAGGTTTTGGGATATTGATGGAAATGAATATATAGATTTAGCAATAGGATATGGAGTCCATTATTTTGGGCACAATCCTCCATTTATTACGGATGCTATCAAAGCTCAATTAGAGAAGGGCTTTGAATTAGGACCGCAAAGTGATTTAGCAGGGAAAGTAGCTAAATTGATAAAAGATTTAACCGGAGTAGAAAGAGTTGCCTTCTGTAATACAGGTTCAGAAGCTGTAATGGTTGCTTTAAGAATTGCTAGAGCATGCAAAAGAAAAGAAAAGATTGTAAAATTTTCTGGATCCTATCATGGAACGTTTGATGGTATTCTAACAGATACAGATGAAGAAGGTCCGTATCCTACTTCATTAGGTTCAACATATGGAAATATTAAAGATACGGTAAGTTTACTCTACGGGTCTAAAGAGTCATTAGAATATATTAAAGAGAATAAAAATGATATTGCAGCTGTATTAGTAGAGCCTGTACAAAGTAGAAGACCTGGTTTTCAGCCGAAAGAATTCCTTAAAGAATTAAGAGTATTAACAGAAGAATTAGGTATTATTTTAATCTTTGATGAAATGCTAAATGGATTTAGAATTCAAACGGGTGGAGCACAAGCTTATTTCGGAATTGAAGCTGATATAGTTACTTATGGAAAAATAGTTGGTGGTGGACTTCCGATAGGTGTTGTAGCCGGCAAGCAGGTATATTTAGATAGCATAGACGGAGGAAGCTGGTCATTTGGAGATAACTCTATACCAGATAAAGAAACAGTAACTTTCGCTGGGACATTTTGTAAAAATCCTCTTAGTATGGCGGCTGCGTATGCGGTACTTTCTCTTTTGAAAGAAAAAGGCAATGATTTACAAATGGAAGTAAATGAAAAAACGAGGGTATTTGTAGAAGAAGTAAACGAGTTTTTTGGAAGAGAAAGAGTTCCTATGAGAATAAGTTACTTTGGTTCACAATTCAAATTTGAATCATATGGAAAATATGACTCATCATTGTTTCCAATAGAAATGGATTTATTCTTTTATTTATTAAATTATAAAGGTATTTATACGTGGGAAAGAAGAACATGTTGTTTCAATACAGAAATTTCCTATAAGGATATTGAAATAATAATAAGTAAAATAAAAGAAAGTATATATGAATTAAGAGAAAGTGGTTTTGAGTTTTCAGAAGAAACAAAATTAAAAAAAGTAAAAAATATTTTTCCGAATCATAAAGTAATTCCAATGACTTTAAATCAAAAAAGGCTTTTCTCAACTATTCTAATAAATGAGAATGATCCATATAATATAATAGGGACATTAGAAATAAAAGGTCGAATAAATATAAAAAAATTAGAGACTGTGTTCCAAATGATAATAGCTAGACATGAAAGCTTACGAACAAAATTATACATTGAAGAAGATCTATTTGTTCAAGAGGTTATAGAGGAAATAGATTTTAAAATTAATGAAGTTGAAAAGCAAGAATCTCAGAGTTTAGATGATTTAATCAAGGAGAATATTAGTAAATTTGATTTATCAAAAGGACCATTGTTTAAAGTAACTCTAATTAAAGCTTCACAGGAAAAGGAAATATTGTTAATAGATCTACATCATACAATAGCTGATGGACGTTCATTAGATATATTAGGTCAAGAACTAATAAAATTATATTCAGGTGAAAATCTGGAGCCAATTTATAACCAATATTCAGATTATGTCTTATGGGAAGAAGAATTTTTAAATTCTGAGGAAATAAAGGAAAATGAAACATATTGGTTAAAAAAATTATCAGGTGAAAGAGAAAAGTTAAATCTTCCTTTTGATCACAACCATTATTCGATTAATCAATTTGCAGGTAATACTGTAAAAATGCCGATAGAATCAGATTTGGTTTTTGACCTTAAACAGTTTGCGAAAAAAACTGAATCTTCACTGTTTATGGTACTAGCTGCGGCATTTAAGGTATTACTTTACAAGCTTTCAAAAACGAAGGATATAATAATCGGCACACCTGTTACTAACAGAGGGAATAGTAAATTTGATAATAATATTGGTATGTTTACTAATACAATTATTTTGAGAAATCAAATTTCTAACGAAATGAAATTTACTGAATTTTTAAGTAGGTTAAAACAAAGTTCTCTAGAGGCTTATGCTCATATGAATTATCCATTTAATTTTCTTGTTAATAAACTAAATACAGAAAATAATGGTGAGCGAGACCCATTAATAAATGTCATGTTTATATACGAGAATATAGACGAGAGAATGTTTAGCATTGATAATGTTGAAATCAAAACATATGATTATAAATCAAAAATAGCCGAGTTTGATTTCACATTGGAAATTCTCGAGGACAATGGGGCATTTAACGTTAATTTGAATTATAAAACTAGTTTATTAAAAGAAGATAGTGTCACATTGTGGGGAAAATATTTTATAACAATATTAAAAAATATAATTAAAGATAGTGCTTTATCCATATCTGACATTCAACTTTTGACAGATAATGAAAAGGAAAAAATTATTAAAGATTTTAACAATACAGAGGTAATTTATCCTAAAAACAAAACAATTCAACAATTATTTGAAGAGCAAGTAAGAAAAGTTCCTAATGAAGTTGCAGTTGTATGTAAGGATGATAAATTAACTTATGATGAATTGAATAGAAAATCAAATCAAGTAGCAAGGATTCTTAGGGAAAAAGGGGTAAAAGCTGATTCGATAGTAGGGATATTTGTAGAAAGATCCATTCATATGATCATTGGTATTATGGGGGTTTTAAAGTCAGGTGGAGCGTATCTGCCAATTGATATAAATCTTCCTAGAAGTCGAATAGAGTATATGCTCGAGGATTCAGGTGTAGAAATTTTAATAACAGCCAAGGAATTAGAAGATGATTTACAGTTTACTGGTAGTATTATTAATATTAGTAAAGATTGTTATTCTTTGGATGATAATAATTTGAGTATAGTAAATAACTCACATGATTTAGCAAATGTGATATATACTTCAGGTTCAACAGGCAATCCAAAAGGAGTAATGGTTGAACATAAACAAGTAAATAATTTTATACATGGCATTGTAGCTGCAACAGGCCTAAATGAGTATAAAAATATATTATGTATTACAACAATTTCATTTGATATTTTTGGTTTAGAAACTTTAGTACCACTTGCTCAAGGAATGAAAATAGTAATTGTAAATGAGGAAGAAGTAATTGATGGAGATAAATTATCAAAAGTAATTGTTGCAAATAAAGTGGAGGTAATGCAATGTACGCCTTCCAGATTAAAATTCTTATTAGAAAGTAATAAGTTTAAAAAATCAATAAAAGAATTAAAAACAGTGCTAATTGGTGGAGAAGAAGTTCCTAAAAATTTAGTTGAAGAATTAGATAGAAACGATAATTTAAAAGTTTTTAATGTATATGGACCTACTGAAACAACTATTTGGTCAACAAGCAAACTTTATGTAAATGAAGACAACAACCTTACTATTGGAAAACCAATAAATAACACTCAAGTATATATTCTTGATGAAAATATGCAAATAGTGCCTATAGGAGTTCCGGGAGAATTATGTATAGGTGGAGATGGAGTAGCAAGAGGCTACTTAAATAAAGAAAATTTAACAGCGGAAAAGTTTGTTGAAAGTCCGTTTGAAAAAGGTTTGAAAATATATAAAACTGGAGATTTAACAAGATGGCTATCAAATGGAGAAATAGAATTTTTAGGGAGGATAGATAATCAGGTAAAAGTTAGAGGATATAGAATAGAACTTGAAGAAATAGAAAATAGATTATTGAGTCTTGAAAATATAAAACAAGCAGTAGTTGTAGGGAAAATTGATCAAAATACTCAAAAGTATCTTTGTGCATATGTAACCTGTTATAGAAAATTAAATACATCTGAAATTAAAGATTATTTATCAGCAACCTTGCCTGACTACATGATACCCTCATTCATTATCGAAGTTGCAGAAATGCCACTAAATTCAAATGGAAAAATAAATAGAAAAGCCTTACCTGATCCAAATAAAGAAGATCAAATTTCAAATAACTATGTTGCTCCACGAAATAAGATGGAAGAAAATTTAGTGGAAATTTGGTCAGAAATTTTAGGGGTAAAAAGAATAGGTATAAATGACAACTTTTTTGATTTGGGAGGACATTCATTAAATGCAACAATATTGGTAGGCAGAATTCACAAGTTATTAGATGTAAAAATACCAATAAAAGAATTATTTAAGGCTAAAAATATAAAAGAACTCACTAAATATATTAGCAAAGTGGAGAAGAATAAATACGAAGAGATAGAAAAATTAACAGTTAAACAACAATATTATAGAACTTCCTCTGCACAGAAAAGAATGTATCTGCTACAAGAGAGAAATAATGGAACGGTTTATAATATGCCAAAGGTTATAGAAGTAATAGGCAAACTCGATCTTAATATAATAAATAGAGTAATAAGACAGTTAATAGAAAGGCATGAATCATTAAGAACCAGTTTTGAAATTGTTGATGAAGACATAGTACAAAAAATTCAACCAATAGATGATTTAGTGTTTAAAATTGAAATGCTAACAGTCAAAAACGAAGATGAAATTTCAGAAAAGGTAGCAAATTTTATAAGGCCATTTAACTTAAAAATACCTCCTCTTATTAGAGTTGGAGTAATAAATGTAGAGGAAGAGAGAAATATCATTATTTTTGATATTCATCATATTGTATCTGACGGCATTTCGGTTGCGATATTAACAAAAGAATTTAGTGATTTGTACTCAGACAAAAAGTTGAAATCATTAAAAATTCAATATAAGGAATTCTCTGCTTGGCAATTAAAGATATTAAAAAGTGAAGAACTAAAAAAACAAGAAAAATATTGGTTAGGAGAATATCAAGGGAGGTTACCTGAAACAAAATTCCCTACGGACTATCCTGTGCCAAGTAAACGAGACTTTAAAGGAAATAACATCGAATTTAAAATAGATAAAACTATCACAGATAATTTAAAAGGAATAGGACGTAAGACTAGTAGCACGCTGTACATGGTTATATTAGCAAATTTAAATATTTTATTATCAAAATATTGCCAACAAGAAGATATAGTTGTTGGAACGCCTGTTTCTGGAAGAACGTCAGAGGATTTGGAAAATGTTATTGGTTTGTTTGTAAACACTTTAGCAATTAGAACAAAAGTAGATAATGAATTAAATTTCATAGATTATTTAAACATTGTAAAAGAGAAGACACTAATGGCCTTTGATAATCAAGAATATCAATTTGATGTGTTGGTTCAAAAGGTAGGTGTGGTGGGAGATTTAAACAGAAATCCATTATTTGATGTTATGTTCGTTCTTCAAAATATGCAGGAAGATAGAATAGAACTAGATAATTTAAGAGTTACATCATATCCCTTCAAAGAAAATACAGAAAAATTCAACATTACAATTGCTTGTCAGGAAAAAGAAGGAGAATTATTGTTTAATTTAAGTTATGCAACGTCATTATTTAAAGAATCAACAATTGAGAAAATTATAGAATACTTTAAGAGCATTATACATTTAACATCAAAAAATCTGGATATAAAGATCGAAACTATTGACTTGATTACCGAGGGGGAATTATCGAATATTTACAATGGTGTAATATCTAATGATTTAAACGAAGAAGATTTAGAATTTACTTTTTAACTTCTTTCAGCAGCAGTCTCCCGCCTCTATAGGTAGTGGTTCTAAGACTGTTTACAGCGGATGTCCAAACATCCGCTGTAAGAAGTTAAAGCCTCCGGGCGATTCCCGACGCAATTATCGCGAGGCATACTTGATAAAGTAACTAAATTCACTTAATAAAATAATTCAAATTTATCCCTGTATAGGCGAAGATTTTCTCCCTATAAAGATCTATTTCTATTGATAGGTTTCACAAACTCAGAACAATTATAAAGAGGAGTGAGCTAGAATGAAAGAAGTAAAGTCTGATGTGATAAATAAATCTAAAAGTTTTTGGATTGAAATGTTAGCAACTGAATTTGATCGTTTAGTATTTCAGAAAAATCAAAAGGGCAATGAATCTTATTTCTTAAAAGTTGATATTGATAAAGAAATAACTAATAAAATAAAACAATTAACAAAAGACAAAAATATAATGATATATACATTAATATTAACAGTATTCAAAATTGCATTATCTAGAATGTGTTCATACTCACAATTTGCGATCGGAATTCCACCATATATTAAAGATAATAAAAGACAAGCAAATAATGAGTTTCTTTTATCCAAACAACTATTAACTAAAGAATTGGATTTTAAAAAAGTTCTTTCTAATGAAAAAAATGTTCTTTTTAATTCTTTTTTATATGAATTTTATCCTTTAGAACAATTGTATAAAAGAAACTTTATTTACGAAAAAATAAATGTATTTTGTGTAATGGAAGAATTACATAGTGATCTTCAAATAAAAAATATTTTAAATCTACCAAATAATGATCTTACTTTAAATATTAGAGTAAAAGAAGATTCAATTTCCTTAATATTTAATAGCTTTGATTATGTCGAAGAGAATCAGATATTTATTCTAAAAGATATATTTGTAAATATATTACAAAAGGTAATAAATAACTTAACAATTAGAATAGATGATATTGATATTATAAGTGAAAAGGAAAAAAGTAAGTTGAAAGACATTAATAGTACAAGTATATCTTTTCCTAAAAATCTGTCATTAAGTGAAATTTTTGAAAAACAAGTAGAAAATAACCCAGATCATATTGCGATTGTTTTTAAAAATGAAAAGTTTTCATATAAAGAGCTTAATGAAAAATCAAATATCATCGCAAATAAACTAAAAGATAATAACGTGGAAAAAGGAGACGTAGTTGGATTAATTGCTGAGAAATCCCCAGAAATGATAATAGGAATTTTAGCAATATTAAAAGCCGGTGCAGCATATTTACCTATTGATTATAAATACCCAGAAGAAAGAGTTAAGTATATGTTAGAAGATTCGAATTGTAAAATATTATTAAAACAGGGAAATTCAAAGGATATAGTTAACCTGGGGTGTAAAATAATAAAAATTGATCTTAAAGAGAATGAAATATTAAATGCTGATAACCTTAATATTCCATTTGAAGGGAATGAACTAGCGTATATCATTTATACATCCGGATCAACAGGTAGGCCAAAAGGAACATTAATAAACCAATCTTGTGTTATCAGTCGCCTAGTCGGCAATACAAATTATATTAATATCAATAAAAATGATATCTTCTTACAGTTATCAAGTTATGTATTTGATGGATCTATTTTCGAAATATTCGGTTCTTTATTAAATGGGGCAAGACTTGTAATTCCAGAAAAATATCATACCCTCGATTTGAAAGAATTAGGATCATTAATAGAAAAAGAAAAAATAAGTATATTGTTTATTACAACTGCTTTATTCCATTCATTAGTAGAATTAAATTTAAAATCCCTACAAAATGTTAAAAAAATACTAATAGGTGGGGAAAAATTATCTTTAAAGCATGCAAAGAAAGCATTCGATTTTTTGGGCCCTAATAGAATAATAAATCTATATGGCCCAACGGAAAGTACTATTTTCGCAACTTATTATCCAATAAATGATATAGATGAGGAAGATATATTTGTTCCGATTGGTGGACCAATTTCAAATACAAAATTATATGTTATCGGTAATAATAACAAATTACAGCCAATAGGGGTACCGGGCGAACTTTGTATATCGGGAGAGGGATTAGCATCAGGTTATATAAATAGAAACGATTTAACTGAGAAGAAATTTGTGGAAAATCCATATGAAACAGATGATAAAATGTATAAAACTGGGGATTTGGCAAGGTGGCTTCCAGATGGGAATATTGAATTTATCGAGAGAATAGATTATCAAGTTAAAATAAGAGGATATAGAATAGAACTTGGTGAGATAGAAAATGCATTATTAAAAATAAATGAAATAAATGAAGCAGTCGTATTGGTAAAAGAGATTGAAGATAATAAATATATATACGCATATTATGTAGCTAACTGTAATTATAGTAAAGATTTAATACGAGAGAAATTAAAAGAAACATTGCCAAGTTATATGATGCCTGCAAACTTCATTAAATTAGAGAAAATACCACTTACGATTAATGGTAAGGTTGATAGATTAAAGCTTAATAAATTAGAAGATGAAAGCAAATTAGGCATATACGAACATCCCAAAAATGATATCGAGGAAAAACTAATTCAAATATGGAAGGACATCTTAAAGATAAATTATACGATAAGTATTAACGATAGTTTTTTTGACGTAGGTGGGCATTCTTTAAATGCTATAAAGGTAGTTGGAAGAATTCATAAAGAACTAAATATAGATATTCCTATAAAAGATTTTTTTAGCCTAGAAAATATAAAAAATATTGCTTCCTATATATCTTCAGTGCGTAAAAAAGAGTATAGAAAAATTAAAAAGATTCAAGAAAAAAGATACTATGAGGCATCATCAGCTCAAAAAAGAATATACCTTACTCAAGAATTCGAAACAGCTAGTAATGTTTATAATATTACTGAAGCAATGGAAGTAATAGGCAAGTTGAATGTATCGAAAATAACAGATGGTTTAAAAAAAATAATTAAAAATAATGAGATACTAAGGACTAGCTTTGATGTAGTTGATGGAATAATAGTACAGAAAATTCATTATTTTGAAGAAATTGATTTTAAAATAGAAAGAATGCAAGTGGTAAATGAAATGGATATTGATAAAAAGATTAGAGAATTTTCAAAACCGTTTTTATTGCAGAAGGCTCCTTTATTAAGAGTAGGCGTCATTAGTATAGATAATAAACGGCATATACTAATTTTTGATATTCATCACATTATTGCAGATGGTACGTCAATAAATATTTTATTAGAGCAATTAGCCAGTTACGTTAATGAAAAAGATTTAATTGTGAATGATATACAATATAAAGATTATTCTGCTTGGCAAAAGGGATTTTTCAATACAAAGGAGATAAAAAAACAAGAAAAATATTGGCTTGATGTATTTAAAAGTGAATTACCAATATTAAATTTACCTTCTGATTATAAAAGACCTAGTAAATTTAACTTTGAAGGGGATTCTCTCACATTTGAAATAGATTCTTTTATAACGAATAAACTAAAAAAGATTGCAAAGGAAAATGATAGCACTTTATATATGGTTTTACTTGCTGCATATTCAACTCTTTTATCAAAATATACAAATCAAGAAGATTTAATTATAGGGACACCGATGTCCGGTAGGAATCACATTGATTTACAAAATCTTATGGGTATGTTTGTAAATACTGTTGCAATAAGGAATTATCCTGAGGCAAATAAGACATTTAAAGAATTTTTAAAAGAAACTAAAGAAACGGTTTTGAAGGCAATTGATAATCAAGATTATCAATTTGATGAGTTAATAAGAAAGCTAGAAATTAATCGAGATACAAGTAGGAATGCTTTATTCGATACAATGTTTGTCTATCAAAATTTAGATGAAGCTAATTTTGAATTTGAAGAATTGAAAATAAAAAAATACAATTATATAGGTAAAACATCGAAATTTGATTTGACTTTAAATATAACTGAAGAAAAAAATGAAATGAATTGTAGTTTTGAATATTGTACAAAAATTTATAAAAAAGAAACAATAGAATTGATGAGTGACTGCTTTAGCAATCTTTTATATTCAATTATTGAAAATATAGATCGAAAATTGAAAGATATTAATGTACTTTCTCAAAAGGAAAAAGATAAAATAAATCAATTTAATAATACATCTATGATATATGACAAGAATAAACCAATGCATCAATTGTTTGAAGAACAAGTTAAAAACACACCTGATCAAATTGCAGTTATATACGAAAATAATAAGGTGACATATAGTCAACTTAATGAGAAATCTAATCAACTTGCAAGAATATTGAGGGATAAGGGAGTAAAACGCGATACTGTAGTTGGTATCTTCGTCAATCAATCTATAGAGATGGTAGTAGGTATATTAGCAATATTAAAAGCTGGTGGTGCATATTTACCTATTGATCCAGAATACCCTGAAGAGAGAATTCAATATATTCTAGAAGATAGTAGAGTAGCAATTATCTTAACGCAGGGGAATATAAATACAGGTTTGTTGAAAGAAAAGGAAACAGTCAATGTTGCAGATGATAAAGTATATAAAAATAGTATTGAAAATTTGGAAAATGTAAATGAGATAAATGATTTAGCTTATATTATTTACACATCAGGATCCACTGGTAGACCTAAGGGAGTAATGGTTGAACATAAAGGTTTAGCTAATTTAAAATCCTATTTCGAAAATGAGTATAACATTTGCGAAAAAGATAACATAATTCAATTTGCAAATTGTACATTTGATGCAGCAGTTTGGGAAATGAGCATGGCACTGTTAACCGGGGCAACACTTTTTATTGTTCCTAGATATGTAATTAATGATGTAAACGCCTTTGAAGCGTTTTTAAATATCAATAGAATAACGGTAGCTACATTGCCTCCTGTCTATGCTTCAAATTTAAGTCCTCATAAAATAAACTATTTAAGATTATTAATAACAGCAGGTTCCGAATCAAATAGTGAGTTAGTAAAAAAATGGAATGGTAAAGTACAATATGTAAATGCCTATGGACCAACTGAAACTACTGTATGTGCAGCAGCTTGGACAGATTATAGAATAAACAAAGATAATAAAACAGTACCTATTGGAAAACCGATATATAACACAAAAATTTATATTTTAGATAAAAATCAAAAAATACAGCCTATAGGAGTTCATGGTGAACTTTGTATTGGTGGAATTGGCATAGCGCGAGGATACCTAAATAATCTAGAATTAACGAAACAAAAATTCATTCCAAATCCTTATATTGAATGCGAAAAAATTTATAGAACAGGTGACATAGCTCGATGGTTACCAGATGGAAATATTGAGTATGTTGGTAGAGAGGATTATCAGGTAAAAATAAGAGGATATAGAATAGAATTAGAAGAAATCGAGAGAAGATTACTTCTAAATAGACATATAAATGAAGCGGTGGTTGTTACAATAAAGGACCAGCATCATGAATACAATCTAGCATGTTATGTGGTAGCTGATAAAAAAATGATTCTATCAGAAATAAGAACTTTTTTATTGAATGAGTTACCCGAATACATGGTTCCATCTTATTATATGCAATTAGATTCCATACCCAAAAATCAAAGTGGTAAACCAGATAGAAGAATTTTAAAGGAATTAAAGGGAGATAAATATTTAAAAGAAGGTAATTATGAAAAGCCCTCAAACGAATACGAATGTTTACTTGTGGAAATTTGGGAGGAAATTTTTGTTCATAAAAAAGTTGGGATAAACGATGATTTTTTCCATTTGGGTGGAGATTCCATTAAAGCGATTAAATGTATTTATAAGTTAAATGAAAAGAATTTAACATTAAAGCTAAGTGATATTTTTAAATACAGAACCATAAAAAAAATCGTAGAAGTTATTAATTCACTTGAAAGAAATTCATTATTAATAGAACCTACAGTAGGTAAGTTTAAATTAACCCCTATTCAAAAATGGTTTTTTGAATCACATAAAATTGAACCAGAGTATTTTCATCAAGCAACTTTTTTAAAATGTAATGAAAAAATAAATGTGGATGTATTAAGGGATATATTAAAAGAAGTACAAATGCATCATGATTCATTAAGAATGGGCTTTACAACAGTAAATGATGAAGTAGTTGGGGAGATCTTAGGGTCTAATTATCCTTTTAATTATGAAGTTGTTTACCTTGATAATCTAGAACAGGACAAATCAATTTTTTTGAAAAAAGTAAAGGAATTACAAAAAAATGTAGATCTAAAATTAGGTCCAATGATGAGTACAGTTGTATTTAAAACAAACAATTTTGATTATATATACATCTTAATTCATCATTTGGCAGTCGATACTGTATCGTGGGGTATTTTAATAAATGATATCCAAAGTTTATATAAACAGTTTTTACGTAAGAAAGATATTAAACTAACTAACAAATCTAATTCAATCAAAGAATGGTCTAAAAAACTTTATTATTTTAGTAATAGTGAAGCGTTTTTAAAAGAAAAGTCCTATTGGAGAAATATCCAAAGAAAAATAAATAGCGTTCCTTTTGATTTTAGTCATGATACTAATACTATGAGAGATAGCGATACTTACGAAATATCTCTTAATCTAGAAGAAACTGAGGCTTTGTTGGAAAAATGTTCTGAATTATACAAAACAAGTGTTGTTAATATTTTACTATCTGCGTTATCGTTTGTTTTACAGAATTGGACTGGAAGTAAGGAAAATGCAATTATGTTTGAAGGGCATGGACGAGAAGATTTATTTAATGATGTAAGTATTCAAAGAACAGTAGGATGGTTTACATCTATCTATCCTATTATTTTAGAAGCTCCAGCAACTAATAATTTGATAGATTATTTAGATAGAACAATCTTGATAAGAAATGCTATCCCTAGAAATGGTATAGGTTATCATATCTTAAAATATTTAACTGAAGAAGAAAATAAAAAAGATATTGATAGGTTCATGACTCCTCAAATTTGTTTTAATTACCACGGAGAAACGGATTTAGAGAATAAAGGTAGAATATTCGAGATAATTGAAGAGGAACATGGAAGTAATATTAGTATCAATAGTGAAAGACATTTTGAATTGGAGTTTAATGGGAACATAAGCAATGGAAAATTAAAAATATTATTAACGTTCAATACAAAAGCATATAAATCTGATACTATAGCTAATTTAGCAAAAAAATATAAAGAAATTTTATTAGAATTTATTTCTTTAAATAAAAAGCAATTAAATATAGCTAGTTTAGAAAACAATTTATCGTTTTTTTTAAATAAATACAAGGCTCCAGGATTGATATTGGGAATAAAAGCTCCTGATGGACAAAATACTGTTATTTCAAAAGGGCTTGCGGATATAAAGAATAATATAAATATGAAGTCTACTACTAATTTTAAAATAGGAAGCATTACTAAGACATTTGTGGCAACTATAATATTACAATTGATGGAGGAAAGGTTATTAAATTTAGATGATTCTGTTATACATTTTCTTCCAGAATTATTAGAACAATATAAAGCGGATTATTTTAATAATATAACAATAAAAAGTTTATTAAATCACACTAGTGGAATACATGACTTTGTAAAACATCCTAGTTTTATTAAAGGTTTAGAAAGTAATAGAGAATGGACTAAGGAAGAATTATTATACTATGGTTTATCTTTACCATATGATCAGACATTTAATAATAACATTTGGATTTACTCTAGTACCGGATATATATTATTAGGATTAATTATCGAAAAAATTACACATGTAAGTTTAGAAGAAAATATACAAAATAGAATATGCAATAAGTTGGGTCTTGAACAAACGAGGTTAGTAGATGAGTTACCTAATTTATATAATTTTAGTCGTTGTTATACTAATCCTGAAAAAAAAGATGTGACAAATAATGCTTTAAGTGCAAGTTGGGCATCAGGAGGTATGATATCTAATGCTAGTGATTTACTTATATGGCTTGATGCATTTGTAGATGGAGTGTTACTAAAAAACAAAGATATAATCAATGACTATATTGATATTTCAATGAATTATCCAACTGACTACAAAGTGAATATGGGATTAGGTATCTTTAATGTGAACGATATGTTAGGACATGAGGGGCATGGACTAGGGTTTCAGAATATTCTTTATAAATATAATGGATATAGTTTTGTCATTCATTTAAATCAAGAGGCAGCTGATAAAAGTAATGTTATAAGTGAACCTTTTAAAATATTTAATGAACTTATAACACTTTTAAGGTGATTCAATCAACAGATCTTTAAAAATACTAAATATGTTAAACATAAAAGGGGAGCTCATGATGCTTTTATTTTGTTTGCCATATGCCGGTGGTTCAGAGCTGATATATCATAATTGGAATAAATTTATAAATGAACGTATAGAAATACATGCTATTACACTAAAAGGAAGAGGAAAAAGGTTTTGTGAAGGTTTTTATCAAAATCTAAATGAAGCAGTGGAGGATATTTATTGTCAAATACATGATAAAATCCAACAAGAAGAATATGCAATTTATGGGCATAGTATGGGAGCACTTTTGACATATGAGCTATATTATAAAATCATTAATACCAGTAATAGAAAGCCAAAGCATTTATTTTTTTCTGGCAGATTTTCTCCCAATGTAAAAGGTAATATTATTATTAGTCATAAAATGCCTGATAAAGAATTTATGGATAGGATCGTAGCGTTAGGCGGAATTGCTGATGAGGTACTAGAATCGAAAGAATTACTAGAGTTTATTTTACCTATTCTAAAAAATGATATAAGGATAGTAGAAAATTATGTTTACAAAGAAAGGGATGAAAAGATTCAGTGTAATATATCTGTTTTAAATGGGACAGAAGATAATATAGATTTCTATCAAAAAAATAGCTGGAAATATTTGTGCGATAGAGATTGTAAATTATACGATTTAAACGGCAACCATTTTTTTATTAACAATAATATTAATGTTGAAAAGATAGCCCGAATAATGGAAGAAAACTTATTAAACTCTTAAGCTTTTGGAGAATAAGTATTCATAGTATTGATTACATTTATTATCAATACTATGAATACTCCAATATTAGAACAATGGTGTCTAAAATTATATTATAGGAGGGAAAAGGTGGATTATTTTGATGGTGGAAATGCGTTTCTTTTTCAAGGAGTTGGATCAGAATATCAAAGTTTATTATATTTACTGGATGAAGAGCAATTAGAATTATTACGTAAATATTGCGCCATTGTGGAAAAGGAATTAGATTTAGATTTGTGGAACTATCTATTTTATTCCAAAAAAACGAAATATGATGACTTTTTCAATGATTGGATTGCTATCTACACCTGTGATAATATAGTATTTAATACATATATTTCCATTGGTGTAAACCCTAAAATATTTCTAGGTTACAGTATGGGCTTGATTACTGCAATGTCATGTGGAAAATCTATTTCTTTTGAAACAGGATTGCACATGCTACTAACTATATATGAATATCCTAAAGGTATTTCAAGGCAAGAGGAGTCTATGGCAACTATAATAGGCTTGAATTACCAACAAGTTGTAAACTTAATTGAAAAAAACAATTTTTTCGAAACTGTTAAGATTGCTAGTGAAAATAGTAAGTACTGCATTGTAATAGCTGGAAAGAAAAATGATATAAATCAAATTTTGGATAAAGCGGAAGAGGAGGGCGCTATAAAGGTTGTAAAAATAAATGTCCCCTATGCATTCCATACTCCATTTGCTGAAAAAGGGATTGATAAATTAATAAATCTTGTTGAAAAAATAAAGGTTGATGATAGTAGAATACCGATAGTTTCAGTATTTAACCAAAATGTTCTTCAAAGTGCTTCTGACTTAAAGAAAGAACTAGTGAAAAATATGCCAAGCTCAATGAATTGGAAAATCTCAATAGAAAAAATGATTGATTTTGGTATAACTACTTTTATTGAAGTTAGCCTAGATGACTCCCTTACTAAAATATCAAGAGTGATAAATACAGATTATAAGTTTTTATCATACAAAAAAATAGTAAGGTTAAAAAATAAGCATTAAAATGGTTATATTTATAAAAAAATGATAATACAGGAGGTTGTTGAATGAATGCTAGATAATGATATGAAGTGAATTTTTATATAATTATTAAAATTATGTAAATAAAAAGGGGTAATTTAGTATGAGAAAAATAGCCGTCATTGGAGCAGGAGTAATGGGAAGAGGAGTAGCTCAAAATTTTGCTCAGGAGGGGTTAAATGTCATATTATTAGACATTTCTGAGGGGAAATTAGAGCATGCAAAAGAAGAAATACGCCAAAATATTCGTTTTCACGCTTTATTTAACAAAAACAAGATAGATGATGACTCGGAAGAAATTTTATCAAGAGTCAACTTCTCAACGGATTACCAGCTATTAGAACAAGTAGATTTTGTTGTTGAAAATGTCCCTGAAAAATGGGAGGTTAAAAAATCAGTTTATGAAAAAATAGATAAAATTTGTACAGAAAACTGTATTTTTTTAGTTAATACTTCTTGTATTCCTATTACAAAAATAGCAGCATTAACCAATAGGCCGGAGAAGTGTATTGGAACACATTTTATGAATCCTGTACCGCTTATGACTACTATTGAGGTTATTAAAGGATATCATACATCGGAGGAAACTATTTTTCTAACAAAAGAACTTCTTAAACATATTGGGAAAGAGTGCATTATTGTTAATGATTTACCTGGTTTTGTATCGAACAGAATCTCTCATCTTTTTATGAATGAGGCAGCCTATGTTGTACAGGATCAAGTAGCAGCACCTAAAGATGTAGATAACATTTTTAAAAAGTGTTACGGACATAAGATGGGGCCACTTGAAACAGCTGACTTAATTGGACTCGATACTGTTGTAAATTCACTAGATGTTTTATATGAAAGCTTCCAAGATTCGAAATATCGTTGCTGTCCTTTACTACGTAAAATGGTTGATGCAGGATTGTACGGTAAGAAAGTTGGTCAAGGATTTTATACTTATTAAAAAAATGTCCAAAGGAGTATGAATAAATGTCTGAAACTAAAATGAAAATAAAAACGTATCTTTCTAAGTTTTTTAAAAGCCATGAATTAATGGATAATGAAGATATATTTTCAACAGGGTTTGTCAATTCACTCTTCGCAATGCAGTTAGTTATGTTTATTGAAAAGGAATTTAACATAAAGGTTGAAAATAAAGATTTAGACTTTGCTAATTTCAGAACGATTGATTCAATTGTCTCTTTTATTAGTAAAAAGCACAATGAAACAACTACCGAAAATCAAGTAAATAATAATTGAATGATGGTGAAAATATGAATATAGAATTTACAAAAGAACAATTAAAATATCAAGAAAGTTTTAGAGCTTTTGTTCAATCTGAAATAATTCCTTACGCAGGGGAAAATGATCGAGCTGAATATTTGCCTACCGAACTTATAGAAAAGGTTTCTAAAAGTGGGTTCTTAGGAGCAACTATTTCTAAGAAGTATGGTGGATTAGGCTACGACATGATTACTTTGGGATTACTAAATGAAGAAGTGGGAAGAGGATGTTCTTCAACTAGAGCATTGTTGACAGTACATGGTATGGTAGCCATTGCGATTGAAAAGTGGGGGACAGATGAGCAAAAGGAATATTGGCTTCCAAAAATGGCGAAAGGTGAAAGCATAGGAGCTTTTGGTTTAACTGAACCTAAAATAGGTAGTGACGCTAAAAGTATAGAAACATCTGCTGCACTTTTAAATGGCAACTTTATTATAAACGGTAGCAAAAAATGGATTACTATGGGCCAAATAGCTGATATTTTCATTATTTTTGCAAAATTAGATGGTAAACCAACTGCATTTTTAGTTGAAAAAAATAGCCAAGGTTTTTCAACGAAAGGAATTCATGGAATGATGGGTTTGAAGGCATCAATGGTAGCAGAAATATTCATGGATGATTGCCATATTCCTGAGACAAATATGATTGGTAGACCTGGTATAGGATTATCCCATGTCGCATTCTCTTGTTTAGACTACGGTAGATATACAATTGCTTGGGGGTGTGTTGGCATTGGACAGGCGTGTATTGAAGAAAGTGTACATTATGCAAAGAAAAGAGAACAATTTGGATATACATTAAGTCAAAATCAATTAATTCAGAAAATGATAACGGAAATGGTTGTTAATGTAAAGGCTGCAAGATTAATGTGTTTAAATGCTGGCTATCTGAAGGAAACTGGAGACCCCGAAACCATTATGGAGACATGGAATGCAAAGTACTTTGCTTCTACAATGATAAATAAGGTTGCAGGGGATTCCGTGCAGATTCATGGCGCTAATGGATTAAGCCAAGAATATTCAGTAGAAAGATATTATAGAGATGCAAAGATTAATGAAATCATTGAAGGAACTACACAGATGCATGAAATTTTAATTGCTAAAAATATTATTGGAAACAACTAGAAGAATGGTTCTTATCGGAGGTGTAACATGTTAGAGATTAGTTCACAAGAACGAAAAGTGAAGTGTGTTGTTTGGGATCTTGATCATACAATATGGCAAGGCGTTTTACTTGAAGATAAGAATGTTATATTACGTGAAGGTGTAAAAAAAATTTTAGAGGAATTAGATAAGCGTGGCATATTACAATCTATTGCAAGTAAAAATGAACATCATTTAGCAATTGAGAAGCTTAAAGAATTCGGTATTGAGGAGTATTTTATTTATCCTCAAATTAACTGGAATTCAAAGGGGGAAGCTATTAAAAAGATAGCCCAGTCTATTAATATTGGACTTGATACTTTGGCATTTATAGATGATCAGCCTTTCGAAAGAGAGGAAGTCAGTTTTTCAGTCCCAGAAGTAATGTGTCTAGATGCGACTGATCTAAATGGCTTACTTAGTCTGCCTGAAATGAATCCGAATTTTATAACAGAAGATTCGAAAATGAGAAGAAAAATGTATTTAAGTGATATAGAACGCAATAAAGAAGAAAAAAGCTATGAGGGTACAAAAGCGGAATTTTTAGAAACCCTTAATATGGAACTTACCATATCTCCAGTCAGTGGTGGTGATTTACAGCGAGCAGAGGAGTTAACGGTAAGAACTCATCAGTTAAATGCAACTGGATATACTTATTCTTATGAAGAACTGGATAATTTCAGTAAATCGGATAGACATAAATTATTAATAGCTGATTTAAAAGATAAATATGGAGCATATGGGAAAATAGGAGTAGTACTAATTGAATGCGATAAATATGTATGGACTATAAAGCTGTTACTTATGTCGTGCAGAGTTATGTCCAGGGGAATTGGTACGATTATGCTCAATTATGTTATGCATCTAGCTAAGAATGCAAATGTACGTCTACGTGCAGAATTCGTTCCAACTAATAAAAATCGAATGATGTATATGACTTATAGATTTTCAGGATTTGGAGAGATTGAAGAGAATGAAAATTTAGTATTGCTAGAAAATAATTTAATGGACATTCAGCCTTTACCAAACTATATAAAATTGAACTCGTTTATTATTTTATAAAAGATTTAAACTCTCTAATTGTAAAAATTAACCTTTTTGATATTGAGTGAATAAAAAATAGGGGGTGGATTATTTGGAACAACATTTTCCAATAAGAAGAGTGGTGTGTGAAGAAGGAAAACTTTTAAATAAGGATTATGAATCTCTCATCACAAAAGAATTGGTAGAAACATTTTATTATCATTTATTAAGGATTAGAGAGTTCGATAGAAAAGCAGTAAGTTTACAGAGGCAGTGCAGGATTGGAACGTATGCACCATTTGAGGGGCAAGAGGCATCACAAGTCGGCAGTGCATTAGCATTAAATGAAAATGATTGGTTAGTTCCATCATATCGCGACCATGGAGCATCAATGACATTTGGCCAATCTTTATTAAAATATAAAGAAATATTAATTTGAGTTATAGCCTACATAACTCCAACATCTTAAAATCGAAATTTCACTCATTGGCGCCAACTTCAAAGAATCTGAAATGGCGCCTTATTTTATTACATAAAAATGAATGTAAAGAAATTTTATAATTCAGGGAAGTAGTTTGTTTTTCAAAAGCAACATCATACTCGGCACCGTATATAATTAATTAACTAGTGTTCTACTAATAGGTTTAAGTGTTTACAATCCGAATAATGGCTTAAAAGAATGATTTGTGAGGACAGTATATAGAATTTTATAAAAAACTATGTTTAATTTAAAGTATTTTAGTAGTTAAAGTTACATTATTTATATTTAAGTGAGCTATTATTTAAAGCTTCTATCACCAAATCTTCAGGATCAACATATTTTATATCAGAAGGAAAATCATAATTACGTGCGCAAACTGCGATTTGATAGGTTGAATCTATTAAATAATTTTTTAAATAAAACTTTCTGTCCTGGAATTGTGACTCAATTATAAAATTTTGATCAATGCTATCTTTTATAATTGAGAAAGAGTTTAGAGGAAGAGATAGACCAATTCCGATTGCTTTGATATAGCTTTCTTTTAAAGTCCATATTTCAAAAAATCTATTCAATTGATAGTTTTCTAATGAAAAAATGTAATCACATTCTTTTTCTGTAAAGAACTGTTTTGCTAGCGTAATATCAATAAACTTTTCTTTTTCTATATCAATGCCAATGTGATTACTATTTATTGCACATATTACCCAATCTCCTGAATGGCTTAAATTAAAATAAAAGTTTTCTACATCAGATAAATATGGTTTTCCATAAGGATTAGTTGCAAACTCAAATTGAAAATTATTTTTAAGTTTTTGTTGTATAATAATATTTCGTATTAATATTTCTGCAAAAAGACCTCTTATCGAATCTTCTATTCTAGTAAATTTTTTTAATTTGTCTTGCTTTTTTTGTGGTAAGAATTGCATTAGTTGTTTGTACGTTGAAAAACAAATGGAATTATTGATATTCATAGCAAATAATTCGATCATCTTACGTTCAAATCCTTTACAATTTATATAATGTGAGACAAAATTCTAAATTAAGTTTCTGTTTGCATTTAACTCAAACAATAGATTTTCTAAACAATAAGACCAATAGTTTCTCTTATTGGACCTACATTTAGCTTTATAATACTTGAAATACTAATAATTTTCTTTTTATAAACCATAAATTTATTTTAACACAATATGTATTTTATCGTAATCAATATATATATGAGGTGTCCATATCATGGTAAATATAAAAAGGTGCCTAAAAGCAGCAGTTGAAAACTGCTTTTTAGACACGCATTTTTAATAATTATTTAACATCCTTTGTCCATTCAGCAACTTTGTCTGCATTGGCTTCTACCCAATCTTTAGCGGCTTGTTTTGGGTCTTTGCCATCCATAATTTCTAGCATAACGTTCTCTAAGTCTTCTGATGTCCAGTGGAAGTTATCTAGTACAGAATAAACATCTGGTTGATCTTCTTTTAAACCTTTACGAGCGAATGTGTTAATCGTTTCTTCGCCACCATAAACGCCTTTTGGATCATCTAAATATTTAAGATCGTATTTAGCGAATTTCCAGTGAGGGGACCAGCCAGTCACGACGATGTCTTCTTTGTTTTTAATCGCTTTAGCAAGAGAAGTTGTCATAGCACCAGATGAAGATGTTAATAGATTCCAATCTGCTAAGTTATCATATTCATCTAAAGCTTTTTCAGTAGCAGCTGTAATCCCAGCACCAGGCTCAATACCTGTAATTGTGCGATCTGCTTGCTTTTTTAAATCCTCAATCGAATTAACGTCCATATAGCTTGGTACTACTAAACCTATTTTGGCACCAGCAAGGTTTTCACCTAGCTCATCAAGATCAGCCTTATATTTTTCGTACTGTGGGGCATGTGTATTTGGCAACCATGCGGCAACCATACCATCTGCTTCACCTTTTGAAACAGCCTCCCACATAATTGCATTATCGAGTGGTGTTAATGTTACATTGTAACCTAAATCCTCAAGCACCTGCCCAACTACATTAGTGGAAGCAATTTCTGTATCCCATTCAACGTAGGCTAGATTGACGTCCTTTGAGTTACCATCGCTCTTACTTGAATCGTCACCACTACATGCAGCTAGCAAAAAGCCAAGCCCTAAAGCCATCCCTAATTTAGTTAATGTTTTCAGTTTCATCGAATCTTCCTTTCTTTATTCAACTACAACACGTAAATCTAAAGCTAGAACTAAGACTTTCACTAAAAAATTGTCTCTTTATCTAAACGGCTTTCTTCTTATTAAAACTTTGCGTTAAGCGGTCTATAACAATGGCGAAAATTACTAGACCTAAACCTGCAACAAAGCCATTTCCAACCTGTGTACGTTGTAGTGCAGTTAATACTTCGCGACCTAGACCAGGCGCACCAATCATTGAGGCAGTTACAACCATTGACAGTGATAGCATAACAGTTTGGTTAATCCCTGCCATTATAGTTGATTTGGCAAGAGGGATTTCTACTTTAAATAGTTTTTGATTTGAAGTACTACCATATGAATCAGCAGCTTCTACTAATTCTTTTGGTACTTGGCGAATTCCAAGGTTCGTCATACGTACAGTTGGTGGTAAGGCAAAAATAACGGATGCAAATACACCAGGGACTATTCCAATACCAAAGAAGGCAACGGCAGGAATCAAGTACACGAAGCCAGGCATTGTTTGCATGAAATCGAGTATCGGCTTAATCACATTTTCTGCTACAGTTGACTTAGACATTAGAATGCCAAGAGGAATACCTAAAATGATTGAGATGATACTTGAAAATAGCACGAGCGTGGTTGTTTCCATAAGATGCGTCCATAAGCCTTGATTATAAATAAATAACAAACCAAGTAATGAAAACGTAGCGAGCCCGAATTTTTTGCCGGTAACGAAAAAGGCAAAAATGACAACAAGTAAAATTAGAATAATCGGGGGAATGCTCACTAATAAATCAGTGACCTGATTCATGAGTAGTTTTCCATTTTTTTGAATCAAGTTAAAAAACACTGAAAAATTACTCGTCAACCAGTCCATAACTGATTCTACCCATGGTCCCAGTGGTATAACTGGAATATTGTCTAAAAAATTATTCATTTGCAACTGCCTCCTCATCGCTAGTTGAAAGTGCTTCGATGACAACGCCCCGGATAAGAACACCAAGCAAACGCTCATCTTTTACAACTGCAATAGGAGTAGGACAATTATGAATCAAACCTAATATATCCTGTAAAAGCATATCTGGTGGAACCGTCAACATATCTGATTGAACAATTGAATGTACCGTTTGTTCTTGTCTTTTTGCTGCAGCCCGTGCGTCGTCAGCAGTAATATAGCCTTTTAAATGTCGATTTTTGTCAACGGCCATTAGTAAACTAACCGTTTCTTCGCGCATTCTTTTAAGTGCTACGGTCGGCCCATCTACATCTACATTGACAGATACAGGTCGAACCATGGCATTTTCAGCAGTTAGTACTTTAGAGCGATCGACGTCTTCTACGAAGGTTTTAACATAATCATTTGCAGGGTTTGTTAAAATTTCTTCTCCAGTACCAATTTGGATGATTGAGCCATCTTTCATAATGGCGATACGATCACCAATACGTAATGCTTCATTCAAATCGTGAGTGATAAATAAAATTGTTTTTTTCAATGTGCTTTGTAAATCGAGTAACTCATCTTGCATTTCTTTTCGAATTAATGGATCGAGTGCAGAAAAAGCCTCATCCATTAGTAATATTTCAGGGTCATTTGCAAGTGCTCGTGCTAATCCAACACGCTGTTGCATACCACCTGATAATTGACTAGGATATTGGTCCTTATAAGCAAGTAAGCCTGCATTGTCGAGAGCCTGCTCTGCTTTTGCTTGCCGTTCTTCTTTTGAGATGCCTCTGATTTCAAGGCCGTATTCTGTGTTTTGAAGAAGTGTACGATGGGGGAATAAACCGAAGTTTTGAAAGACCATACTCATTTTGTTTCTTCTTACATTACGTAAACTCTCTTTGCCCATTTTAGAAATATTTTCTCCATCGATGTAAATATTTCCACTTGTAGGTTCTATGAGACGGTTTAAAAGCCGAATCAGTGTCGACTTTCCACTTCCTGATAATCCCATGATAACGAAGATTTCACCTTCATTTACGGTAAAACTTGCATCGTATACACCAACTGTTGCACCTGTTTCTTTTAAGATATCAGTCTTGCTTTTTTGTTGCTTGACGAGTTCTAAGGCTTGGGGAATATGTTTACCGAAAACTTTAGAAACATGTTCCACTTTAATTTTTTCCAATAGAACCACTCCTTTCGTAGATCAATTTCGCCTTGGCGTAATGGGTGTTGCTTCACTTACGCACATATAAATCGCCACTAGACGAGGCGTTTTTAGGCTGAGTCCCTCTATTTCAGTAGGTGTTTGAACACTCACTGAATGAAGATATATACTATTTGAGGATAATGATACCCAAATATAAACAAGTAACAACTTAACCCTAACAAAAAGTTGTTACTTCTGTCAAATCGACAAAATAGAAAAAATCCGCATAAACGCTGTTATATCAGCGTTTATGCGGATTTTAATTTGGATATAAAAAACTCTGAACTCGAGCGAAACTTTCATCATTGCCGATAAAGTAAATGATATCTCCTTCTTCCAAGGACACATATGGACCAGGTGATAGTAATAATTCATTTTTACGACGAATTCCGACAATCGTGCTAGATGTATTTTGCCAAAAATTCAATTCCTGTACGGTTTGGTGGATACAAGGGCTTTCAACTGTCATCTCTAATTGATAAGGAATGAACGGATTGACGGATCTGAAATGTTCAGTTCGACTAATAAGTTGTTTGGTTTTTTCCTGTAGATTTATTAATTCTTGGTGCTGCTTCTGAATGCTAGACATAAGCTCATGTTGTAGTTCATGGACTGATTGAACATCATGGAATTGGCGGACAAAATGTGCAGCCTTTTCATATGAGATGATTATAACCCCACTACCTTTAGTGGCCTCTACAATTTCCAAGTCTTGCAAAACAGCAATCGCTCTTCTTGCAGTTTCCGAAGAGACATTGTATTGACTAGCTAGAGATGATCTTGCGTAAATTTTATCGCCAATTCGATATTTTCTTTCCACGATTTTTGAGGCTAGATCGACAGCAATTTGCTGATATTTTGGCTGTTTCACCTGCACATTTTTTTCTAATTGCATTCTAAACTTCCTTTCGTCATTACAGTTCCCTCAGCTTATTATAGACTAGCCTGCACAGAAAAAATAGCATCTCCATAAGCTATTAGTATATGATAAAAACGTAATATAGCAGTTTTTGTTTCTAATACATTTTTAAAATAGAATAGGAGCTATAGTTTGACAGGTGTTAGTTATTATTATAAACTAAGTTACGTTATGTAAGTGATGTGAAAATACAAGTGCTCAGCTAGTATGTTTAGCTAGCTGTTTAACAATAGAAGGTTGGAGAAAAATATGACAATTACTACTAAAGTTTTGGATATAGTGAAAGACAAAATGACGATCGTGAAGCATTCAGAAACTGAAAGTATTTGCCTAGTTGGTCCAGTGAAATTACCGGTAAAACAGGGTGAATTTTCAGCGACATTTCAATGGTATAACTGGTTAAAAGTAGGCGCTAATCAGTCAAAAGAGGAAATTATTGATGGGTTAGCATCTGCAAACTTAGCTTTTTTACAACAGTCATCAGTGCTTGTTTATGGAGATTTTACACATGCAGAGGATGCTTTAATTCGCATGCATAGCATTTGTCATACAGGTGATATTTTTGGAAGCCAGCGCTGTGACTGTGGTTATCAATTACATGAATCGATGAAAATGATTGTGGAGCATGGCTGTGGTGCCATTTTCTACTTAGCTGATCATGAAGGTCGTGGGATCGGGTTATTCTCGAAATCTCTTGCTTATTTATTACAAGAAGAGGGATTAGATACGGTTGAAGCAAATCATGCTCTTGGCTTCCCAGATGATACTCGTTCTTACGAAGATGCCATTAATGTGTTAGCTGCACTTCGTTCAAAACCAGTTACACTGATTACCAATAATCCTAAGAAGCTTGCCGCATTACAGGCACATGGTTTAGCAGCAGAAGGACATGTCCCATTATGGGGAGGATTAACGGAGACAAATCGATTTTATTTAGACACAAAAGTAGAGAAATCTGGACATTTGCGCGAAGAGAAGTGAGTGGAGGAACGAAGATGACAACAGATGAAAAATATATGCAATTGGCACTTGATTTAGCCGCTAGTGCAAAAGGAAATACGAATCCAAATCCACTAGTAGGGGCTGTAATCGTCAAAGACGGTGTCATTGTTGGAACAGGTTTACACAGAAAAGCAGGGGAACCACATGCAGAGGTGCATGCATTCCGTATGGCTGGAGAACATGCTAAAGGTGCGACACTTTATGTAACTCTTGAGCCGTGTTCGCATTTTGGAAAAACACCTCCTTGTGCAAATTTAGTGAAGGAATCAGCAGTTAGTCGTGTGGTTGTAGCTATGCAAGATCCAAATCCTGCTGTTGCTGGACGTGGTATTCAACTGTTACGAGATGCAGGCATTGAGGTAGAGGTGGGTGTTTTAGAAGCTCAAGCTCGCCGTTTAAATGAACGTTTTATTCACAATATGCTAACAAAACGACCATTTATTATTTCAAAATATGCGATGACTTTAGATGGGAAAATAGCTGCCCATACAGGACATTCCAAGTGGGTAACGGGTGAGGCAGCGCGTGAGGATGTTCACCGTATTCGTCATGAGGTTGATGGTATTTTAGTTGGTGTTGGTACTGTTTTAGCTGACAATCCATCCTTAACGACAAGATTAAAAGAAGATTACGGAAAAAATCCAGTGCGCATTATTATGGATAGTTCCCTTCGTACACCAGCTCATGCCAATGTTCTGAATGTAGAAGAAGCGAAAACAATTATTGTATGTAGTGAGAATGCCAGCCAAGAAAAAATAACAGCATTTGAGAAAAAAGGCGTGACTGTATTGCCAGTTCGACATGACTCTGAGGGGCTTGTTATTGATGATATGCTTGAAAAACTCTATCAAAATGGCATTACGGATATTTTAGTAGAGGGTGGAAGTACGATCAACTCTTCATTTTTACAGCAAGGTGCTATTAACAAATATGTGATTTACATAGCGCCAAAGATTCTCGGTGGTCGTTTATCATTAACACCTTTTGCTGGTCAAAATCCATCTACTATGGATGAAGCATGGGATGTAGAATTTGCTTCGTTTGAGCAGGTTGGGCAAGATTTACGTATTATTGCTTATCCAAAGATAGGTGAAGGAAAGTGAATTATCAAGCAGATGTTTGTATCGTAGGGGCTGGACCAGGTGGAGCACTTCTTTCGCACTTACTAGCGAAAAAAGGTCTTTCTGTAATTCTACTGGAACAAAACGCAGCACTTGGGCAGGCATTTCGCGGTGAACATTTAAATGAGGAGGGTGAGGCTGTTTTAAAAAGTCATCAGCTTTTTGAAGCAGTCGAGGCGCTCGGCTTATTACGTATGGGAAAGCTTGAATATTACGCAGACGGTAGAGTAATAAAAACTATTTTCCCTGATGAAGCTGTTGGACATTTAGGAATTCATGTACCGCAAGCCAATCTATTAAAGGGGATTTTACAAGAAACACAGCATTTTCCTCACTTTTCTTGTTTCCTGAATACGAAGGTAACGAAGCTCATAGTTGATTCTTTGGGCAGATATACGGGTGTCATTGCATCAAGGGATGGGGAAACCATTGAAATTAGTAGTCAGTTAATAATCGGAGCTGACGGCCGTTACTCTACTATTCGTAAGCAAGCGCACATTGAGATTCAAAAGCATAAGCATGGCTTTGATTTATTGTGGGCAAAAATTCCTGCCCCTCAGGGATGGGAGCCATCGATTAAAATGGCATTAATAGGTGATAAACAGCTATCCTTATTTACGCAAGTAGGCGGGTTCATTCAAATCGGCTGGAATATTGAACAAGGAAGTTTTCCTCAGCTCAGAAAAAAAGCATTTACACCATTTATCCAACAGCTTTTAGAACAATTCCCGGAACTATCTGATACTGTAAATGAACATATCAGATCCTGGCAAGATTTTGTCTTACTTGATGTATTCAGTAGTCATTGTGACTGCTGGGGAACAAAGGGGCTTGCGCTATTAGGGGATGCTGTTCACACGATGACACCAACTGGAGCATTTGGACTCAATAGTGCACTCAAGGACGCAGAGTGTCTTGCGTCATTATTAAATAAAGATACGCTTGTTCATTTTAACGTACACGATTTTCAACAAATGCGCGAGCAAGCCATAGAAGAAGTATTAGCGATGCAAATTAAAAAAGAGCAAACATTCGCGACTAACTTCATCAACAAGGCTTCTTGAAGGGAAGAAAAACAACATGAAATTTGGCTTTGATATAGATGACACACTCATCGATTTACGAGCACACGCCTTTGCGCTCTATAATAAAAAACTTGGTAAAAATGTTGCGCTAGAAGTATTTCAAGCTTTGCAAAGAGTTGAAATTCACGAACCTTTTGGATTAACAGATGCTGAAGGGGCGGCGATGTGGAATCGTTCATTAGAGGACATTTATTTTACGGATTGTCCTTCTTTTGAGGGAGCACTAGAGACGCTTCAAGCCTTGGCACAGCAGGGACATGACATTTATTATATTACTTCACGTCCTAAACAGTATTGTGAGCAAACACAAGCATGGATGAAAGCACAAGGATTTCCAATCACAGAAGGTCACTTTTTCTGCGGAATGCAGGATACAGAGAAAGTGGCAATCATCAAAGAACTAGCTTTAGATGTTTATGTAGATGATAAACCAGCTGTATTAGAAACACTGCAAGATGTGAATACAAAAGTGATTTTAAAAAATCAATCCTATAACAAGCATGTTGAACTGCCACGCTTAAATCATTGGGATGATTTCTTGAGATTAGTAAATAATTAAAGCAATAAACCCGAATAGCAAGCACTTAAAAAGTGATTCTATTCGGGTTTATTCTTTGTTTAAATCAATACAATTGCTTTTCGATTTCTAATGCAACGCTTTGAATAGTTTCAATTAATAAATTTTCATCGTAGTCACTGTAGCGTACTTCTGGTATGACCAGTGTCACTGAAGCGATGATTTGTTGAGAAGCATTTAAAATCGGTGCAGATATAGAGCATGCGCCACGCACACGTTCGCTATTACTTTTTGCAAACCGTTGTAAACGGGTATGCTTTAATTCCTTTAACAGCTGCTCTTTTGAAAGTATCGTTCTATCAGTGATAGCTTCAAGACTTATATTCTCCACATATTCTTCAACATTCGGCATAAATGCGAGCAATATTTTAGATGATGCACCTGCATAAAGGGGAGAGGTGTCACCTACAAACATTTTCGTTGAAAGCGGATATGTTGAATCGTAGTTTAAAATACATCGTCTTTCCAATCCATCAATAATATTCATGGAAACACTTTCGCCGATTTCTTCGTTTAGCTTTTTTAAAATAGGCTCTGCGACAATAATAAGACTTGATTCTTCTTTTACTAAATTGCCTAAATACAGAAGTGAATGACCTAATTGATAGCGCTTAGTTTGCTCGTCTTTGTGAAGAAAGCCTTCGTATACAAAGGTAGAAACGAAGCGCTGTAAACTGGAAATGCTGATCCCTGTTTTTTTACTTAACTCAGTTAGGGAAAGGCTAGGTTCATCTTTTGAAAAAGCTTTTAACACTTTAATAGCTTTGTGCAGCGATGACATTGTATAGTTTTTTTCGAAAATCTCCTGATTCATCCCGTCACCTACAGTAATAAAATTTTCTTCGACATCTGCCGGAGGATTTATCTTCAGATATATATGCCGTTATGCTTTTGCCAATAAAAGCATTTATAAAATGAAGATAAACTGGCTAATCACCATAACGTGGGGTTGATTTCCGTTCCGACTGGGCGCTTTGTAGCTGCCGCTTCGCTTTCGCTACAGAAAACATTTGTAGTTGCCGCTTCGCTTTCGCGCAGAGCAGAGCTTCCTGGGCGCGTCCGATGAGCCGCTTCACTCGCGTTGCTCGCTCCAGGGTCTCGGGGCAACAGATGTTTTTTGCGCGAAAGCGTAGTGCTAACGAAGCGTCAGCAGCAGGATGTTGGTCACAAAGGCGTTATCACAGGACGTGATGCTTTTAGCCTTTGTTCCTCTATATCGCTAATCCCCAAGGAGTCGCCCAGTCTCCACTCCAATCAACTTATCCACATGACAGACTTTTTAATAAAATGTCATGCCAAACTATCAGTGATGAACCATTAAAGTACCTCTATTATAGCGCAATTTTATTTTTGTAGAGAGGACTTTTGGAATTGGTTTGTATGTTCTCCAAGTACAGGTGGTGCTAATTTATATTGAATATCTAAATCAGAGAACTTTAACGGGCTTTTGATGAATCTGATTGTACCATATTGTTCGTGCTCTATTTCACCAATCATGTCGCGTGCCATAAATTGCGGTTGTTCTAGTGCTTCTGCAATTGTGTTCACACGTCCGCCGGGAATTTTGTATTGTTGTAATAAGGTAATCCATTCATCCCGTGTTTTTGTCATGGTAAGGTCAGTAATCATCCGAACTAGCTCCGCTTCATGTTGCTTGCGCAATGTATTCGTTAAAAAGCGCGGATCATTGGCCCATTCCTCACGTTGCAACATCGTGCAAAACTTTTTAAATTGTCCATCTGTCCCAACGCAAATCATTAGGGGCCCATCCGCACAGTTAAATACTTGATACGGCGCAACATTATTATGACGATTACCGAGACGTTCTGAGATAAAGCCTGTATTTAAATAAGCACTCGCTACATTCGCTAAGCTACTCATTTGAACGTCTAATAAAGCTAAGTCAATAAATTGCCCTGTATTTGTTTGATCACGCATTCGTAAAGCGGCTAAAATACTAATGACGACATAGTTAGAGGTTAAAATATCTGCAATAGGAACACCAACTTTTGTCGCTTCCCCTTCAGGTGAGCCAGTGACATGCATTAAACCACTCATCGCTTGAATTACTGGATCGAAGCCTGGTTCGTGTGAAAGAGGACCAGTTTGACCGAATCCTGTAACTGCACAATAAATGATTCTAGGATTCACTTTGCTTAATTCCTCATAGCTGAGCCCCATTCGCTCCATGTCACCCGTTTTAAAATTTTCGAGGACGACATCAGCATCTTTGACAAGTTCTTTAAATTTTTCTCTGTCCTCAATTTTCTTTAAATCTAATGTGATTGATTTTTTATTGCGATTGGCACATAAATAATACGTACTTTGACCATTCACAAATGGCCCCCAATCACGCATACTATCAGAGCCATCTGGATGTTCTATGCGAATTATTTCTGCTCCTAAATCTGCCAACATCATGGAGCCAGCAGGAGCAGCATAAACACGAGATAAATCTAATACTCGAATATTTTCAAGAGGTTGCATTGTTCTTCCTCCTAAATACGTCATTTATAAACGGGCTTACGTTTTTCTACAACTGCGTTTACACCCTCTTTGAAATCATCTAGCTCTGTTACAATAGCCATTTGTGATGAAATGTAATCAAGGGCACTACGTAAATCCATTCGTTGACTTTGATAAACAGCACGCTTTATGAATTGCAATGTGGTAGTTGGACGACTTGCTAATTCTTTTGCATAATTCAATGTGTATTCTTCAAGCTCATGGTCTTCTACAACAAATGTCACAACACCTTTGTCTTTTGCTTCATCAGCAGTTAATACACGAGCCGTCCAGAACATGTCCAATGCTTGATCGACGCCGATTAATTTCGGTAAATAATAAGCACCACCGTCGCCCGGAACGATCGCCACGTTAATGTAGCTTTCTGAAATTTTTGTGGATTTTGCAGCAATCCGTATATCGCACATTAAGGCCATATCAAGCCCTGCGCCCATTGCAAACCCATGTACCTGAGCAATAACGGGCTTATCAATTTCTTCAAGGAGAAGGGGGATACGTTGAATCTTTTTCCACAGAGAATTTTTTCGTGCTAATCCTGTAGAAGAGATATCGTCCTCACTTTGGAAAAATCCTTCACCAGCTTGCATCGCCTTAATATCCCCGCCAGCGCAAAATGATTTTCCATTACCTTTTACGATTACAACACGAATGTCCTCTGAATCACGAACAGTTTCAAGGGCTTCAATCCATTTAGCGATCATCTCTTCACTAAAAGCATTGTACGCTTCAGGTCTATTTAATGTAATTGTGGCTACATGGTCTTGCACTTCAAAAAGTAAATCAGTCATTGATAACACTCCTTATCATGTCATTAGTAGTTTGTCACAAATTAATTACTTATCCTTCCACTTTGAGAAGTGGAGAGCTTGCGCTACTTGAAGTTAAATATTCCCATAGACTATCTCCACTATTTTCTAGCAGTTGTGTTGCGACCAAATTAGTCCAATAAGAGGTGCTGGCTCCTTCATCGCGCCATGACCAAAGTCTGCGTGTAAATTGGTGCAAACTATGCTCGTGTGTCGTACCAATTGCAGCGTGTACTTGATGTGCAATTGTTGTCACTGCTTGAATAATTTCTTCGAAACGAATGCTGGCGTAAGCAACCTCACTATTTTGACTGTTCATCTGAAGGGCTTCTGTAACATTATTAAATGCTGCTAAGGCGATCGCTGTTTCACCTGCTAACTGTACAATATGCTGTTGTACGAGCTGGAAGCGATGAATCGGTCGACCGAATTGCTCACGTTCTTTCGTATATTGAACAGTTAAATCATTTATTTTATCGACGGCACCAGTCATCAGTGCTAATTGAAAAGCAGTATTGAGTGTTGTTATAGCGTGTATCTTGTCAGGAGATAACACAGCAGATACTTGTGAAACCTTAGTATGATGGCATTTCACGGTATCACGCGGTTCGCCTGCTAAATTCGACCCTAGCTTAATTTCAGCTTTGCTTAAATCGATTTCTACAAGATGAGTACCCTCCGTGCTATAGGCAAGTGTCACTAGATGTTTTGTATGACGTGCCCAAGGGATTTGGATCGCCTCTCCGGTTAATTTGCCATTCTCTAACGTAAAGGCTTGGTTAGGGCAGAGCATATACGTCGCCAGGTCTTCAATTACTTGTAAACTAGTAAACTCTAATAAATAATTTGCGAATGTGGTTTCGGCAAATGGAATCGGTGCCGCGTATTTTCCAGTTAAACGAACAATATTCAATAAATCCTCTATGTCGCCACCTGCACCGCCATTTTCTTCTGAAATGGCTACAGCTGTCATCCCGTTTTCTTTAAACAGATCCCATAGTTCTGGTGCCCAATGACCTTGTTCCACTGTATCGACTAACTCTTTATCGACTTTTTCTTTTAACATGCGCTCTACAACATCAAGAATCATATCTTTCATTTCGCTCATTGTGCTACAACCCCTTTCGCTACAACGCCATACAGTACTTCTGAAGTTCCTCCTCGGATAGTGAAACCTGGTGCATGTAAAATGGATTCAGCCATAAAGCGATCAATTTTACGATGCGCGTCAAGAGTAGGATAAGTCTGTACGATTAAGCGTGTTATTTCAGGAATACTTTGCTCAAATTTCGTACCGAGTGCTTTCACAAGTGCTGCAGGAATAGATACGTCTTCACCATTACCGGATTCTAAAAGCTGGGCTACTCCAATTGACAAATTACGTAGACCCCAAAGACGAGCTATTATTTTAGACGCTTGCTGTAACCCTTCTAAATTGTTTTGGCGCTTTAACTCTTGAATTAGTTCATCGATTAATGGGAAAGTACTCAATATTCGCTCTGGACCACTGCGCTCAAAGGCAAGCTCTGCTAATCCTTGAGCCCAGCCATTACCGATCTCTCCAACAACCATATTGTCAGGTACAAAAACATTGTCAAAGAATACTTCGTTGTAATGATGCTCACCAGTTAGAAACTTGATCGGAACAACCGTTACCCCTTCCGCATGTAAATCAACAATCAACTGACTGAGCCCTGCATGTTTACTTTTTCCATCAAAAGGACTAGTCCGTACTAAAGTCACCATATAGTGGCAAAGGTGTGCATTACTCGTCCATATTTTTTGACCGTTGACAATCCATCCGCCCTCTACTTTTTCAGCACGTGTGCTAACCGAAGCGAGGTCAGAGCCACTATTTGGTTCACTTAAACCTATGCCGAAGTAGCATTCGCCTTTCACGATTTTCGGTAAGAAATATTCTCGCTGCTCTTCTGTTCCATACCGTAAAAGAAGTGGTCCTGTTTGGCGATCAGCAAACCAATGTGCAGCAACCGGAGCACCAACAGCTAAAAATTCTTCCGTTAAAATGTATCGATCAATAGTACTCCTCTCTTGACCGCCATATTTTTTAGGCCAAGTTAAGCCAATCCAACCTTTTTGACCAATTAATTTAGAGAATTCAGGATCATCTCCACTTAGCCAAGAGTCACATTTAGGCGTGAAAGTTCCTTTTGCTAATTCATCCTGTAGAAACGTTCGAACATCTAAGCGGAATTGCTCTTGCTCTTGTGTAAATTGCACAGTTGGTACATGAAACATTTGATCACTCCTTAAATTTTACCGTAATGTGGTAACTGTTATTGTATATGTGTATTTTATGATGACTTATAACTGTAGTCAACTACTTTTTGGAATTATTTGAAAATTTTACGAGAATAGTGAGGAAGGTTCGTTGCTTATCACCAAAACTTGAGGTTGATTTCCGTTCCGCCTGAGGGGCGTCCGATGAGCTGCTCGCCCAAAAAGATGTCGACTACACTATAATTAAAAAATAATATTCGATGGAAAAATGGAAAAAGGGAGAATAAACATGTTACTATGTAGAAAATTACGTAATGGAGGTGTGGGATATGCAAATAGCTATCAAAACTTCCCAAAAAATAATGCAAGTGTTATCACCACAATTAGTACAGCATTTAGAAATTCTGCAATATTCAACAAATGAACTAGAACAGTATATTTATGATAAGGCTAACGAAAATCCACTGTTAGTTGTCACTGATTCGACGGTGAAAATGCAATATGAGGAAATTATGCAATTAGCAAGTTATTCCGATAAGAGTTATTCTGCGCAATATTATGCACCACAACATCATTCATTTAATCCCATTGAGATGAAGTTTGCAGTAAAAGAAAGCTATGAGCAGTTTTTATTGGAACAAGTACCTATGCATAAAAATCTTTCTTCTGTAGATTTAAAAATCTTAACGTTTTTAATTCAATCGTTAGATGAACGTCTATTTTTAGATGTTGATGTAGAAATTGTCGCTGATAGATGTAATACAAATGTTTTGCATGTAGAGGCACTATTGGACTTACTTCAAACTTTTGAGCCAGTAGGAGTAGGGGCGCGTAATTACAAGGAATTTTTACTCATTCAGGTAGACAGTGATGCGCTTGCACCGAAATTAGCTTCTCGGTTTATCGAAGCGGATTTAGAGCTAGTGGCAGCACAAGCTATTAAACAATTAAGTAAAAAGTATAAGACGTCTCTACATGACGTGAAGAAAACTGTCAACTATATAAAAAATTTAAAACCAGTGATGACAGGAGATAAATTGGAAGCGATTCCATATGTCATTCCAGAAGTCGAAGTAGAAAAATTAGGAGAGGAATGGCTGATTAAATTAAATCGTGGATATTTACCAAGCGTCACTATCGATAAACATTATGTTGAAATGCTAAAGAATGATCCGAACTGTAAAACCTATTTTAAAGACACAATGAAAGATGCTCTTTTATTATTACAAGGAATCGAACAACGTGATAAAACACTGTACGAATTAGCTAGATTGCTAGTGGAATTGCAAGAAGATTTTTTCCATAAAGGCATTGAGGCATTAAAGCCTATGCGATTAAAAGATATAGCGGACATTTTAAGTCTACATGTATCAACGATTAGTCGGGCAGTGCGTGGAAAATATATAAAAACTTCCCATGGCGTATATGCTTTACAATCGTTATTTACAAAAGGAGTAATGAATATTTCTGGAAAAATGGATTCTATTATGTATATTAAAAAGCGGCTCAAACAATTGATTGAGACAGAAGATAAACAAAAGCCATTAACTGATCAGCAGCTTACAAATACTTTATGTGCTGAAGGTATCCAAATATCCAGACGGACAGTAGCGAAGTACAGGGAAGAGATGAATATTATGAGTTCATTTAATCGTGTATATGGATAGATGATGTAAATAAACTTTAATGATGTATTTTTGCATCAAAATTTGAAAAACGCATATGAAAAGATTCATAGATTTTTGTAAAGGCTCCTCACCTAACGTGAAGTTGATTTCCGTTCCGGCTGGGCGCTTTGTTGTTGCTGTCGCTACGCTTTCGCACAGAGCAGAGCTTCCTGGGGGCGTCCGATGAGCCGCTTCGCTGCAGGGTCTCGGGCCAACAGATGTCTTTTGCGCGAAAGCGTAGTGCTAACGAAGCGTCAGCAGCACCGATGTTGGTCGCGAAGGCGTTATCACAGGATGTGATGCTTTTAGCCTTCCTTCCTCTATCGCTAATCCCCAAGGAGTCGCCCAGCCTCCACTCCAATTAACAAAAATTACTATGTTTTATAAAATGTTATAAACAATTTTGGGTGATAAGACAGTTTTTAAATAACAACAATAGAGGTGCAGATTGATAATTTTTTGAAATTTTTAATAATTGAATAGGTTTGGCATCATAATTGCTCATTAAACGATAGACATTGAAATAGAAGAAAGGGGCTAGTAAATGTCTACATAACACAAAGGGGTGGTTTAATGGGGGCTTTGCAAAAATCATTGAAAACACGGCATATTACAATGATCTCCATTGGAGGGGTTATTGGTACAGGACTCTTCGTAGGGACAGGGAAAAATATTTTAAGTACCGGTCCTGCGGCAGTGATTTCATATGCAATTGCATGCATGCTCATAGTTCTGATCATGCAAATGGTTGGGGAAATGGCATCAGGAGAAATAGTATTAGGAAAGAAATCAGGAGGTTCGGCAGAGCTAGGCTCATTTGCTTCCTATGCTGGGAAATATATTGGCCCATGGGCAGGGTTTACAGTAGGGTGGCTTTATTGGGCAAGCTGGGTATTTATTGTGGGGTTAGAAGCGGCACTCATAGGGGGAATGCTGCATAATTGGTTCCCGATGATACCAACATGGCTCGGAAGCGTAGGTATAACATTATTGATGACAATTGTTAATATTTATTCAGTAAAATCATTTGGTGAATTTGAATATTGGTTGTCCTTCGTTAAAGTTACGGCAATTATTGTATTTTTAGTTGTTGGTATAGCTATGATTTTAGGAATTTGGCCAAATTATGAACCTAAGGGGTTAGGGATTTTAACGGAATTCGGTGGATTTGCTCCGAATGGTATTGTCCCAATTTTTACGGCAATTGTCTTTGTTATATTTTCGATTTGTGGTGCTGAGGTTGCAGCCATTGCGGCAGCAGAGTCTGAAAATCCAGCGAAAAATATTGTCCGCGCCATTCGCAACGTTGTCTTTCGATTAGGGTTATTTTTTGTAGGCTCAGTAGCTATTATGGTTTTAATCATCCCTTGGAATGATTCAAAAATATTGTCCGCGCCTTATGCAAATATTTTAACGATGGCAGGGCTTCCAATTGCTGCTCAACTTATTCAAATCGTCATTTTTATTTCACTAATCTCAGTTTTAAATTCTGCTCTTTATACAAGTTCACGAATGTTACTTGAAATGTCGCGTCAAGGCGATGCACCAAAAATATTCTCGCAAATAAAAAATCGTCGAGGTGTGCCTGTACCAGCTGTTATTGGTAGTACAGTAGTAGCGTATATTTGTGCGATGCTTTACTTCATTTCACCTGAAGTCATTTTCTACTTTTTAGGTAATTGCGTTGGGGGATTAATGATTGCTGTTTATATTTTTATTGCTATTTCACAAATTCGTTTCCGCCGTTATTACGACAAAGTTTCAGATGAGCCATTATCGATTAGAATGTGGCTATTTCCATATTTATCGTATGTGACAATTGGTATTTTAACAGTCGTTTATTTATGCCAAGCTCTCATCGAATCCTTACGTTCACAATTCTATTTGAGTACATTTGTATTAATTGGCTCAGTTGTGTTGTTCATGATTATGCGAAAGCTGTCGACAAGACCAGCGGAGCAAATAGAGGAAAAGCTAGCATCAGAGTAGAATATTATAAAAATACAAAAAATTCGCGATATTCCTGCGAGATATCAAGCCATGAAAGAACTTAAAGGATACTTTAACCCTTTTAGGCTTCCAGATGCCCCGTAGAACGAGCGAATTTTTTTGTATGAAAAAGCCTTTAAAGTTCAAAAGGGAGTGATCTAGATGTCGATAACTCAACTACATAAAGAGGAACATTTTTTTATTGTAAAAAATGATGAGGTAATGATTAAAAGTGATATCCAAATAGAGCTTCTTGAAAAAATAATGAAGAAATATAGTAAAGGAATAGAAACCTTTGATGTAGAAGGCTATTTTATTCACGTAATAGAGACTTCGCAAGGTAGCTTGTTTCATGTCAAACCATTCATGCAGTATAGCTATATAGACTTTATGAACCCGTTGTCAATTAAAGTGTTAAACTCCATATCCGATGGCGTTACAGTATGTGATAGCGATGGCAAAATTTTATTTCAAAATGATATTGATATCGAAATTGTTGGCATTGATTTAATGGGGAGATATGCAAAAGATGTCATCGCCGAAGGATTAATGAGTGATTCCATTTCGATGAAAGTAATTGAATCAAAAGAAAAAGTAACTATTTTGCAGACGTTCATTAATGGCAAATGCTTTTTAGTTTCAGGTAAACCGATATTTGATGAATACGGCGAATTACAATATGTAGTTGCTATTACTCGTGATATGACACAATTAAAACTGTTAGAGAAAGAAGTAAAAAAATTAGAAGTTCAAAACGAGAATTTTAAAAATAAGCTACATGCCTTACATAATAAAGAAAACACAAAAAGTAGTTTAATTGCTGTATCTTCAGCAATGATGCAGGTTGTAGAGCGTGTTATGAGAGTTGCAGAGGTAGATTCTACTGTATTAATTGGTGGTGAATCGGGCGTAGGTAAAGAAGAGATAACAAAGCTTATTCACGCAAATAGCCGCCGTCATGATCAGCAAATTTTAACGATTAACTGTAGTGCAATCCCTGAGAATTTGTTAGAATCTGAACTTTTCGGCTATGAAGCAGGAGCCTTTACGGGAGCGTCAAGAGGTGGTAAGGCAGGGTTATTTGAGATTGCGTCAGGTGGTACAGTGTTTTTAGATGAGATTGGAGAGATGTCCGTATTACTACAGGCGAAATTATTACGTGTACTCCAAGAATCAGAGGTTCAGCGTCTAGGTAGTGGAAAGCCTATTCCTATTGATGTACGTATAATCGCTGCGACAAACCGAAATTTAGCAGAGATGGTGTGGCAAGGTAATTTTCGAGAGGATTTATATTATCGTTTAAATATTATCCCGATTGAAATTCCTCCGTTAAGACATCGTCGCCAAGATATCATCCCACTAGTCAACCATTTTTTGGCTATTGTTGAAGAAAAATATGGGATCCATCGGACAATTGAGTCATCTGCAATGAAAATTTTAGAATCTTATGATTGGCCAGGCAATGTACGTCAACTTAAAAATATGGTGGAGCGTATTTGCTTACTAGCAACGCAGCCAGAAATAACAGCATTAATTGTGCAACAAGAGTTAGATAGTAACCCAACTATTACACGTGATCTAGAAAATCCAATAGAACTACAAAGCATCCAGGAACAGGTTGTAACTCCGAGGTTTAGTGGTACTTTAAAGGAGCAAGTAGCTGCGTTTGAAAAGCAGATTATTAAAGAAGCTCTATCTAAATATCCAAGTATTAGGCAAGCTGCTAAATCACTTGGCTGTGATCAGTCAACATTAGTACGTAAAATACAAAAATTCCAATTAACGAAACAAATTTCATATGAGGATTAATGATGTATTTTTGCATCGAAATTTCATTCATGCACAATAAGTTGCAACATTGCAATACTCGCTAATAAATACAAAGAAAATGATGGAATGCCATTAATATTTTAATTTAATTGATGTAGAAGAAAAGGGACATTTTCAAACAAGAAAGCGTCCCTTTTCCTTTTTAAGTAGTTTTTGTGAAGCAGCAATAACGATTCACCACTAAAATTTTAGGATATTATTTGTTAAAACGTACGCCATGTATATAAGTTGATTGGAGTGGAGGCTGGGCGACTCCTTGGGGATTAGCGTCACAGATGAGACCCTGCAGCGCAGCGAAGCGGCTCATCGGACGCCCCCAGGAAAGCGCCCAGCCGGAACGGAAATCAATCACACATTATGAAAATGTAGCAATATTTTTTTCGTTAAAAGAATTTTTTTCTTCAGTTGGCATGAGAATTGCTACTAAAAAAATGAATGAAATTTTAAACGAAAAGAGGTTGGTATTTATGACAGTTCAACTAAAAGAAGAGTTAAAGACGTTAGATCAAAAACATTTTCTACACCCAACAACGTCGATTGAGCAACAACAAACACAAGGGCCAGCAGCCATTTTTACAGAGGGCAATGGCATTTATTTAAAAGATATAGAAGGAAATATCTACATTGATGGGATGTCTTCTTTATGGAATGTAAATATTGGGCATGGTCGTAAAGAAATTGCCGAAGTGGCGAAGGAGCAAATTTCTACATTAGCATTTAGTTCCTGCTTCGCATCGTTTAGCAATGAACCGGCTATTCGTTTAGCGACGAAAATTGCTTCTTTAACTCCTGGAGACTTAAACACTGTATTTTTCACTTCTGGAGGTTCAGAATCGAACGATACAGCAATTAAATTAGCACGTCATTACTGGTTACTAAAAGGACAGCCAGAGCGCCAAAAAATTATTTCACGTACCCATTCATACCACGGTGTAGCAATGGGTGCTACAAATGCGACAGGTTTACAGGCATTTCGTGACTTTACGAATTCGCACGCACCTGATTTCCACTATGTATACAGCGAATCCGTACGTAATTTACGTGAAACGATTGAAGCGTTAGGCCCTGAGACTGTGGCAGCATTTATTTCTGAGCCTGTACAAGGTGCAGGAGGGGTTAATATTCCACAAAAAGATTACTTTAAAGAAGTGCGAAAAATTTGTGATGAGTACGGTATTTTATTCATTGCAGATGAAGTCATTACCGGGTTTGGTCGTACAGGTAAATTTTTCGGTATGGAACATTACGGGGTAGTGCCAGATATGATGTCATTCGCTAAAGGAGTATCGAGTGGTTATGTTCAACTTGGTGGTGTGGCGATATCCGAAAAGCTGCATCAAGATCTTTGCGAACTTTCTAAAGGGACATTAATGCACGGATATACTTACAGCGGTCATGCACTCGCTTGTCAAGTTGGGTTGAAAAATATAGAAATCCTTGAGCGTGAAAATCTCGTTGAAAATGCTGCAAAGATGGGCGATGCCATGTTAGAAGGATTCCGAGCACTGCAAGAAAAATATAGTTTTATCGGACGCGTGCGTACTCTTGGATTACTTGGAGCCATTGAATTAGTAAAGAGCCGTGAGACGGGTGAATTGTTTGAGTCTCCTCTTAGTCCAATTTTTGTACAAGAAACGATGAAACGAGGATTGATTCTACGAACAGTTACGTATGATCAAGATACAGTTGTTTTTTCTCCACCTCTCATTCTATCAAAAGTAGAGCTAGATGAAATGTTACGTATTTTAGACGAGACATTTGATCATATACGTAAAACAATTGTTGAAAAAGAGTAATGTCAACGTAAAAATTCATAATTTGAAGGAGGAGTTTTATGACAACTATCGTTAGAGAAATACGAGAACAATTTAATCCAGCGAAACCATCTCAATGTATTGGCAAAGTTGAGCTTTTGACTATAGATGAAACGAAAGACGTAATCGTTGCGGCTCAGGAAGCGTTTGAAGGTTGGAAAAATACGTCTTCTGTTGCACGTGGAGAAATTTTACGCGTGACAGCAGACTTACTTGAGAAAAATATTGATAAAGTAGCTGAAATAGCTTCGAATGAAATGGGTAAAACGAAAAATGAAATGCTTGGTGAAGTTAAACGTGGCGCTTCCATTTTACGTTATTTTGCACAAGAAGGAATGCGGGCAACAGGTGAAGTATTACCTTCTGCCAATGAAGCGAAATTATTGTACACAATGCGGGTACCACTTGGTGTCGTTGCAGCCATAACTCCTTGGAATTTCCCTGTAGCTATTCCTCTATGGAAAATTGCACCTGCATTAGTGTACGGCAATACGGTTGTTTGGAAGCCTTCTATTGAAAGCGCTTTAACTGGTGAATTGATTGGAGAACTATTTCAACAAGCAGGTTTACCAAAAAACGTATTAAATGTCGTACAAGGTCGCGGTTCAAAGGTGGGGCAGGTATTATTGGAGGCATCAGAAGTAAAGGCGATTACATTTACAGGCTCAAATAGTGTAGGGCAAAGTATTTTAGATACTGCTGGATCGACTAATAAAAAAATTCAGCTTGAACTTGGAGGGAAAAATGCAGCGATCATTTTAGCTGATGCCAATATCAATCAAGCTGCAAAACTAACGATTGATGGTGCAATGAAGCAGACTGGACAGCGTTGTACAGCAACTAGTCGAGTTTACATTGAGGAATTGGTTTATGAAAAGGTAGTAGAGCAGTTAATTGAGGAAGCCAAAAAAATTGAAGTTGGTGTCACGATGGGACCTGTGTCATCTAAAGGACAATATGATTCCATATTATCCGCCATTGAGAAAGCAAAAGTTGAGGGAGCAGAGCTAGTATTTGGCGGTGGTCCTACAAAAGGTATATTAGAAGGATACTATATTGACCCAACAATTTTTACGAATGTAACTCATGAGATGTCGATTGCCCATGAAGAGATTTTTGGACCAGTTTTAGCGGTCATCAAAGTAAAAGATTATGAAGAAGCGATTCGATTATCGAATGATTCTAATTTTGGATTGAGTGCTTCTATTTATACAAATAACATTCCGAAAGCATTTGATTTTATTAACCGTAGTGAAGTTGGACTTGTACAGGTTAATGATGAAACAGGTGGAGCAGAGCCTCAAGCACCGTTTGGAGGAATGAAAAACTCAAGTACCGGTGCCCGTGAACAGGGGCAGGCAGCGAAAGAGTTCTTTACAACGTTTAAAACAATTACGATTAGCACAAAAAGTGAGTAAAAAGTTTATCATGCAAGAAATTTAAAATAGAAGACAAAAAAATAAATGTCACATATGCCTCGGTGTAATGACCCAGATTTTTCTTGAATTGTACGCGATAACATAAAAAAATCTGGGGCATCCGCTCGAGGCATTAACTTTATACTCAAAAATACGTTTTGATGAAAGCAAAGTAACACGATGTGAACAACCGCAAAGGCGTTTTTGCCTTTTTAAAATTTATTAAACGAAAGAAGGTAGAGCTATGGCACAAAGTCGTTTAGCAATTGATGTCGGTGGAACGTTTACGGATGTATTTGTTTTTAATGAAGAGACGGGAGAAGTAATTGTTACAAAAACGTCGTCTACACCTTCAAATCCAGAGCAAGGAATTTTAAATGGAGTAGCAAAAGCAGAATTAAATGGCAAGGATATTAAAATTTTTTCTCATGGTACAACAGTTGGAACGAATGCGTTAATTGAGCGCAAGCTGCCAAAAACTGCTCTTATTACGACAAAGGGCTTTAGAGATGTCATCGAAATCCGACGAGGAACGAAAGAAGATATTTGGGATACGTATAAAGATACTGCGAGGCCCTATATTCAACGACGTGATCGATTTGAAGTGACAGAACGAATAGATTATGAAGGAAATATTCTTCAAGCTATTGATGAAGAGGAAATTCGTTTATTAGCAAAAAAATTAAAACGTCGAGGAACAGAATCCATTGCCGTGAGTTTCATTAATGCCTATGTGAACGGGGAAAATGAGGCGAAAGTCAAAGGGATTTTAAAAGAGGAATTACCGGATGTCTATGTTTGTATTTCCAGCGAGGTGCTTCCGGAAATTTTTGAGCATGAGCGTATGAGTACAACTATTATCAATGCAGTTCTTGGACCAATTATGAGTAATTACATTAGTAAGTTAAGCACTGAAATGCAGAAAAAAGGCTATGACGATGAAATATTAGTTTTACATTCTGGTGGAGGTGTTATGACTTCAAGTACAGTACCCCGCTATGCTGCTAGATTGGCAAGTTCCGGGATAGCTGCTGGAGCAATTGCAAGTAAGCATATCGCAAAGTTATGCGGATTTGACAATGCAATCGGCTTAGATATGGGTGGTACAAGTACTGATATTTCACTGATGTATAAGGGAGATATTCGAATCACAAAGGATTGGTCGATAGAATATGGCTATCCAATTGGTTTCCCTAGCATTGAAATATTAACAATAGGAGCCGGTGGAGGTAGCCTCGCCTGGAAAGATGAAGGCGGTTCTTTACGAAATGGACCACAAAGTGCAGGGGCAGTACCAGGTCCAGCTTGCTATGGCCGAGGAGGCACTGAGCCCACTAACTCAGATGCAAATTTAGTGTTAGGACGTCTAGGTGTGGATTTGTTAGATGGAACGATGCAGTTAAACAAAGAGGCAGCTAGTGAGGCTGTGAACAAAATCGCCAATGCATTCGATCAAACGGTTGAGGAAGCGGCAAGTGCCATTATAGAAGTTGCAAATGCCAATATGAGTGATGCAGTTCGATTAATATCAGTACGGAGAGGCTATGATCCCCGTGATTTCGCGCTTGTAGCTTTTGGTGGTGCGGGACCATTACACGGAGCCTATTTGGCAAAAGATTTAAATATCCCAAAAGTCATTATTCCTACGCATCCAGGTGTTGCAGCAGCAATGGGGTGCCTACTTGTAGATGTGCGCCATGATATTTCTAAAACGTATGTAAAAAAACTAGATGAAGTAAGTGTAGAGGAACTGACAAATCAATTTAGTGAATTGCGGGAAGAAGCAAGAGAATTATTAGAAGAGGAAGGAATAGCAGAGAACACATCGTCATTAACGAATTATATAGATCTTCGTTATAAGGGACAATGGAGATCTCTTGCTGTTCTCGTATCCGATCAATTCACTTCCTTAGATGCTATTTTGGAAGCGTTCCATCAAGAACATGAACGAGAATTTGCATTTTCTGATAAGGATCAAGCTATAGAAATATTTGGCTTACGTGTAACAGCTATAGGCACAGTACCAAAACCTAATTTCCCTCAATATGTTTCTGAAGGTTCACTTGAAGATGCTTTTAAAGAAACACGTCCTGTTTATTTTGAGGGTAAATATATTGAAACAAACGTATATAATCGCGATAAAATACCCGTTTATACACAATTTGCTGGTCCTGCCATTATCGATCAGCTAGATACGACGACTGTTATTCCACCAGGGTTTACTGCGGAAGTAGATGCCTATAAAAATATTATTATTACGGTGAACTAATACGCGATAAGGAGGAATTGGCTATGAGTACAACGAAATTGGAGACACATCATAAGGTCCAAAATCTAGACCCAGTAACATTTGAAGTGTTAAAAAACGGTTTTGTGAATTTAGTCGATCAAATGGCTGAACAAATGCTACGTACATGTTATTCGTTTGTCATTTATAATCGAGACTTTAGCTGTGCATTATGCGATGCACAGGGGAATACCGTTATGCAAGGTACGCAAGATATTTCCGTACATGTAGGGACATTACATTTAACTGCAAAAGCTGTTTTAGAGGATTTTGTTGATGACATTCATCCAGGTGATGTATTTTTAGTAAATGATCCTTATCGTGGAGGAACACATTTCAGTGATGTACGTGTAATTTTACCAGTGTTCCATGATGATAAACTGATTGCACTTATGCAAACAAATGGTCACTGGGCAGATGTCGGTGGCTCTAATCCGGGTTCCTTTGATATTACAGCTAAGGAACATTACGGGGAAGGGCTTCGTATCCCACCTGTCCGCATTTATAGTAAAGGTCAATATTTAACAGATGTTGTGAAGATTATTGTCATGAATATGCGCATTCCAGAAGAACGTATAGGAGATTTAAGGTCTCAAGTGGAAGCGGCAAAAGTTGGAGAGAAACAGCTCCAAGAAATGATTGAAAAGTACGGCATTCATACAGTGCTAGTAGCCTTTGAAGAAGTTCAAAACTATGTAGAGAGATTAATGCGAGCGAAAATTAAAGCTTTACCAAAAGGACAATGGGAAACAGTGGACTATATCGATATGGATCCGCAAGTAGGAGATGGCCTCATCCCAATTCGTGTGAAAATGACCATTACGGAGGATGAAATAGCTTATGATTTAAGCGATTCACATCCTTATATTAGCTGTTTTTTAAATGCAGGCTTTGGCTCAGCACTTTCTGGCACTTATGCAGGAACCAAAACATTTTTCCCGGATATTCCGCTGAACTCAGGATTTTATCGTGTTGTGAAAATATTTCTTCCTGAAAACTCTGTCGTCAATGCACCTAGCCCAGTAGCTGTCTCTGGCTATTGTTCAGGCGCGTTTGAAAAAATTATGAATGCCTGCTTCGAATTATGGTCGAATATTATGCCTGAACGCGCGATCGCATGTTCATTTAATTTAGAGTATTTATTAATAGGTGGATATGATCAGCGGAGAGATAGTAGTGAATATTTTATGTGGTATGACTGGATGGCTGGTGGTCATGGTGGACGTATTGACCGTGATGGCGCGAATACAACCTCACCAGTGTTCGGGGTAGGGTTGAGTGTTCAACCATGTGAGGGGCAAGAGCGTTTGTCCCCAGTTGTTACAACGAAGCATGAAATAATGATAGATTCAGCTGGTCCAGGTAAATACCGTGGCGGCTGTGGTGTAGAAAAGGGAGGCGTTTTAACGAATGTAAACCAAACAGTGATGTCCTATTGCTGCGATCGTTCTCGCTCCATTACATGGGGGATTATGGGCGGTCTACCTTCTATCGCGCAGGGAGCAATTTTAAATCCAAATAAAGAGGATGAAAAATTTTTAGGCACGATTTTCTCCAATGTCGAGTTGAAGAATGGAGATTCCTTTACACGTCCCTCAGCAGGAGGCGGTGGCTTAGGTGACCCATTAGCACGAGATGTAAACGCTGTTTTAGAGGACGTGATAGATGAATATGTTTCGCTTGAGCGAGCAAAAATTGATTATGGCGTAGTCATCCACGAAATTGACCGTGATATAGATGCCTTCGAAATTGATATGGCTGCAACATTAAAAGAACGCGATTATATTCGGAAAAATCGCCATAGATGGCTGGAAACAGATCCAATAGAAGTTGAGCAGATGTATAACAAAGGTGAAATTAATCAAATGGATGTTGTTCGAAAATATGGTGTCATTATGGATTATCAAACAAATACAGCATTGCCAATCTCCACAGAGCAATACCGAGAAGCGATGAAGAAACGCTCTTTAGCATATTGGGATAATTAAAACGTTCTAGCGCAATTTGATTGAGTAAAATAAATAAGAGAGTAGTTCACACTACTCTCTCTGCGAAATAAGGGTATACAAATTTTTAATATCCAGTAATGCATATACTATGAAAAATATTATTACATAACTTAAAAATTCTAAAGTTAAGGAGTTGTTGTTTATTATTCCAGTATTACTTGAAACTTTTTGAATTATCAATGTAAGAAACATAGCTAATCCAATCACTATAAGCTTACGGAGCAATAATATCACTTGACATTCGATTATTCATTTTTATAACAAGCCTATTTTTCTGATTTTTTCAACAGCTTCTATTCTTGAATATACTTGTAGTTTTTTGAAAATCTTTGTTAAACGATATTCGACTGTACGCAAACTGACAAATAAATTTTCTGCTATTTGTTTATTTGTCTTACCAGCAGCCACTAATTTAAGCACTGCTAGTTCATTTTTTTTGAGGTCATATTGAATGAACTGATTCATTATTTCCATTTTGTTCTTTTGGCTTTCTACTAGTTTTAATTGTCGTAATAATTTCACTGGTATCATGGCATTCCCATCTAGAGCGGAGCGTATTGCCATAATAAGATTTTCCTTAGAGGCTGTTTTGCTAACAAAGCTAGAAACATCTGATTCTATTAAAATATTGAAAAAAGGTTCAATTTCGTAGCCTGTGTAGATAATTTTAATTGCTTCAGCATTTAATTGTTCCACTTTTTTTACTAATCCTTGATCATTTAAAAAGGGCATGTTTACATCAAATAAAAATATATCAAATGTTTGTTGGGAGAGGGCATTCAAAGTTTCCTCACCAGTTCTTACAACTGTGACATGGAAATCTACCTCTTGTTCTAATAATAATTTTATACCTTCTCCAACAGCTTCATGATTGTCCACTACTAAAATATTTATCAACTTATTACCCTCCCTTAATTAAAATGGACTATTTTTTATAAAATGTTATTTATAATGCATTATACCCAATTTCGGTCTCGAAAGGGATACAATCCATACATAGATTTAAAGGGGGAAGTGTTTTATATACTGAAAACGGATTATTTCAAGGTACTTAAAAGAGAAGGGTGTATAAATTGTAGATAATTGAGAGGGTTATTAAGTAATGCAGAAAGAGTAAAACGACTTAGATTTAACAACAGCAGATTTTTTGCTTCTATATATAGCTCCGTTTTATTTAGTTCTTAAGAAAAAGGAATTTGTCTTCACTAACTATTGAGACAAATTCCTTTGGATATTTTTTTATTTCGTAAAACGATTTAGTTTAAATAGAGACAAGTCCTGTTTACTCTTTCCTTGTAGGGTAAGATCAGCTAAAACTTCACCAACCGCGCTACTAAATTTAAAACCATGTCCTGAGAAGCCCGCTGCAATGACAATATTTCGATGCTCAGGTAAAAAATCAATAATGAAATCTTCATCTGGAGTCATCGAATATTTGCATGTTTTTCCGAATTTCAATGCACCGTGCTGAGGCATAAAACGATCGATAAAGTTTTGTAAGTCTATTGTATCCTGTTCGTCGAATGGGCGTAGCGGATCATTTGGATTGATAGCCTCACCGCCATCATGTCTGCCAAGTTTTAGGCCAGCTCCATCAATACTGGGAAAACCATAGTATGCGGAATCAGCAAATTCAAAACAATAGGCCGGGAAAATATCTTCACAATAAAGCTGTTCCTCTGCCTCAAACCATGCAAATGTTTTTCGCGTCGGTGTAACAGGAATGGCGATGTCCATTGTTTGTAGTAACTCAGTTGCCCAAGCACCAGCTGTCACAATTAAATGTTTAGCCTCGTATATATTATTTGCTGTTTGAACACGTACAATGTCTCCAGCTTTGATGTTCTGCACTTTTTCATTTGTATGTAAGGTTGCTCCTGCCTCAAGGGCTAATTTTTTATAAGCGTTAATGCAGGCTTCAACACGAAGAACACCAGCAGTAGGCTCAAAGCAAGCAACAAAGTTTTCAGGTAAGGCTAATCCAGGCCATTTCGCCATTGCCTCGGTCGCAGAATACTGCTCTAATGTTAAATCATAGAGCTCTGCACTTGTTTTTACATTTTGAATAAAAGAATGGGTTTCTTCACCGACATTTATTACACCTGTTTGTAAAAATAAGGCTTCATCCGTTAACGTTTCAAGCTCTTTCCATAACTCACCCGCTCTTTTGACAAAAGGTACATAGCTAGCTCCTTCACCATACGCAAAGCGAATAATTCTAGTTTCTCCATGATGACTACCTTCTTCGTGAGGTGGGTTAAAGGCATCAAGCATCAAGACATTTTTGCCTGCTTTCGCTAAATTATAGCCTGCAGCCATCCCCATCGATCCTGCACCAATTACAATTACGTCGTATATCATTTTAATCCCTACTTTTTTGCTCTAGTATAACAAAATAAAAGAGGGTGGGACAGAAATTTCTGAAAATATTTTAAATAAAGGCTGTTTTCGTAAAGATTGTTGCTATTCAACTAACTGCTTCTATTTTAGTTGAAGAAGATAGTATTTGGGTTTATTTTTGTTCATCAAACTATAAAATTAATCTTTTTCAACTGTATATCTAACTTGTTTAAAGGTTACTATATCTCCATCTTCAGTATCATCTATAGTTTGCCAAAGTTGAACTTTGGGCTTGTAGTCCGTCCTATGAGCATCTTTGATATCCATAATATTAAGTTTGTAGGATTCATCATTTTTTATTTTTTGTTCAAATATTGTTTTATTGGCAACATTAATAAAGGTTACTTTATTTTCATCAATTCCCTCAGTCATAAATTCTAATTGATTATCTTTTGTTGTAATCTTTGGTGTTAATAATTCAATACTTCCGTTTCCAGTTTCTCGTTTAATAGCAATTTCAATATTGGGATCTTCTATTATATCTGAACATCCGGATAATGTGATACCAGCGAATAGAATAGAACTTAATCCAATTATCTTTTTCAAAAACACCCCTCCTTTTAAGGATGATTGTAACACGGATGGTAAAATAGGGAAAATTATAAGTGGTGTGAGAGGCTTCTTCAATGTAGTGTAGTGCTTTAGTTGAAGAAGGTAGCCAATCGAGAAGCAACAACCTTTGAGAAAACAGCCTTAACTAAAGAACCCTTAATTAAAAAAGCGTCTCAACTTACTTTTAGAAGGGCCCAGTTACGTGAATAAAATTTATTACTTGTTTTATTCATTAAATAATGGTTACGAAAAAGTTGTGAAATGCGTGCAATATAATAACCGACCATATTGAACCGGTCTTTTTGTACACAAACCCAAAGAGTAAGCCGAGAAAAAGAACATATAAATGCGTCCCAAAATGAAAGATTTTTTCATCGTAAATCCAAATTGGATAGTGAACCACTAAAAATAATAAAGCTGTAATAATATTTGCTTTCCAAAAAGTCATTTTTTTATTAATCTCTTGTAAAATCAATCCCCTAAAAACAATTTCTTCGGCAAGCCCTGCCATAAGGAAACCATTAAGGTAAACGTCAAAGGATAATGAAAATTGAAATGATTGCTGATTAATTATATAAGTTTCCGAAGTAAAATATAAGCCAACTAACAGTGAAAGAATTACTCCCCAAAATAAACCTTTCTTAACATTAACGTTCATTTTTAAGTAGTCAAATGGATTAGTATGTAAATAATATTTTATGTATAACGAAGTTGGAACAATCCAAACGAAACCTTTAACCAATGCCTCTAATAATGGCGAGATTATTTCACCGAACGAATAAATGTATTCGATTAACCATAATTCTTTGATTGACCATACAAAGTAAAAAATGAGTAGAAACCCTATCATTGTTTTTACATCATTATTTTTCACTTTATTTTCAAAACTTAATTTCAATGCCATTTATACCTCCAAAATACAATGCTTTATTACGATTATACCTAATTATTGAAATTTAGTATAGATTTAGAAACCCTATTTTGATTTGAAAAAAGATATTAATCCCGAATTTTCTTCTTATGTTTTTGATAGCAGGGAGTTGGAGCAGGGAGATACGTGGTGGTAATAATTTACGGTACCGGACTAAAGGGCGAACCTTTGAAAGCAGCAATCTTTGAGAAAACAGCCTAAATAAAAAATGCACAATCTCAATAGGAGGTTGTGCATTGACAAATGCTATTTAGTACTAGGCAATACTTTGTTTAACAAATGGCTACTATAGTAGTTGCTATGAGCCGAAGATGTATTAAACGGTGTGGATGACATTATTGAAATGTATGTGATGCAGTTGATTGGAGTGGAGGCTCGGCGACTCCTTGGGATTAGCAACACAGTAATTTTGTGCAGTTCAAACTTTTGAAAATAGGCTATTATGAAATTGAGTCATTGATGATGTTACTAAAAGTATTAAAGGTCGAAGAGGTATTTTGTTCATTTTTTCGTGTGCAAAGATAAATAGGGCGCTGAATTTCGATGTCTTTTATAAAAACCCGCGCTACTTGCTGTCGCTGAATAAAGCTAGAAGCTGCTATGGATGGAGCTAGCATCGTACCATATCCAGCAGCAATGGCATAAATAGATTCATTGATGCCGTCCAATTGTAGCCCTACTCTTGGAGGTGGGATTTTATGAACCTTGCATAAAGCGTTTAAATATTCTTTCGTAGAGCTACCATCTTCTCGTGAAACAAATGGCTGCTGCATTAATTCCGCTAATGTCACTTTCTGATCTGCCAGCGGATGACCATATGGGACGATAAACCAATAATCGAGATTCATGAGAAATTGATAATTAATATCAGGATGATGTCCATCCTCTTTTACGATAAAAGCCATATCAGCTTTATAATGAAGTAATTCTTCAATAACCTGATGGGAATTAGCTGTTTTTATGTGGATATTAGTTGTCGGATAGGCTTGTTTATACTTTGCGAGCCATTTCGGTAATAAGAAATGGGATGGAACATGGGTAGAAGCAATTTGTAATTCTTCATTACCTGTGTTTTTTAATTGCTCTAGTTTATTTTCAATGTCCAATTCTAAATCAAATAATCGCTGGGCCTGTTTAAATAAAAATTCTCCGTTTTGTGTTAAGGTAATTCCTCGACCTTTTGATTCTAAAAGCGTTAAGCCTAGTTCTTTTTCCAAATTTCTCATTTGAATGGTAACGGCAGGTTGACTAATCATTAGAGCTTGCGCTGCCTTAGAAACACTATTGAGCTCAGCAACTTTTGTGAATAATCTAAGAGCATGTAAATTCATTATGTATGCCACCTCTTATAAGAATTTTTTATCCTTTTATATAAATTATATATTAGATTTATTAATTTTCACTCTGTATCCTTTTAATTACAAAAAGTTTTTAGGGGGTGGGGGACATGATGAATCGACAGCACATCGGAATTTTATTTGGAGGAGTACTATTACTTGTAGTGGCAATGGGAATTAGCCGCTTTGCATTCACGCCAATATTGCCATTTATGCGTCATGATGTTGGGTTTTCGTTTGAAGTTGCAGGATTTTTGGCATCGAGTAATTATATTGGCTATTTCATTGGCGCTTTGTGGGCAGGATTTATCAATCGCCAAAAGAAAAACTTTTTATTGTTAAGTGTTGTTTTGAATGTCCTTTCTGTTGTTCTTATGGGAATCATTGAAATATATAGTATTTGGCTTGTGCTTCGTCTGATTGCAGGCATTACAGGGGGACTTATTTTTGTATTAACATGTAGTGTTGTTATGGATTATTTAGCAAAGCATTCACTTACAAAATGGTCAGGCTATTTATTTGGTGGTATCGGATTAGGAATTGCTATTTCAGGTTTATTAGTCCCTGCTATTGAAGTACGTTTTGCTTGGCAAGGTACATGGATAGGCTTAGGGATTTTATCTGCTGTTTTTTTAGTGATAACATTTATACTTTGGCGAGATTTGCATGTACAGGATAGTGTGAAATCCGGAAAATCCTCTGATACCAAAATGACAAAGGGCTTTATGCCATGGTTGATCGTCGCATATGGCTTTGAAGGGTTAGGCTATATTATCACTGGTACTTTTTTAGTGGATATCATTCATAATATTCCTTCACTACAAGCATACTCTTCGTATAGCTGGGTCATTGTTGGGGTGGCGGCGATCCCGTCGGCACCTGTTTGGACTGTTTTATTAGAAAAATTCTCTGCCATCAAAATATTGTTTGTCGCATATATATTGCAAGTATTAGGCATCTTGTTACCAGTCTTTTCACAAACAGTTTGGAGCGTATTATTATCGTCATTTTTATTCGGCCTAACATTTGTAGGCATTGTGACGTTAACGACGTCTTATGCACGTCAGCTATTCCCAACACAAAGCGGTCCAGTAGTATCATTGTTAACAACATTTTATGCCTTTGGACAAATTATAGGGCCAATTATCGCGGGTCAGCTTGTGGCAGTTTATAGTAGCTATAAAGCAGCTCTTGTATTTGCAGGAGTCATCGTCTTTTTTGCCTTGATTGTCATGTTATGTGGGAGATGGATCACTGTTAAACGACAGTCCACTTTAGACAATGTATTGCCTATCAAAACTCAATCCAGTTCTTAAATTAGAAAAGCCAGAAATCCGATTAGGGATTTCTGGCTTGTGTTTTTACTTAAAGATGGCGACCTCTATCTACATGATATAAAAAAATAGAATGTGCACAAAAGAAGTAATTACTATTCTATGAAGGAATGAGGAAATAGAATCAGCGGATTTTACTTTTTTATTGAAAGGTTAGTAAAATAGATGGTTTTGGAATAAATATTAGCTAAAAGTTGACTTTAAAAGGAATTTTTCATTATGTTTAGTTAAACGAAAATTTGGGGGGGATATTAGGTGGATAAGCGTGAGCGAACAAAAGCACAAATATTAGTAGCGGCAAAAAATGTTTTTTTAGCAAATGGATATAAGGAAACGACGATCAAGTTAATTGCCAAGGAAGCAGAGCTAGGTTACGGGACGATTTATTCTCATTTTAACCTAGGGAAAGAGGAAGTTTTGGCAACTCTAGTTGAGGATATCATGAGCCCATTCTATAAAATTGCAGAACTAAATTATACGCCGAAAAATAAGCAAGAGGCTTTTAATTTTACGTTTAAAAATACATATAATTACTTATCCTTGGCAGTTGAAAACAAGGAAATATTCAGATTGATTCATGAAGCAAAAGGTGTGTCCCCGTTAATTGAGGAGAAATGGGAATCAATCACGGATCAATTTATTAAAAGGGTGTCTGCCAACGTAGAAATTGTTCGACAGTTGGGGCTGATTCGCAATGAAAATTATCATGCGGAGGTTATTGCGGGTTCGTTGTATTACATTGGAGAGCGGTATTTATGGAAAATTATTTTGGGCAAAACGGACATTCCAATTGAGGAAATTGCACGTGATGTGACAACGATGTATACATTTGGTTTGTTTAAATAATTCTGTTTAAGGTGTAAAAAAAGCTAAATAAAAACAAAATTAGCTAATGACGTGACGGTGATTCCTTGCCTATAATTAAAATAACGATATTAATTATAAAAACGATATATGGGAGGAATTGAAATGTGGTTAAATCAGTCATGTTTAGAGGGCGGAGTTGAAATGTGGTTAAATCAATCATGTTTAAAAATTGACACCGCGTCAGTTTTGAACGAAGATTGTTCGCTTTCGGAAACTTTCTTTAAAAGAACTGCCACAGATGAGCAATGTATCGAAATGTATAAACATATGGTACAAGGAAGAATCTTTGATGGGATTGCATTGAAATTTCAACGCCAAGGTAAAATAAAAACATATCCGCCAATTAGAGGGCAAGAAGCGGCACAGGTTGGAAGCGCTTACGCATTGAATTCGAATGATTGGATTTATCCTAGTTACCGTGATATTGCGGCTTCATTTGTTCACGGGATGCCTATCGATAAGTTCTTTTGTTACACAATGGGTAAGATGGCTGGGCAGCATTTAACTGATTTATCTATTTTTCCTATTCAAATCGTTATTGGAGCGCAATTTTTACATGCGGTAGGTGGAGCATGGGCTAGTAAATATAAAGGGGAAGATAGTGTTTCGGTTGCTTATATGGGTGATGGAGGTACCTCTGAGGGCGATTTCCATGAAGCATTAAATTTTGCGGGTGTATATAAATTACCAGTGGTTTTCTTTATTCAAAACAATCAATGGGCAATTAGTAATCCAATTCATAAACAAACCGCTAGCCAATCAATCGCACAAAAGGCGTTGGCTTATGGGATTACAGGAATTAGAGTAGACGGCAATGACGTATTAGCAGTTTATGAGGCAACGAAGCTTGCTATAGAAAAAGCTAAAAATGGAGAGCCTGTGCTGATTGAAGCTGTTACATTCCGCCAAGGACCGCATACAACTGCAGACGATCCTACGAAATATAGAGACCAAGCTGAAGTTGAGCAATGGCTGACAAATGATCCTATAGAAAGAATGAAAAAATTTATTATTACTACTGGGCTATGGGATGAGAGGCAAGAGGAGGAGCTGTTAAATGACTGCGAAGAAATCGTTTTAAAAGCTTATGAAAAGGCACTTACAATCGATAAGACCACGATTCCAAAAGTACTAAGAGCAACGTATGAAACAATGCCTCAAAACTTAGTAAGACAATTGCAAGAAAGAGGAGAGGTGTAATGATGGAGATGACAATAGTACAGGCAATCAATACATGCTTAACCCAAGCAATGGAAAATGATGAAACAATCCTCTGTCTCGGTGAGGATATCGGAAAAAATGGAGGAGTTTTCCGTGTGACGGATGGACTCATGGAACGTTTTGGAGAAAGGCGTGTAGTTGATACACCGATTGCTGAGTCTGCAATTATCGGAGCTGCAGTAGGTTTAGCCACTAGAGGACTTAAACCAATAGCAGAGATACAGTTTTTAGGGTTTATTTATGAGGCGATGGATCAAATGGTAGGACAGGCCGCACGCCTTCGTTCTCGAACGGAAGGCACAGTTACCGTGCCACTGGTTGTTAGAGCACCGTACGGAGGAGGGATTCATGCACCTGAATTACATTCAGATAGTTTAGAAGCATTGTTTCTACACTCACCAGGTTTAAAGGTAGTCATGCCAAGTACGCCTTCCGATGCTAAAGGGTTACTCGCAGCGGCAATTAAAGATCCAGACCCAGTGTTGTTCTTAGAGCCGTTGAAGCTATACCGAACGATAAAAGAGGAAGTACAAGAAGAATATTATGAAGTGCCTATTGGTAAGGCGTCCATTGTTCAAGAGGGGGAGCATGTGACCATCGTTACATATGGTCCAAGTGTCGTAACGGTTAAACAGGCAGTAGCGCAATTACAAGGGCAGGGTGTGTCTGTGGAAATCATTGATTTACGAACAATCGCACCTATTGACTATGAAACCATCATTCAGTCGGTAGATAAAACTGGCAGACTAGTCGTTGTTCATGAAGCGGCAAAAACAGGCGGTGTAGGGGCGGAAATCACAGCAGTTATTGCCGAAAACTGTATGTATGCTATGCACGCACCGATTTTACGTGTCACAGGTTATGATACACCGTTCCCAGTATCGAGCATTGAGGCAGAATGGATGCCAACCGTAGCGCGCATTGTAAGTGCAGTACAAAATGTCATGAAAGATTAGGGAGGGATAGTAATGTATGATTTTTTACTCCCTGATATAGGGGAAGGCTTACATGAAGCTGAGATTGTTGGCTGGTTTGTAAAGCAAGGGCAAAAAGTAGCGATTAATGAGCCGTTAGTAGAGGTTCAAACAGATAAAGCCGTTGTAGAAATTACAGCTCCAATTACAGGGGTGATTGAGGAGCTTGGAGGCGAGGAGGGAAATACCATTAAGGTAGGTAGCCTGCTTTGTCAATTTAGTAAAATCTCAGATTCGTCACCAACTCAGAAAACACAGCCGCTTGAAGAGAAAAAAGAGGAGAGTATCCTGAAAGAAAAGACTGAATTTTTGGTATTAGGAAGGGTGAAGGCGGCCCCTTCAGTTAGAAAAGCAGCGCGCACTATGGGCATTAATATTGAAGAAATACAAGGAAGTGGACCAAACGGACGGGTGTTGCGATGTGATTTAGATGAACATGCTAAACAATCATCGTCCGCGATAGCATTAGTGCAAAACAAGCCAAAACATAGTGAAGATGAAGCTAATGAAAATAAAATCATCCCTATTCGTGGCTTACGCAAAGCAATCTTTGAAAATATGCAAAAAGCCGTTTCCAAAGCAGTATTATGCACCGGAATGGAAAAAATTAATGTGACGAATTTAGTGGCTTTTAGGAAAAGTGTTCAACAGCTGCCGGAAATGAAGGACAAAAAACTAACTTACTTACCTTTTTTAATTAAGGCAGTTGCGACAGCTTTACAGGAACATGAGCAGTTTAATGCCAAGGTAGATGAAGATCAAAAAGCACTTGTGATTTTCCCTTATATTCATATTGGTGTTGCAGTTGCTACTTCAGACGGTCTACTTGTGCCAGTGATAAAGCATGCAAATAAAAAAAGTATTTTTGAAATTACAGAAGAACTAGAAAGCTTATTGGGAAGGGTCCTTGCTAAAAAAGCAACGGTTGAAGATTTAACAGGTAGTACTTTTACAATTTCTAGTACAGGAAAGGACGGGGCGATATTTGCGACGCCGATTACTAACTATCCTGAAGTAGCAATCTTAGGCTTTCATAAAATTGTGAAAGAGCCAATCGTAGTAGAAGATACGATACAAATTGGCCATTCCATGACACTGTCTTGCACATTTGATCATCGTGTTATTGATGGCGAGCCAGTAGGTGCATTTATGCGTAGTGTGGCAGGCTATTTAGAGGAACCTGTACGTTTTTTACTATAGTTCAAAAATGATAGATGCTAGCCAAAGCGATTTCTGTTGTTCTGTGGGTGTTATATGCAAGCGTTCTATGACACATAGGGAATAAGAGGGGATAACGATGGAAAAGAAAATGAGCTTGTTGGAGCGATGGTCGGTGCAGCAATTTTTGTTCTACTAAGTCCGTTAGCAAGCCAAACAGGGTCCTGATAGCTCACTGTTAAACGACAGACCACATTAGACAATGCATTGCCTATCAAAACCCAATCCAGTTCTTAAATTAGAAAAGCCAGAAATCCGGTTAGGGATTTCTGGCTTTATTTCTTTTTTCCGTTAATGAAAAATATAAATATGCACAAGAAAGGTAACGTTACAATGCTATACTGAAATGAGTAAGTAGTATGGCAAGAACAGTAACGACAAACGCTGGAATCAATATACAGAATTTCAGAAAATAAGGAGGGGAAACATTTGCGCATTTATCATGTTAGTGAGGAAAGTGATATAACAGTATTTCACCCACGATTACCTGATCGACTAGATTTAGATCCAGAAAAAGGTCTAGTATGGGCAATCAACGATACATACTTGCCTAATTTTTTAACACCTAGAAATTGTCCGCGAGTTTGCTACCATATTGGTGCCGATACAACCGAACAGGATAAACGGACCTATATAGCATCAGCATCATGTGGACATGTTGTCGTAATTGAAAGCAAGTGGTTTGAGACGATGAAAAATACGAAACTTTATTTATATGAGTTTGACATTCGCGAATTTACACTTCAGGATCAAAATGCTGGTTATTATACAAGTGAAACAACACAATATCCTATTGCTAAATTTGAAGTAGCAAATTTATTTGAAGAGATGTTTAAACGTAATGTTGAATTACGGGTAGTCGATAGGCTGTGGAACATCTATGAAGAAATTCAAAAAACAACATTGAATTGGTCGATGTGCAGAATGCGATTTGCCCAACCCTAAGAAAATAATTAGCTAAGCCTCGTAAACGCTCTGTCGCGTTTACGAGGCTTGTTATATATTTAGACAGTAAGTACTAATGGGGTACTCGTTATATCAATCAATTCACTATCTTTATATGTAAATATGTATTCATAGTTAACTGTTTCTTCTAGCATTTGCGGTAAGTAATATTTTAAATCTGCTATTCCTACATTTTTAGGATGGAAAATCCATGATAGATCTTTCCAATCTAAAATGCCTTCTGCAACTTTAATCGGTGTCACATAATGATAGGATTCCGGTAATTCAGCAATAAAAGCGTACATACAGCCAAAGTCTGTCATTCCATCGGTCCATGTTATTTTTCCTCTGTATGTAATATCCTTCAGTACAATGCCCGTTTCTTCCTTAATTTCTCGTAATGCACCAGCCAGTGGAGTCTCATCTTTCTCAATCTTTCCACCTACACCATTCCAAGCCCCCATCCATTCAGGAAAATCCCTATTTAGCAATAATATTTGGTCACCTTTCTTAAGAAAACAAATTGTAAATTCAACCAAGTCTTTTTCCTCCTTTTTAAATGATGAAATGAATTCATAAAAAAATATAGATAATAAAATAGTAGCACAACCCAGTGAAATGGTTGTCCTATAAAAAATGGTTTTAAAAAATCAATATTAGATAATAGAGTAGGTCAAGGAAGTAACATAAGCCATGTAAGAACTATTGACAGACACTTTTAATGGGCTAAAGTTTTACTTATACGATATGGCTAAAAAAGAGGTGCACATATGATTTTGATAAGTTCTTGCTTAGCAGGATTAAAGGTACGTTATAACGGAACAGATAGTTTAGATGAAAGAATTCAACGACTTGTGTTAGAAAATAAGGCGGTAACTGTATGTCCTGAACTTATGGGAGGTTTTTCGACGCCTCGTGAGCCCGCTGAAATTATTGGTGGAGATGGTGAAGATGTTCTTGATGGAAAAGCGAGAGTGGTTGAAAAATCAGGCCGTGATGTCACGGAGCTATATATAAAGGGCGCATATGCAACATTACAGAAAGCACTCGAACTAGGTGCGACTAAGGTTATATTAAAAGAGTATAGTCCATCTTGTGGCAGTGCAATGATTTACAATGGGGATTTCAATGGTACAAAATTAGTTGGCGCAGGCGTAACTACTGCATTGCTAAGAAGAAATAATATTGCGGTCTTTTCTGAAGAAGATTTTTTTACAAATAATTAGATCATTAACGTTGCATAAATTTGAATGAATTGTCTGCGTCTTCTATCTTTGAAGAAAATGAAAGACACTCAAGTAGAAGTAGTGAACATCCATGTAGGAACGAACGATGTGGATGAACTTTTATTTAATTTTTAATTTGGTTTTATTTATAAATATTTAATCCAAATTCCGTGTAGTTGTAGCAGCCAGAAGATTAAAAGATGCATAAAATACAGTTGAAGAATTTATACCTTTTTTTAGCGCTTCTTTAAATCTTGTTTAATAAGTGTGACTGTCTGAGAGTCTAATGAATCATAGGTACTTATTTTTTTACCTTGGAAGATTATTTAGGGAAGAAAATCTTTATATTCATCACTTATAAAATGTAAAAAGTATTTGACATCGGATTGGAAATGAATTACATTTAAAGTGTCAAATACTTTTTACATTTTAAGAATAGGAGTGAGTGATATGAATATTTTTGTTATTATCTTTCTATGCTTGATTGTAGTCTCAATGGTTATTATTATTTTTACACTGTATTCTATCGCAAAACGACAAGATGAACGTCAAGATTATATTAAATCTAAAGCGATGACTTATACTTTCAGTGTTGTTATTGGGTTTTTAGTCATTGAAATTATTTTAGATATTTACCGCAGTATTACAGGGCAAGCAATTAATCTGGGAATGAGCCCGTATATTTTCTTATTTACCATATGTATTGTGTATCTTGTATCTTTATTATTCTTTTCAAGAAAGTATGCCTAATGAAGAATAATATTAGAGAAGTTCGCAAACAATTAAAGCTTTCCCAAGATGAGCTTGCAAAATATTGTGGTGTTTCAAGACAAACTGTCAATGCTATTGAAAATGCAAAGTATGATCCTACTTTACATTTAGCTTTTAAGTTAGCATCTGTTTTACAGGTTACTGTCAACGAATTATTTATTTTTGAAGAAAATTAAAAGTTGCATTAAAAAACGTGTATTTTGAAATTAATTTTCTGAAATACACGTTTTTAAAACAATAGGCATATACTTTTTACTGCTCTATTCTATGAGGGTTCTGTTTTATGCTAGGTTTTCTTAAAGAGCTCCCAGACGAATCAAGATGGGCAATCACCCGTCAACTCGATTTAAAATACGTCTGAGAGCTCGTTTAATTTTTAATGGTTTATTTTACTAAAGAGGTTTATCACCCCAGTTAACTTATTGAAATTCTAGAAAGTTTGGTTCCTCAGGATAGTATAGATCCTTGCGTAAGCAGACATCCCGATGTATGAGGGTTTCGCCTTTAAATCGAATCCAAATCTCATCATCTGCCATTACACCATGTGTTTTACGCACGATGCCCCAACGATTATAGGCTTGCATATCTAGTGAAGTCAGTAATTCTTTTGCGTTGACCCGAGTAGGGGGGAAGGTTCGCCATTTTAGCCAACGTTCCAGTTCTTCTAAGGTAATATGCCCCTCCATCGTCGGCGAAAATTGCTTGTTAAAATCTTCAATATAGTTAATGACATATGGTGTGCCACCATCAGTCGGTTTTAACTCAACATTTGCAATAATGTCATCCATCCACATCACGTCAAAAGTCATGTAATCAATCAATAGCTTCACTTCCTTCTATAAATAAATGTTTCAAAGCTGGATTACGCAACTGTGAAAGTAATACGTCCTTAGCACGTCCAAAATCGTACGGTGATTGTTCGATTGTCGCTATTAATTTCTCCTTATCAATAAAGGGTGGTCCTTCATAAAGAGCAAGTTGTTTTGTGAAAGATGAATTCAGTGGTTTTGCTTTTACTTTTTGCTTTAAAATCGTTAAAGGTTTGCCAGGTGGATAGTCTTTTTCATCAGATAATAGGCTAAGCCCGTTATCGAAAATAGGTGCCAACTCCCATGTTTTTCCTTTTGGATCGTATAAAAATAAAATGTTATTTGTATGCCGATCTTCATTTAGAATAAGGGCATCAAATGCGAATAGCTGTGCAATCTGATGATGTACAACGAGCCCTGTATACTGCTCAATCTGTGCCATTAACTGCTCGAATTTTTCTTTAGTAGAAAGTGTTTTGTTATTTGTAATAGGGTCAGTAGAGCTGAAATTTGCTTCAAACAAGCGCTCAAGTGTCACTTCCTGTTTTGTACCACGAAAGTCGAGTGAATAGCAGCCATCAAATTGTTCACCGTCAGCCAACTGAATGATACATGGCTGATAGACGACATATTTAGAGCGATCAAGAGTTGAGCATTCAAGCATGAGGGAAGCTAATACTTCTGCTTGTCCCTCATAACCTCGTGCATTTTGTTTGACCCACGTGTTGCCAATACGCCATTTCGATTGATCCCCTTTACTAGAGGTACTAATAATATGTTCAGCATCGATAGGAATATGAATTGTTTCCATGTCATCACATCCAATCTAATCTAGTTTGAATTTCTTCTATTATATAATGTTATCATCATTTAACGCACGGAAAATTGCCCAACCAGTATTGTTTGTCGCTTCTTTAAACTTTGGCTTTTTTTGGGATGATCTATAAGAAACGGTTGGAGGTTGGATTGAATAAATTAAAAATGACAATCCTTATACGAAAATAATCGCCCCCACTACCTAAGTAGATCGGGGGCATTTTTTAGTCAACGAGCAAAATTCGAGGTGAGGTTTTGGCGATTATTTTCGTTGATAACCAACAACCAAAACAAGCGGCCAAAATACTTAAAAGAGATAATCCAATACTAACTGGCCAGTTTATCGCAAGGGGGAGTTCAAGTAAGCCGTATTCTAAAAGAATACTTTGTAAAGCTACGGGTATTACTTTAATACCGATAAAAATCCCAAATATAGTCCCTAGTGATGAAAGAAACAGAATTCCTGATGTAATCGACCATCTAATAGTATTTGAGGTCATACCAATAGATTTAAAAATTCCGTAAGTTCCGCTTTCTTTTCTTACATTTATTCTAGAAACACTAAAAATAATGATGAATGTTACAGTGATAAATAAAATTCCGATAACAGATAATGGGATTATTAAAATAGCGACCACTACTTTAAAGACATTATCTAATGATGTTTGTTGTGTTTCAGCTGAGACAGAGCTTTTAAAATTATTGTTTAAATCATCAACGATTTGATCTGATAATGTCTCATCTACCAAATTGATCATACTTTGTTTTGAAGCAGAATAGGTAGCATTATAAACTTTGATAACATCAGCGGTAATTCTCGCTGAATTAGACATATTTGCTATCGATTGATAGATACCGGTAACAATCAAATGATGCTGCTTGCCTTCGATATAGACTTCCACGATGTCCCCTAGATTTTTGTGTAAAGCCTTCGCGACATTAAGGCCAATGGCTATTTCATTTTTATTTACGGGATTACGGCCAGAAATTGTCTCGTATCCAGCAGCATCAAAACTACCTTCAAGAGTATCGACTTTAATATTTAACGGTTGATTTGGTTCATTAGGGAGAACCCCTGTAAATTGATCTAGCCAAGCGTGATTTTTAATGCGTTCATCTGAGCGTAAAAATTGTTCAAACTGTTGTTTTGAAAATGTTGCTTCATTAGAAACCGTTACTACAACATGTGATGAATCGTAGCCAAATGCTGGTGTGTTTTGCTTGATGGAAATAAAGCTATTAAGCATGACTGCACTAAACACTAAAATAGCAGAAGTAATGGCTGTAAGAACAATAATAAGAATGGAACTTTTCATATTTTTGGTGATGTTTTTAATGCCAATTTGCAAATTAACAAAATTAGAAAGGCGATTAGAGTTATTTAAACGACGATTCAATTTACTGTTTGCAAATTCTGACATACCGTATTTAATTGCCTGTACTGGTTCAACGTGGCGTGTTTTGTTTGAGTAAATGAACGCAGTAAGGATAACAATGACAAGGATTATGACAGCAAGTAGCATGGTGATTCTAAAATCTTGAATAATCGTTAAATGTTTTCCGGACTTTAAATAAGATAAAGAGCTTTCTATAATCACTCTGGAAAGGATTGTACTGGCAATAAGGCCAGGAATAATCGAGACTACGGATAATAAAGCAAATTGTAAAACATAGGTCGCACTAATTTTTCGAGAAGTAAGTCCGAGAGATTTAATGACACCAATCGTTTTATAGTTCGTTAAAATGGCATCTGAAATACTAAAACCAATAATAAACAATGAAATGAATAACATTGCTACACCAAAAGCAATCATGATAAAGCCGATAATTTTATTAATAATTAAATTAAACGAATAGAGATCCACGTATTCCATTTTTGATTCAAGGTAGGGGCCGTTTAAAAATTTTTCGAATTCTATCCAATAGTTTGCACTTTGCTGATAATCATCAAAGCGAAGAGCCATCATATATTGTTCAGACCCTATCATCGTATCAAATTGTTTATGATAGTCAGAGTCGTTCATCCAAATACGAGCATTATTTGAAAAGGGTCCACCATATGGCAAATCTACAACTATACCAGAAACACTTAATGAAAAAGCTTTTTCGCCGGTGTTAAATTCAATAGCATCTCCAAGTGAAATATTCGAAGTAGAAGCCATCGATGTGGGAATCCAAATCGTTCCCTCAGTAGGATAGTCCTGATTTTTACCCTCTGAAAATAGTAATCGATCAATAGCGAAGGGCGTTTTTGGTGTATTCATCATGAATAACAGATTTTGCGTTTCTACACCATTCGCTGTGAAGCCAGATAAATTTCTATAAGGAATGAGATTCGAGGCAGTAACTCCTTGTTGCTCTTGCCACCAAATGTTGACAGTGATTGGATTATGAATATCCTTACCCATCGTTAAAATTTGATGAGCCCCATTTGAATCATGATGTATTTTTTCAAAAATATTGTTTGTATTCATAATAATTGTTACAGAGGTAGCTAATAAAAGGGTGGATAGCATAATTAGGACTGCTAATAGTACATTTTGGATTTTTCTTTTCTTGATATGTGCAAAACAAAGAGTAATAACTGCGTGCATTTTTTACTCCTTTCCCGCGACATAAGAAAAGATAATATGTTCACGCTCTTGTATGCTAGCATCATCGTATTGATCGAAGTTTAAAATGCCTCCAATTTTTCCATCCTGAATGAAAATAAGCCGATTAGCACGACAGGCAGCTTTTATATCATGTGTAATCATTACTACAGACTGACCCTTTTTGTTTAAATTCGTTAAAATATCTAAGACAGCTACACCTTGATCGTAATTTAAACTACCCGTTGGTTCATCTGCAAACAGTATCTCTGGGTCATTGACTAATGCTCTAGCAATAGCAGCTCTTTGTTGCTGTCCACCAGAGGTTTGCGAAGGTAAACGATTTCGTTGCTCTTCAAGTCCCATTTTATTTAATAGCCTCTCCGCTTTTTTGATCACATCTTTTTTAGGATATTTTGCAATATATCCTGGGAGGGTGATGTTTTCTAGCAATGTCATATCCGGGACGAGATTACTACTTTGATAGACATATCCAATTTTTTTAGAGCGAAATGTAGCTAACTGCTGTTCGGTAAATGTATCCAGCCTTTCTCCATGAAAATAAACTTCACCAGTCGTAATGGAATCAAGACCACTTAAAAGATACAGCAGTGTTGATTTACCCGAACCGGAGTTTCCCATAATGACTGTAAAATCTCCTTTATATATATCGAGATTAATATTTTTTATTGCATGAAATTGCTCACTTCCTGTGGAATATGTCTTACATAGATTTTGAGCTCGAATAAGTACCTCTTTATCCACGAGAATACCTCCTTCAAATGTATTTCTTTTAGTGTAAGGGTGAATTATTATAAGGTCCTTATTAAATTATTAATAAATTCTTACAACATATATGTAGATTTGAAAATCATATTTTATCCTGAATTAACAGCCCGTAAAAGCAGATTGGTGGAGATCTTATAAACAGTGGGTATAACATAGCGAAATTTTATATAAAGACAAAAATAAGCTTTGGATATAAGATGATGTCCAAAGCTCTTTCATAAATTATTTTGTTTTTACCTGCTCAATTTTTAATCCGAAAATTTGAGGCGGTTCAATCTTGTTCATTTGTAAATATGTAGAGATTTGTCCGCGATGATGGATTTCATGCTCGGGAATCGACATAAGTATTCTCCAAGCACTTACTTCATGACCATGAAGGGTTAAAACCTTTTTTGACACCAAACCGTTACCAATTTTCAATAGCCCCTCTGTTAATTTAGTTTGACATGATTCTAAATAATTTGAAATATCCTCAAGAGTAGCCCCCTTACAGATTTTCCGAACGAGAAAGCCTATGCAGGGTGTATAGCCCGTCTTTAGACATGGGATGAAAGAGAGGTCAGACAAGAGGTAACTATTGCTACCTTAATTGTCTGAAAGGGTGTTATACTTCATCTTTAGACTAGTAAAAGTCTATAAAACACGCTCGTTCATTGAAAATTGGATATTGTATGCGGTTCGATAGCCTAATTCATGCTATCGGTAAAACAATATGTGTC
>NZ_JBLLLQ010000012.1:0-46836 GCF_047737915.1 Lysinibacillus sp. NPDC056185
TTACGGCCAACTGAAATCGTTTCTTGTAATGTTTCTTCCAGTTGATTAAAATGACTATCTAATCGGTCCAATTCTTCAGTGATGTCCACACGTTCTGCGAATATCGCTACTTCGGCAAGTAGACGATCTTCTAACAACGCTCCATCCGCCAGTTGAGAAATTCTTTCCGATAATCGTGTACGATATTTTTCTACAGCAAGAGAGGCACATGAACGAATGTGGTTCACTTGTTCCACTAACTGTTCTTTATATTGTACAACAACATCATGCAATTCTTGCCCTTCACGCTCACGCATTTGAATGAGCTGTTCAAGTGCTTGTGAAATAGCCTTTTCAACAGCACAGAGTAAATCCTCAGGTGTAAGCTGTGGCTTTTCCTGTACAAGCGCTTGTTCAAGCGATAGTAGCTCTTGCATTGTCCATTTTTCTTCTAGTGGTACTTTACTTGCTAATTGCTCTTTTGCCTTACGATACGCTTCAATTAATGACCAATTAATTTCAATAGATTGCTCGACGTTCTCTAAATCCTTAACATAAACCATCACATCAATTTTGCCACGTGACAAAGCTTGCGAAATTAATTTCTTTGCAAAAATTTCTGCTTCAAGCCATTCTTTCGGGAATTTTGCATTAATTTCTAAAAATCGATGGTTGACCGAGCGCATTTCTACGGTTAATTGAAAGTCTGTTGTTGTTGTGACACCTCTGCCAAAACCAGTCATACTACGCACCAAGGTTCGTCACACCTTTCTTTGCATACTGGGATTATTATAACATAAGCTCTGTCATTTATGACGTGTCTCTCCGTAAAAAATTAGATCAATTTCGCCTTGGCGTAATCGCGTCCGGAGGCTCTATCTTCATTCAGTAGGTGGATAAACACCTGCTGAATGAAGATAGAGCAAAAGTTAATTCTACCACATATGAAGCTATATTTTAATATTCACCTAAAAAATGCTATGATAAACATAAGAAAAAACTCATCACCAAAAGAAGAGCTGACCTTTGGTAAAATTTATGCCATGTCCAGAAGTTGATTGAAGTGGAGACTGGGCGACTCCTCGGGAATCAGCAATAGAGGAAAGAAGGCTAAAACCATCACTTCCTGTGATAACGCCTTCGTGACCAGCATCGTGCTGGCCCACCGCCCCCAGGAAGCTTTGCTCTGTGCGATAGCGTAGCGACAGCAACAACAAATGTTTTATCTGCGCGAAAGCGAAGCGTCAACAACAAAGCGCCCAGCCGTAACGAAAATCAACCACAAACTATGGTGATGAGCATATAAATGGATTTAACTATAAGGTGTGTTGATTAAGAAAACCTTGTTATGCTATCGAGCGATTTTTTGTTGATATTTTGCTTAAATGTGCCCATTTTTAGCAGATTGTAGTGAAGGGCTACTTGACTCCCGCGGGAAAGCGAGACAGACGAGACCCTGCACGGAGCGAAGTGGAGGAAGCGGCTCGACGCTCGCCCGCAGGAAAGCAAGTAGCACGTAACGGAAATCTGCACCTTTTATGTAATTTGCAATAGAAATGGTTAATCAATACACCTGTTAAAATATAAAATACGAAAGTACCAAGGATGCTTATATCGTTGGAAAGAGGAATTCATATGGCATTTGATGGCTTATTTACTTATTCAATGGCAGCCGACTTACAACAATTAGTAACAGGTCGGATCACTAAAATACATCAACCAAACGCTCAGGAAGTTGTTCTACATATCCGTGCGAACGGAAGCAATCATAAATTACTTTATTCGATTCATCCTTCTTACGCACGTGTTCACCTTACCGAGCAATCTATAGAAAATCCAGCAGAACCCCCTATGTTTTGTATGCTGTTGAGAAAGCATTTAGAGGGTGGTTTTATTTCTTCTATTAAACAGCACGATTTTGATCGAATTATAATAGTAGAAATTGAAAGTAAAAATGAAATAGGCGACCCTATTGTAAGGGAATTACATGCTGAAATTATGGGCCGCCACAGTAACCTGTTATTAATAGATAAGGAACAGGGAAAAATAGTCGACAGCTTAAAGCATTTGTCACCTTCCGTGAATAGTTTCCGTACAGTTTTACCTGGTCAGCCTTATATCGCACCGCCCGCACAGAATAAATGGCACCCTCTAGCAGTAACCGACGAACAGCTTACACTGTTTTTCTCTGAACCAAAAACGGCTAAGGAAGTAGTTTCGCAATTTATTGGTTTCTCTCCTATACATGCTGAGGAATTATTATTCCGATTAGCAGATACAGATGATCGTGTAAATTGCTTTAAAAATTTTATAGCTTCCTTTAATAATGGTGGAACAAAGCCGATGTATGTAATCGCAAATAATAAAACGTACTTCTCACCAATCGCGCTTACACATTTACAAGGAGATGTAACGATTTATCCAAATGTCCATGAGCTACTTGACCGTGTATTCTTCGCTCGAGCTGAGCGTGATCGTGTTAAACAGCAGGCTGGTGATTTGGAGCGATGGCTACAAAATGAAATTGACAAGCTTATATTAAAAACTAAAAAGTTAAATAAAGACTACGAACGCGCATCTAAGCTAGATCAGTTTCAATTATTTGGAGAATTACTGATGGCGAATGTTTACGCGTTTGAAAAAGGTGTAAAGGAAGTAACTGTCACTAACTATTATAGTGAAACTGGGGATGAAGAAATCACCATTCCAGTGAGTGAACGTAAAACACCTGTTGAAAATGCTCAAAGCTATTACACAAAATACACAAAAGCAAAAAATGCCCTTATTATGGTTCAAGAACAGTTAGAAAAAACGAAAGAAGAAATTGCCTATTTCGAAATGCTTGCTCAGCAGGTACAACAAGCTGCTCCTGGAGATATTGAAGAAATTCGCGAAGAATTAGCAGAACAAGGTTATTTGAAATTACGCCATGCACGAAAAAAGAAAAAACAAGCGAAGCCTGAGCCTGAACGTTATGTCTCTTCAACAGGTGTAGCGATCTCTGTAGGAAAAAATAACAAACAAAATGACATGCTTACATTTAAAATTGCTAAACGCACAGATATTTGGTTGCATACGAAGGATATTCCAGGCTCACATGTTGTCATCCATACAAGTGAACCTGACGAAACAACATTACGAGAAGCTGCAACACTTGCTGCCTATTTTTCAAAAGCAAGAGACTCTTCCTCTGTTCCAGTAGATTACACAGAAATACGTCAGGTAAAAAAGCCAAATGGCGCTAAACCCGGGTTTGTAATTTACTTTGAACAAAAGACTGTATACATCGACCCTGATGAAACTGTCATTTTACAGTTAAAAAAACAATCTTAAAGGTTGAGGCTAGGACATAACTGGATAAAACCTTAAAAAGCGCGAGAAATCAATTTTAGAAATGTTGATTTCTCACGCTTTTCTTATGTAATTTTTTTGGTTGTTAAAGTTATATAGCGATTTAATCGTAAAACTCCATATTCAGTATTTTGTGGGGAGCTTCAATACGTCTCGTCATCTCCATGGGGAGCTTACCTCAATGATGAAATGTATCGTATTCAATTTTTATGACAATGACCACGAAATCTGTACTATACGACTATTAAATTCCCCTTTATCTTGATTGATTTTTGTATCTATTGTTCCTTATTATAATAACCCTAAAAAAACTGATGATATTCCGTACTGTTTATTCCGAGGTTATTGACTTCCCCCCTTCTAAATGGCTAAATTTAAATAAAAAGTAAATAGTATTCCAGAAAGGACGTATCTTTATGTCTGTAGGCAAAAAATTAAGCTTTGGTTTTTTAACCATCATTCTGACCTTAATTATTTCATTAGTCATTATGTTTATTCAATTCTCAAACATTGATAAGAAGGTAGAAAATGCACTAGAAAACCGTGTAACGCTAGTAGAATTAGCTAATAATATTCAAACTGAACGAGCAATGCAAGGTCTTTACATTCGGGCAATACTCCTTGAAGACTCAGCAGCTAATAAAGATAACTTTACAAAGCATGCTAGAATGCTAGATGCGCATGTAAAAGAGATCAATGAAAAATCTGATTCATCCGAAATGGAGACCTATGCAAAGGATCTAAATACATATAATGAAGCTTTTAACAAAGCAGCTGAAGAAGCATTAGCACTTCATGATGCTGGAAAATTAGAAGAAGCGATACAAAAAGTTAATGGCGCTGTTCAAAAAGCAAATACAGATTTGTTAGCAGTATCAGAGAAAATTGTAAGTTATCAAAAAAATCAACTTGATATTGTCACGAAAGCATCTAAACAAGCAGTATCAAATTCTCAAACAATCTCAATCATTGCTATCATTATTGGTGTAATACTTGGGGTATCTCTGATGTATTATGTACAGCGTACAATTTCACGACCTTTGAAATCCGTTGTTATGGCTGCCAATAATATTGCTAATGGTGAATTATATCATCAAGATCTTTCTCATCAATCTAAAGATGAAATCGGTCAGCTTTCTACAGCCTTTAACATAATGAAAAGTAGCTTACGAGGTTTATTAACACATATCCAAGGCAATGCGGAACATTTATCAGCTTCTGCTGAAGAGCTATCCGCCTCTATCGAAGAAATTTCTGCTTCTGCTGATGAGATTACTGAACGCATTAACGAGACAGCGAATGCAGCATCTACTGCTACAATTGCTTCCAATGAGAGTGCACATGCAATGGATGAAACAGCACTAGGTGTACAACGTATAGCAGAAGCAACTCAACAACTTCACCAAAGCGCAGTAACAACAACTGAATTGGCGAATAACGGTAATAGTACAGTTGATGAAGCTCAACAACAAATGAACGTGATTTATGATTCTACTCAAACGATTAACAAGCTCGTTCAAAAGTTAAGTAAGCAATCAGAAGAAATAGGCAATATAACTACAGTAATTACAGCCATCACAGATCAAACGAATTTATTAGCGCTCAACGCTGCAATCGAAGCTGCACGTGCAGGTGAACACGGTAAAGGCTTCGCTGTTGTAGCAGATGAAGTTCGTAAGCTAGCAGAAGAATCAAAGCAATCAGCCAATCAAATCGTTACGTTAACACAAGAAATCCAAGAAGATACACAAAATGTAGAGAAGGCTGTCGAAGATGGGCTACATTCTGTCACAGATGGTGTGAGAATTATTGGCGATGCTGGCAACTCTTTCGAAGCAATCGCAAAAGCGATCACTACAATGACAGATCAAATAGAAGACATTTCATCTACTACTGAAGAAATCTCTGCAAGCGCTGAACAAGTAGCAGCCTCTGTTGCAGAAATTGCTCAGGGCGCTTCTTCTAGTGAAGCCAATACACAGCTCATTGCTGAAGCTAGTAAGGAACAAGCAGCAACAATGCAACAAGTAAATCAGGTTGCTACAGATTTAAGTGAAAAATCCTCGGACTTACAAACCCAAATTAATCAATTTAAGCTTTAAACATTTAAGCAGAGTATTTCTATAATCGAAATGCTCTGCTTTATTAATGTTTATCTACATTCCTGATATCGAAAGCGCGAGTGCAATGGAGCTACCATAGTTAAGGAGACTAACAACATATACGCTAATAACCCTTCGCTCGCCTAAGGAAACGTTCACCTTTAACTACCGTTAACCGTACTTTTCTGTTTATTTTTAGGAAGACTACCATTTAACTTAGTAAATATGGTAAAATGGACCATATAAAGAAATGCAGTAATTCTCTACTCATCAAGTTCTACCTACACATTGTTTAGTAACTTTATGTAGGAGCTTTCCTCCTAAGCAAGACAATTGGATTTCTCCATAAAACAATACAAAAAAACATATGCATTTCTCCATTTATTACATGTCAAATCCTGCATTCATATAATTGATTCAATGCACTGTTTTTTATACATCATTGTATATTCAAGTAATGTGTAAGTTATTTCAAAAAAACAAATTTTACTTAAATACCCGATATTTATTCTTTAAGTGAGGCACATTTTGCTCTAATTTTCCTTTCTTCTCTTTTATACTGGTTAATCTAAAAAAAATACAAAACAAGTTTCTTATATATCATTAATAGATAAAAATATTCATTCTTCGGGAATAAAAATTACAAAAAATCCCTACTCAGGAATATAAATCACTCAGTTTTACTACGATTTTCTACAAATCTACATAAATTTCTTATATATCACACACATGACTTTTGATTCATTTTTCAGATAATAATATCATTATCTGAAGAATACGAATTTTCGATATAGTGAGTTACTTTTTGATTTTTATTCCATTTTTGATATATACAATAAATAAACATCATTTTTTTATCATGAAAGCGCTTTCTTAATTTAAAGTGATAAACCGAAAAAAATTATCATCTTCGAAAATGTCAGATAATACTATATAAATTGGAATATTTTTTATTTTGTACACAATGATTTTTTTGGTATATTAAATAAGAGCTTCATAGAAGGCTTAAAAATGTATAAGGGGGATTTACATGAATAAAAACAAAAAGTTTTTATTATTAACTGTCCTTGCAGTATTCTCATTAGTACTAGCTGCATGTGGCTTCGGTGGTGAAAAGTCTGAGAATTCTTCATCTTCAGACGACGGAAAAGATTCTGGTTCAAAAACTAAAGAAATTAACTTAGCAATTGCTTCAGAACCACCATCTTTAAACCCAGGACTTGCAGAGGATACTACATCTAGTGCTATCTTAATTAACATTTTTGAGGGTCTAACCGTTTCAGACGCTAATGGTGATCCTACTCCAGGTATGGCGGAGAATTGGGAAATGAGTGATGATAAAAAGACTTATACTTTCCACTTACGTGATGCAAAATGGTCAAATGGTGATTCAGTTGTAGCAGGTGACTTCGAATATGCTTGGAAATGGGCGTTAAATCCAGAAAACCTTTCTGCGTATGCTTCTATTTTCTACCCAATTAAAGGGGCTCAAGCTTACAACGAAGGAAACGGTTCTGCAGATGGCGTTGGTATCAAAGCTGAAGATGACAAAACTTTAGTTGTAACTTTAGAAAACCCAACTCCATATTTCCTAGAATTAACAGGATTTAAAACTTATTTACCAGTTAACCAAAAAGTGACTGAAGCTAATAAAGAATGGTATGCAGACGCTGGTAAAGATTACGTAACAAATGGTCCTTATACATTAGGCGATTGGAAACACAGCGATTCTATCGTTCTTACAAAAAATGAAGATTATTGGGATGCATCAAATGTTGATATTGATACTGTAAATATTGCTATGATTGAAAAAGAATCAGTTGTTGCTACTAATTATAAAGCTGGCAAGCTTGACTATATCGGTGCTCCATTCCAAACAGTAGATCTTAATGTAATTGATGAATTCAAAAAAGATAAATCTTTAAGAATTAAAGACCAAGCAAGTATTTATTGGTATAAATTCAATACAAAAGACAAAATTATGGCTAATGCAAATATCCGTAAAGCTCTTACTTTAGCAATCGATCGTCAAACATTAATTGACAATGTAACTAAAGGTGAACAAAAACCGGCTACAGGTATGGTTCCTGTAGTAATCCCTGGATTTGAAAATGACCGTGGTTACATGAAAGATAATGATGTTGATGGAGCAAAAGCTGCTCTTGAAGCTGGGATGAAAGAACTTGGTATTAAAGACCCTAAAGATATTAAAGTTAACATTTCATTTAACACTTCTGAAGCACATGCGGCAATCGCTCAATATATTCAAGAAGAATGGAGCAAAAAACTTGGTATTTCATCTCAGTTAGATAACTCAGAATGGCAAGTTTATATTGATAAATTAAAAACTGGTGATTATCAAATTGGTCGTATGGGCTGGGTAGCTGACTATAAAGATCCATATACATTCCTTGAAACGTTCGATACGGCTAAAAACGGTAACAACCAAACAGGCTGGGAAAATGCTCAATACAAAGGTTTATTGAACAAAGCAGTTGCTGAGGTAGATGAAGCAAAACGTATGGATTATTTAAAACAAGCGGAAGCAATTATTATGAAAGAATTACCAGTTGCACCTATTTACTACTACACTAACTTGTCAGTAGTTAAAAAGAATATTGAAAACTTAGATCCAAATCCAACTGGTGATATTCACCTTAAATATGTAAAGATGAAATAATAATTTCTTTTAAGCTCTAAGCGGAGAGCTGCCTCGTAGCCACTGCGGCGCGAGTCAGCTCTTTTTAAAATACGAAGGCACTATTTTGTCAGATAATTGACAAATTGAAGGAGGAGTTTTATGTGATTAAATATATTTTGAAAAGGCTGATGTATATACTTCTCGCGCTTTTCGTCATCGTAACGGCTACGTTTTTCTTATTACGTCTTGCCCCAGGTAACCCTTTTGCATCTGAGCGTAATTTCCCTCCTCAAATAGAGGAAAAGTTAAACGAAACGTATGGATTAAATAACCCTTGGTATATTCAATACAAAGATTATTTAATCGATGCGGCCACTTTTAATTTCGGTGAATCTATGAAATATAAAGCGCGTTCTACGAATGATATGATTGCAGAAGGCTTCCCTGTATCTTTAACTTTAGGAATTGAAGCGATGCTGCTAGCGATTGGATTTGGTGTATTAATCGGCGTAATTGCAGCGCTTTATCATAATAAGTTCCCAGATTATTTGGCAACGACCTTTGCGGTGCTTGGAATTTCCGTTCCATCTTTTATATTAGCTGGACTCATGCAATATTTCCTTGCATACAAACTTCAGTTATTCCCAATTAGCGGATGGAAAGGTTTTAGTTATAGTATATTGCCAGCCTTAGCTATTGCATTAACGCATATGGGCTTTATCGCTAAACTGATACGTTCAAGTATGCTTGAACAAAATAATAGTGATTACGTAAAAATGGCTCGTGCAAAAGGTATAGGCAAATGGACAATTGTCTTCCGCCATACTTTACGTAACGCCCTCTTACCAGTTGTTACTTATTTAGGTCCATTAACTGCTGCTGTTGTTACAGGTAGCTTCATCGTAGAGCAAATTTTTGCGGTTCCTGGATTAGGTAAACACTTTGTGCAAAGTATTACGAACCGTGATTATACAGTTATTATGGGGACAACCGTGTTCTACGCAATCATTCTTTTATTTGCGGTCTTCATCGTAGATATTTTATATAGCGTGATCGATCCGCGAATTAGACTGAAAGGAGCGAAAAAGTAATGACACAGCAACAAATCGAAAAAGATAAATTTAAAATTGTTGGCGGAAATCATGAAGCAACTGAAAAATTAACAGATAAATCTGCCTCCTTTTGGAAGGAAGTATTTATTCGTTTTTCCCATAATAAAATGGCGATTTTCGGTTTAATCGCTTTAATAGTTATTGTTTTAATGGCTACATTTGTGCCGATGTTTTCACAATACCACTATAGTGATCAATTAGGTGCTTATAATGCCCCACCATCATCAGAATTTTGGTTTGGTACAGATGATTTAGGTCGAGATATTTTCGTTCGTGTATGGGCAGGCGCTCGTATTTCTTTATTCATCGGCTTTGCTGCGGCAATTATTGACTTGTTCATTGGCGTATTATGGGGAAGTATTTCTGGTTTGGCAGGCGGTCGTGTTGACAATATTATGATGCGTATTGCCGATGTTTTAACAGCTGTTCCTTACCTTTTAGTTGTAATCGTACTTTTAGTAGTATTAGAACAAGGTGTTATACCAATGATTATCGCATTATCCATTACAGGTTGGATTAATATGGCCCGTATTGTACGTGGTGAAGTATTATCTATTAAAAATCAAGAGTATGTTTTAGCGGCTCGTACTCTGGGCGCAAGAACAGGACATTTAATTTTAAAACATCTAGTGCCAAATGCACTTGGTGCGATTTTAGTATCAATGACATTAACTGTGCCAACTGCTATTTTTACAGAGTCTTTCCTTAGTTATCTAGGACTTGGGGTTCCTGCTCCACAAGCCTCTTGGGGAACAATGGCTTCTGAAGGAAATGGCGCGATTGCAAATGCTCCTTGGCGTTTAATATTCCCTGCACTGTTCATTTCACTAACAATCTTTGCGTTTAACGCAATTGGTGACGGCTTACGTGATGCATTAGATCCAAAACTACGTAAATAAGGAGGTGGCCGAAAATGAGTAAAACAATTTTAGAAGTAAAAGATTTAAAAATAAACTTTAAAACGTATGCAGGACTTGTTCATGCTGTTCGTGGTGTAAACTTTGACTTAAAAGAAGGTGAAACACTAGCAATCGTTGGTGAATCCGGTTCTGGTAAAAGTGTTACGAGTAACGCATTAATGAAACTAATTCCACAGCCACCTGGTATTTATGAGTCAGGGCAAATATTATTTAATGGCCGTGATTTAGTGCCTTTAAGCGATAAAGAAATGTCAAAAGTACGCGGAAATGAAATTGCAATGATTTTCCAAGATCCAATGACAAGCTTAAATCCGACTATGAAGGTCGGACGTCAAATAACTGAAGTAATTTTGAAACATAAAAAAGTATCAAAAGCTGATGCTAAAAAACGTGCAATCGAACTTTTAACGCAGGTAGGTATCCCCTTCCCTGAAAAACGTTATAACCAATACCCGCATGAATTTTCAGGCGGTATGCGTCAACGTGTTGTTATTGCCATCGCACTTGCAGCTGATCCTAAGCTTCTAATTGCTGATGAACCAACAACAGCATTAGACGTTACTATTCAAGCGCAAATTTTAGAGCTAATGAAAGAAATCCAAAAAACTTCGAAAACATCGATCATTTTCATTACCCACGATTTAGGTGTCGTGGCAAACGTTGCCGACCGTGTTGCAGTTATGTATGCAGGTCAAATCGTTGAATATGGTACTGTTAATGATGTTTTCTATAATCCTAAGCATCCTTATACGTGGGGTTTGCTTGGTTCAATGCCAGACTTAGATAATGATACTGATGAGCTATTACGTACAATTCCTGGTTCACCACCAGATCTTACAAACCCTCCGAAGGGCGATGCGTTTGCCGCTCGTAATGAATTTGCAATGGCTATTGACTATGAGCAAGAACCACCGATGTTCCAAGTAAGTGAAACACACTTTGCAAAAACTTGGTTGATGCATCCTGACGCACCAAAAATTCCGCTTCCAGATGCGGTTGCTAAACGTATTGAAGGATATTTAGCAAAGGAGGCACAATCAAATGACTAAAACGGGCGCAAAGAAAATTTTAGAAATTAAAAATTTAAAGCAGCATTTCGGTTCAGCAAATAACCCTATTAAAGCTGTTGACGGTATTAGCTTCGATGTATACGAAGGTGAAACACTCGGTCTTGTAGGAGAATCCGGCTGTGGTAAATCAACAACGGGTCGTTCTATTATACGCCTGTACGACATTACCGATGGGGAAATTACTTTCGAAGGCGAAAACGTCCATGGGAAAAAATCAAAAAATGACTTAAAGAAATTCAATCGTCAAATGCAAATGATTTTCCAAGATCCATACGCTTCATTAAATCCTCGTATGACAGCCGGAGAAATCATTAGTGAAGGCTTTACTATTCACGGTCTTTACAAAGATAAAAAAGAGCGTCGTGAAAAAGTTAATCAACTGTTAGAGGCTGTTGGCTTAAATAAAGAGCACGCAAACCGTTATGCACACGAATTCTCGGGCGGTCAACGTCAACGTATTGGAATTGCTCGTGCGCTAAGCTTAGATCCTAAATTTATTATCGCCGATGAACCTATTTCTGCACTTGACGTTTCAATTCAAGCGCAAGTTGTTAATTTATTAAAAGAACTGCAAAAAGAACGTGGCTTAACATATCTTTTCATTGCCCATGACCTATCAATGGTTAAATATATCAGTGACCGTATCGCTGTTATGTACCGTGGTAAAATCTTGGAAATCGGTAAAGCAGATGATATTTATAATCACCCTGTTCATCCGTATACAAAATCATTATTATCAGCAATTCCACTTCCTGACCCTATGTCAGAAAAACGCCGTCAACGTATTCCGTACAAGCATACAGAGGTTGACGATAGCGCAGCATACCACGAAGTTGGCAATCAGCATTACGTTTATGGTACTGCAGATCTTGTGAAAACTTGGGTTGCTAATCGATAAAACACTAACTCCCGTCTACAGTATAAACGCTGTGATGGGAGTTAGTATTTTCATTATTGTATCTGAAAATATTTGAAAATCTTGTGATATAACTAAACTTATCACGCCAATCAGAAAGACTAATTTGTTCAGAAGAAAATGAATTAAGTTTCAATTCCCCTTCGTTTTAAAATTAACTTTTCAAAAAAATCCAATCCATATTTTCCCTTTCGTTTAACAAAATAGATAATATTACTATGTATACACTTATAGTTCCGTCTAAAATCCCCTCCTTGTATTCAATATAGTTTTCTTCTAACGAGCGATCCGGAAATGAATTGAAATTATTAAAATCTGAATTGTCATGTAATATAGTTAGTAACTTTAAAATGTGTTCAATAAATTTGATATTTCCAGATTCTTTATATATCAAGAAGGTTTCATAAATTATCCCTGAAACACCGTGGCAAAATACGGTAGAAACCTTTCCTTTCTCTAAATTTAAAGAGTTGAGGAACATGTTGTAATTATTAATATATTTTTCTTTAAGTAACATATCATCTATTGCCTTAGATGCTAAAATCATTGATCTAGTAATCCCCGTTAGACCGTAACACCAAGAGGAATTAATATATTTTTTATGTCTATGTGTATTTATAAAAGGTAAGCGTTCAGGGAAAGTAAGTACACCTAATGTTTTGAATGTATTTTTTTCAAAAAACGCTACTAGATTAACTATAGTTAGATTCAATTTTTCAACTTCAAATTTTTCTAGTTTGACTATTGATAAAATTGATAAAATGCCTGATAAACCATGTGCGGTTCCCAAGTTAACAGAATCATTTTTATTTGCAAAATCACCAGAAAGTTTATCCATTTCAGATTCTGCAAATAATATTATCTTACTAACTAGTTCATTTATTAACTGATTAATATTATTATTTTCTTTAAAAAATAGCATATATCTAACTACACCTGATATTCCAGAAATAACATCATATATTGAGACGTCAGATTCTGAAGGGAATTCATTTAGTAATTTTCTAATTCGATTTTCTAAAACTTCATTTAATGATTTTAAGTATTGTTGGTATCTACCCTCTTTTGCTAAAGATAAAACTGATGCCCCAATTCCACTTATTCCACGGTAAAGTGATACATCTATAATATTAAAATCTATCTTTTTATTTAATATTTCTAAATGCCTGTGTGCATAATAGTCCCAATTATTTTTCGGATACAACTTATCTAAACTTGCATAAAAAATACAAAGTCCCGGAATCCCATGACTAAGAGTATGAATACTTTGATCTTCAAAATTTGTTTTCAAAGTATTGTTAGCAAAGTTTTTCAGATGTTCTTCAAAAAGTATTGAACATTGTTTTTGAAGTTCTAAAGAAGAAGTATGCATTGGTTTTACCCCCATATACAATTTATAAAAATCACAAAAAATGTAATATGATGTAAGAAGAACTTGAAGTTTATTTAATTTTTCTCAAGAAATTTTAATAAACTATACATTAGTTGATTTTCTTTTTCTCTATATATAATCATTAATCTATTTACATTCATATGAATTACTGATAGGACAATATCATTCATATCAAATCCTTCTAATTGAGCAATTTCTAACTCTTTAGAGAATTGTTTAAGCACACATGCTCTAAATTTTGAAACTTCTTCAGATTCGAAATTAGAATCATCTATCCCTGAATTTTCTAAAATATAATCTTTGAAACTTAATTTCAATATTTTTTTATTTAACCTATGTAGGTCTAAATATTGATTTATAAGTTTAATCTGCTTATCTTTTTCGAAACCAATATCCTGTAATAAACACTTTACCGAAAAAATAATTATTTTCTCAATAGGTTCCCCAATTTTATTGTTTAGATTTAATAACTCTAAACAATATTGGCTGTCTGCAAAAAATACTTCATGAAATCGTTCTTCTAATCGTTGCCCACCATATCTCATATATTCTGGATAATACGTATCAATACTTAAACTATCTATAAAATTCTCTTCAATATATTTTTTTATCCAATCATACATAAATGAAAATACAAAATTAAAATTTGTTGAGTCTACTTTTATCCTCAGCCTAATATGAGGACGAGAATCAATATATCTTACATAGAAATAAGAATATATCTTATTTTCTTTCAATAATTTATTCATAGATGGTAATACAGACTTTATTAATAGCTCATCTTGATAATCTTCTTTAATATAAAGTTTATAATAAATCCAATCATCGCCAGGAATAATTTTCCTTTTGATTTCTGGATTATTATGCATTGTATTAAATTTCTTTTTAATACTCCTTTTATTCAATATAGATACTGTTAATTCTTCTTTAAATTGATTTTCTTTAATAGAATTAATATCAATTCCATAGTCTACTTCAGTAAAAATAAGCTTATTTAATTTAGAAAATTCTTTTCTTAAAATTTTTAAATGCAATGAATTATCTAAATTAAAATAAATTGTCGAATCTAAATTTTTCATTTCAACTATTCTTGGAACTTTGTACGTTTCTCTCCATTTGGAAATTGCATATTCCCAATCCTCATATTTGAACTGCTTCTCTAACTGCAGAATATACATGTCAATTCTCCATTGTTTTTTAGACAAAACAATATTTTTATATCTGATTCTAGGAGTAAATACAAATTTATTATAAAAAATCGGAAAGAAAGTTTGAAAAGGAATCTCCCCCTCTTTTCCTACGTCTAATAAAAATTTATATACCTCAGGAAAATAATTTACACCATTTAACATATTTGTTGTTTTAGGAACAATTAAGTTGTTTGTGTCAGAATTTTTCAAATATAATTCTCCATAATCATTAATTCCAGAAAGAATCGAACCAATTTTTATATTATTTTTTAATTTAGAAAAACCTGAAAGAATAGGTAATTCATGATCCCTAGGATTTATAGTTGAACTTATATTAGAAGCTCTTCCGTAAACACTTTGACAACCAACTTCAGCTATCTCATAATTATCTCCATAAATATTCTTTTCAAAATCATTTAATATTTCAATTTCCTTTATATATTTATCACTTAACAAAGGAAAAAATCTTCCTATTAATTGTCCAGCATTGTCAGAAAAATTATCATTATTAACTGTCAAATAAACAAGATCATTATTTTTGACTATTGAGAATAGCATATCAAATGACTCATATACATAGGAGAAGTCTATTTTTTGATACTGTTTAAACTTTATTATTTCGTTATCAGTTATCTCCAATTCTTCAAACCCTTGAAATAAAGCATTAGTGATTAAGCTTTCCATATAATTATAAATTGTATGATCCTCTACCTCATCTAAAGTTCTTGTCGTTATATTCTTTGTCGTATAATCAGTAATTTCAAGAGAATATAGTAATTCAACTAATTTTATTTCTGTATTGTAGCCATACTTTTCTATAAATACTTTTTTAAAGGTTTCTAAACTTTGATTGTGATTATGATTGTGATGAATTAAAAAAAGACTTAGTATATCAATTGCTTTCTTTATATCCTCATTACAGTTTCTTGGAAGCTCATAATCACTTTCAAATTTTAAATCTATATGTAAATAATCTTTACATTTATATAAATCCTCCATTTTCACTTTTATTTCATTCAATAACTCAATACTTTCAAACTTACCTAATTCCAAATCGGAATATTCTGAAATACATTCTTGTATTTTATAAAGCAATTGACACATTGGCTGATCTGCTAAATTATTTCTTTTAAAAAATAATAGTAAATCATCTAGACTATTTGCATTTGTTAAATTTGGACGCAAATTTGTATGTAATATTTCAAGGGATATTAATTGTTTCAAATAAGATTTAATTTCAGTCACATTAAAATCCGTATAAATATTTTTCAGCTCAAATAACAAAACAGAAAGTGGGATAAAGTCAGTTGCAATTAACCTTATTTTATTAATTAGCTCGCTATTCCGAATGGAAAAACCATTTTTTTCACCTTGTTCTTTATATCTATCAAATTGTCCGTACATCGTTTTGTACGGGAAAAATATCCTATCTCCCTCAAATAAATACATATCCACAAATTTAACATTTATAAAATCCCACAATTGTTCCTGAACTTCAATTTTTTCTATTACACCTAGTAACCACATCGAATCTACTCTTATATATTTATTATTTTTTTTTTCTGTTTGATTATTTAAAGAGGTATATGAAGTATTTTTTTGCGAAACTTCTTGAACTCCTGAAAAAAGGCCAAAAGGAGTTGATTTTGTAGAAATTCTTGCAAGGTATTTATATAAAGAGGTTATAATATTTCTTTTTTTCTTATCACTTTTATTGTTATATTTTTTTAATTCATTTAAGAGATTTGGATTAGCAAAATATATTGCTTCTTTAATAACTTGATTATTCAGAACTAAATTTATAATATTTTCTGGATTTGTTTCTAAGGATAATTTACTCATATAAAATGAAAGTGGGAATAATGGGGTTCTCACAACACTTAAATCCAATATACTCCAGTCTTTTTTCATAATTTAACCTCCCTATTCTATTAAAATCTCGGATTTAGCAAAAATATAAAGCGGCGAAAAGAAATAACTTTTCACCGCATTTATAATTATGGTCTTATTGGACAAGGTGGCTTAAAAGAAAGGTTAGCGTTAGCATCTTTAGAACTTGGTAGTTCTTGTTCTGGATGCGATATCTGTGGGCTTACTTCTGATACTTTTAAATCTAAATCAAAAATATCTCTTTTCATTTACCAATTCACCTCCTTCGAAAACACAATATTACAAAACTATAACTTAATTGTAATAAAAAGTAATAGATTTATCAAGTTATTTTTTAGAATATACAGAAAATTGATTCTTATGAAAAATATCTTTAATTAATACTCAACTCTAGCATCCTGAAATGCCTAGACATTACTTGAAACAACTAGGTAGAGACGCCAGTCATTTTTTCATTTGGCTGTCAGGAATCGATGTCTCTTATGTCTTCACGTTCATAAAACAGATTGCCAAATGTTTTGGGACCCGCTTCTTTTCACATTTGCCATGCGGTGAAAATATAGCGCGTAAAAACAATTATCGTATAACTGATGAGCAAGTCATAAGAACGTCCTTGGCCGAGTTTTAAAAAGCTGAATAGCTGATAACACAACAGGTTTATAAGGATTTTCTTGCTATGAAAGTTTAGTAACTAATATTACTTTTTATGGTGTCCTATTTCCTTGAGCTAGGTGGCAACAATATGCGCCAATTACCTTCTTGATTTTGGATTTAAAGCATCTTTTAATCCTTCTCCAATAAAGTTGATCGACAAAATAACTAGAGTAATAGCCGTTGCAGGTGGTACCCACATCCAAAGCATATTTTTCAGTACCTCTGAGTTTCTAGCCTCAAATAGCATATTGCCCCAGCTCGGAGTATCAGCTGGTACACCAAATCCTAAAAAGCTTAAACTAGACTCAGCAACGATTGTTACAGCCATTAATAATGTTGCTTGTACAATAATCGTCGAAGCAACGTTTGGCAATAAGTGCTTGATAATTATTTTTGAAGGTTTACAGCCGATTGATTGAGCTGCTAATATATACTCATTTTCTTTTTCAGCTAGCACCCTACTACGCACAATCCTTGCAACACTTCCCCAGCCTAAAAGTGAAATAACAATTATTAATGTCCATAAACCAGATATTTTTCCAGTAAGGATAGTATTTAAAACAATAACGAAAACTAAAAATGGAAACATTAACACGAAGTCAGTAAATCGCATTAACATTTGATCTATTTTCCCTCCAAAATACCCTGAAATAGCGCCAACAGCTGTTCCGATTATTACAATAAAAATCATACAGCCTAACCCAACTGTTAAAGATGATCTACCAGCGTAGAGCATTCTAGTAAAAACATCTCGTCCATTCGTATCTGTTCCTAACCAATGCTCACTTGATGGAGGAAGACTAATTTTCATAAAGTCGACACGTACAATGTCTTTTGTTGTAATATAAGGAGCTAAAAAAGATAAAACGATAACTACTAATAAAAAAATTAGACTAATCATAGCTAATTTATTTTTAACAAACTTTCGTCTAGCTATCATCCATGGAGAGGGGCTTTTTTTCGGTGTTTTTGGAGATAAAACTTCTTGATCAGTTACCAATGTCATAATTTCCCCTCCTTAATCTAGTCTAATACGTGGATCTACTACACCATATAGTATATCCGCTATCAAATTCCCAAAAAGTGTTAAAAACGAAAGTAGCATAGTTATCGACATCATGACTGCATAATCTCTTCTTCCAACGGACTCTAAGAAGAGTGCGCCTATTCCTGGATAAGTAAAGATGGTTTCTGTTATTACCGCACCACTAATTAATGTTGCAACATCAAAGCCAAGAAACGTTATTATTGGAATAATAGAATTTCGTAAAATATGTTTGTTATATATTTTCGACTCTTTTGTTCCCTTTGCTCTCGCAGTTCTTACAAAATCTTTCCTACTATTTTCAATAATGTCATTTCGTAAAAATTGTGTATAGGACGCTGTTCCCATTAATCCTAAAATAAGTGCCGGTAATAAAACATGGTGCATCCTACTCATGTAGTAACCCCAAGTTCCCTCCCCTATGCCTACACCAACGGAACCACTAAATGGAAACCATCCTAGCTTAAAGGAAAAGAAATAAATAGCAACAATCCCTGCAACAAACGATGGAATGGCTAAAGCTAAATAATTATAAGTTGCAATTAAATTATCTCCGAGTGTATAAGGCTTTCTTCCAGCATACATTCCCATAAAAAATGCAAAAATGTACGTAAAAACTAATGATGTTAACGCTAAAAATATTGTATTTGGTATTCGCTGAGCAATAATCTCTGCAGCCGGTTTTTTATAAACAGTAGATTTCCCGAAATCCCCTTGTATAAATTTACCTACCCATCTACCATATTGCACGATAATCGGGTCATTATAGCCTAATTTTTCTCTCATTTCTTCGATGTATTGTGGATTCGTATTAGAAGGATTGATTTCACCAGCAAATGGATCCCCTGGCATCATTTTCGCTAAAAAGAACACCACCACAGAAATAAGGAGTAACAATGGAATCATGCCAAGAAATCTTCGAAGTGTGTATTGAAGCATGTGACGTCTCCTTATCTAGAAATTTACTAACTAGGTCCAATTCATGAAGTGGACCTAGTTAGTAGGCTTAATAATTCTTTGTAAGTTTACAATTTATTCCTCGATATACCATTTATAAACATCTGTTTGGAAACCAACAGCGTTAATATGAACACCTTGTAGTCGATTATTAATGCCATATAAATCCATGTTTTCCCATAATGGTAGAGCTGGTAATTCTTCATTGAAGTATTTTTGCCATTCCACATAAGTTTGCTTACGCTTATCTTTGTCAAATGCTTCTTCACTTAAGCCTTTATCTAATAATTTTTGGTTCTTAGCATCAACATAGCGACCGTAGTTCCATTCTGCATCGTTCCCCCATAATCCAGATGGGTCAGGATCTGCACCTGTACTCCAAGAACCGAAGAATGCTTCTAATGCAGCATCATCATTATCTTTCATATCATTATATAAGTTAAACTCGATTAAAGTACCAGTTGCTTGTTCTGTTTTCACTCCAATATCATTCCAAGCTTGAATAATCGCTTGTGAACGACCCTCAAAGGCAGCAGGACCGGCATAGTGACCAAATGAAATTTTAAATGGCTTACCTTTAGGATCTTCTACAAAGCCATCACCATCAATATCTACATAACCTGCAGACTTAAGAAGCTCTTTAGCCTTTTCTGGATTGTATGCATATTGATTTAAGTCAGATTCCTCTGCAGCAGTCCAGAAGGAGCGTGGAATCACAGTATTTGCAACATTAGCTTTTCCTTCTAAGAAAGCATCGATCATTGCTGGACGGTTAATTGCGTATAATAGTGCTTGGCGCAATTCTTTTGATTTAAACTTATCAAAATCTGCTACATTTTTAAGAGTAGCCTTATCACGATGACCAAAACGAAGACCGATATACGAGTAAGCTACACCATTCGTTTCTTCAATACGTACATTTTTCAATGCTGACAATTCTTTCACAGCTTGTGGTCTAATATCCATGATGTCAATTTCTCCGTTTTGGAACGCACCAGCTGCCAATGATGGGTCAATTACTTTTACAATCACCCCATCAAGCTGCGGCTTGCCCTTCCAGTAATCATCAAAACGCTCTAATTCAGAATATTCACCGTCTACAACCTTTTTCACTTTAAACGGCCCTAAGCCAACAGGATTTGCACGAACTTGTTTCGAATCGCTTAAATCTTTAACAGCAATACCTTCATAATGTTTCTTTGGCATTGGATTAGACCAAAGATTTTCTAAATTATTAATTTTCACTTTTTCAAAAGTAATTTTCACAGTATATGGATCAACAACTTCGATCCCTGCGATTTTGTCAGCTTTCCCTTCTTTTTTTGCTTTTGCGCCTTTAATATTTTCTACATAATTGAATCGTGGACCATCGTAATCCTTATCAGCTAGTGTCTCTAATGCAAATACCCAGTCATCAACTGTTAACTCCTCACCATTGTGCCATTTTACACCTTTCTTAAATGTAAACGTATAAGTTAATTTATCCTCACTAATTTCCCAAGTTGCTAAATTTGGAACATACTCTAAGTCATCATTTACAGTGTAGATAGCTTCCGTTGTAAAACCTTGGATATAGCTATCTACAATACTTCCATTAAAGGCTGGATCAAATACACCTTCAGGCGCTTGGTCGGTACCGAAAGTTACAACCTTATTTTTTGCTGTTTCACTAGTCTTTGTGGAATCACCTTTATCTTTTTCCTTATCTTTGTCAGTTGTCGAGTTGTCGCTATTACACGCTGCTAAAAACAAAGCTGTTACTAGCATTAGCATGAAAGCCCATAATGCTGATTTTTTCATTGTTTATCCCCCCGTGAATTTTATTTTGAAAATAATTAACACACTATTTTCTTATTATTTTTTAATATAAATGGCATGCAACTCTATGCCCCCGCTTCACCTCCTTTAAGGTTGGTTTAGATAATGAACACTCTGCCATCGCCTTTGGACAACGTGGATGGAAAGGGCACCCCTTAGGAGGATTAGCCGGACTAGGGATATCCCCCTCTAATACGATACGGCTACTCTTTTTCCTTGGATCAGGTACCGGGATTGCAGAAATTAACGCTTGTGTATAAGGATGAAGTGGTTCATCATAAATATGTTCTTTATCTGCAATTTCCACAATGTTGCCTAAATACATAACACCGATTCGATCACTCATATGTTTTACAACACTTAAATCATGAGCAATAAATAAAAATGTTAAGTCAAACTCATCCTGTAACTCTTTTAGCAGATTAAGAACCTGAGATTGCACAGAGACATCTAATGCTGAAACTGGTTCATCCGCTATAATTAGTTTTGGTTTAAGTGCAAGTGCTCTAGCAATACCAATCCGCTGACGCTGTCCACCTGAAAATTCATGCGCATATTTGTAATATGCATCTTCGGGTAAGCCAACTTTTTGTAAAAGCTCTAAAACTTCATTTTTTAAGGATTTAAGTGATTTTTTATAGTAATTCATGATTGGTTCAGCTATGATACTACCTACCATTTGCATAGGATTTAATGATGCATAAGGATCTTGAAACACCATTTGGATATCTTTCCTTATTTCTCTTAATGATTTTCCTTGCAATTTTGTAATATCATGACCATTAAAAATAACTTTTCCTTCCGTTGCGTCTAACAATCTTAAAATCGTACGACCTGTTGTTGACTTTCCACAGCCAGATTCGCCTACTAACCCTAATGTTTCACCATTTTTTATGGCAAAAGAAATATTATCAACTGCTTTAACATGTCCAATCGTATGTTTGAATAATCCACCTTTAATCGGGTAATAGGTTTTTAAATTAATTAGCTCCAATAAATTTTCTTTATTATTTAAAGTTTGATTCATATTGTTTGCTCACACCCTTTCTAGAATTACAGCCTTCATAAAGTAAACAAGAGACTTCATGATTGTCATCTACGAAGGTAAGCTGCGGCATAACACTGCTACATTCAGGCATCGCCGATGGACATCTATCAACAAAACGACAGCCTACTTGAGGCATATTTTTTAAAGAAGGTACAATGCCTTTAATAGTAGCTAACTCATTTACTTCTGTATCTATTCTCGGAATAGATTCCATTAAGAGTTTCGTATATGGGTGTTTGGGATTGTAAAACAAGTTATCAACAGTTGTTCGTTCTACGATCTTTCCAGCATACATAATAATTACTTCATCACATATTTCCGCGACTACACCTAAATCGTGAGTGATCAGTACAATAGACATGTTATTTTTCCCCTGAATACTTTTCAATAAATCTAGTATTTGGGCTTGAACTGTTACATCAAGTGCAGTAGTTGGTTCATCCGCTATTAAAAGTCTAGGCTGACAAGCAATAGCGATAGCAATCATTACTCTTTGCCTCATACCACCTGACAATTGATGAGGGTATTCATTCACAATTTTTTCAGCTCTTGGAATGCCAACCTGTTTTAACAAATCAATCGCCTTACTTCTAGCCTCAGCTTTAGACATTTTACTATGATTAAGCATAATCTCTTCAATTTGTGAGCCTATAGTAAAAACAGGATTTAAGGATGTCATAGGTTCCTGGAAAATCATACTAATATCATTTCCTCTAATTTTATTCATCTCGTCGTTCGAATAGTTCTCTATGTTTTTCCCATGGAATCTTATTTCACCTCCAGTGATTTTACCAACTCCTTTGGGAAGTAATTGCATAATAGAAAGAGACATTACACTTTTTCCACAACCTGATTCACCAACCACTCCAATGATCTGACCAGATTTAACTGAAAATGAAACATCATCCACTGCATGATATAGCTCCCCGTCTATATCAAAACCAGCTTTAAGGTTTTTCACTTCTAACATTAAGCTCATTTTATATCACACCTTTTAAGAGTTTTTACTTAACTACTGTTGCCAATGTATTGAGTTAGATGCTGCATGTTAAGCACTATCTTTTTTACATAAAAATTACATTTAGATATTAAGTTCATCAAAAATAATTTATTTCAAAATCATTTCAAAGTATAAAATCATCAATTTAAAAGAATATCAATCTCAACTCCACAAATAATTTTCGCGCAAATCCCAAATGAAATAATATTCTGATAATTAAGTGTATTATCATTTTAGCTAGAAATAATACATTTAATCAAGTGAATTTTTACATTTCTTATATTCTTATATACAAATTAATCCATACAACTATTCCAATTTCACTCAATAAATTTGTTTTTTTCTTCAATGAGTATTTTGTTGACTTCCCACTTTATCGGTTTAAAGTATTACTTTTTTATTATGACAATATAGCAAATATTCATTTATTCCTTATACTTTTCCTCATAAATTCTACATTTATTCGGATTAGGTTTTTAGATGAATTTTAGCTGTAACCGTAACGTGTGATTGATTTCCATTCCGACCGGGTGCTTTGCTGAGGATGTCCGATTGCGCTACAGGGTCTCACCTATAACGCTGATCCCATTTTTTACATTTCACCACTTTCACATCTTTTCCCTAATAACTATTAATAAATAATTTTTTCTATTAACACATCAACGCCTTAAAGCTAGAATTATTACAGAAGACAAATAATTTAATTCAACTATTTGTTACGGACTTCTCCTTATTTTTTTGTAAAAAATAAATTAATTTCTCGACGGACATTTGAAGTTACACAAACGTAAAAAAGCCGTAGGAAATTCCTTTTAAGGAATTTGCCTACAGCTTTACACACTCTCACACTTAACTATGTGCTATTTAGTTTTTTAATGGAGCATCAGCAGTTAACTCGATATCTTGATATTGAGTTTCATTTGCATAGTCAACATTATAGTTTTTAACACGTTTATTAACTGGAATAATCTCAGTAATTGCTACAGTTGGAATTGTTGTAGCTTGTTCAAACATATACTCTTCGAACTTTCGGAATGCTTCTTTTCGATGATTTATATCTAAAGATTCTTTAGAATCAATATCATCTAAAATTGCAGTTAATTCAGGTGATACAAAACGTGAGTAGTTGAATAATGCGCCCTCACCATATAATCCTTTTGGAGATGGATTTGTTCCTGTACTCCAAGCACCAAAGAACATTTCAATCTCTGGATCATCTTTTTTAAGTTTATCACTAAATGAGTTAAACTCCATTAGACGTCCAGTAGCCAATTCAACATTGATGCCTACCTCTTTCCAGTTTTGACGGTAGTATTCAATCGTAGATTCTAGTACCTCAGTACCACCTTGTGCACCTAATTTGATTGTAAATGGTTTACCATCTTTGTCTTCACGAATACCATCGCCATCAACATCTTTATAGCCTGCTTCATCTAATAATTGTTTTGCCTTTTTAGCATCATATGTGAAGCCTGGCATATCTTTTGTATGGAATGATGCGAATGCCGGAGGAATTAACGTTGTCGAACGTGTATGAATACCATTACTTAATTTTTCGTTAACGCCTTCTACATCGATTGCATAGGCTAATGCTTGACGTAATTTTGGATCATTTAATTTTGCATTTTTATCTGTTATATTAATTCCTTTTGCTTTATCAAATTTACCTAGCTTAAAGCTTAAATAGTTATAAGCTAATCGAGGACGCGATAGAATTGATAAGTTCTTAGAATTTTCAATTTGTGTAATCTTTGAACCTGGGAAACCATCAACTGCTAGGTCATAGGTTCCTGAATTTAATGCCTTCGGTAATGTCTCTGGGGAAACTACTTTTATTACAACCCCATCAAGTTTAGGTTCGCCCTTCCAATAATTTTCATTTTTAACGAATTTCACAGACTCACCATTAACAATTTTATCGAACTTGAAAGGCCCTAAAGTTACTGGATTTACACGCACTGCATCAGAGCTTATCATTTCTTTCACTGGAATATCTTTTAATTGATGTTTTGGTGCAGCTGAACTCCATAATCCATCACCACCGCTGTAAATTGCTGGTGAAATTGATTTAAACGAAATTTCTAATGTATAATCATCTACTCGTTTTAAACCTGAAATTGTATCAGCTTTCCCATCATGATACTCTTTAGCACCAATAATATTTTGGAAATCATCATCGTAACGCACACCTTCATAATCAGGGCTACCGATAATTTCATAAGGGAAAATAACATCGTCGATTGTAAATGGCTCTCCGTCAGACCATTTTACATTTTCACGTATTTTTACAGTTGCTTTATTTGCATCTGCGTCAACCTTTAGACTTGCAAGACCTGTATCTGTTAGTAAAAAGTCACCGTCATTATCAAAAAGAATGTTACTTGCAAATTTCATAATCGCTGAATCATTGGTATCTGAGGAGAATTCTTGTATAAAAATACCTTTGAACGGTGATGTACTTGGTAAAGCTACTTGTAAAACGCCACCTTTAATTGGTTCTCCTTCATTCTCTACTTCCATTGGAAAACTACGAGATGATTCAGTTTTCTTTCCAGAATCATTACCACCTTTTGAATCAGAATCCTTTGAAGATTCTTTGCCTCCTCCACTACATGCCGCTAGTGCTAAAACTAGTGTCAATAGTAAAGTTAAAAGAAAATAACTTTTTTTCTTCATTTACCCTTCCTCCTTAGCCTAATCGTTGTCTTGAGTCAGCCGCACGTCGTAACGCTTGACCAACATAATTTATACCAAGCATCATTACTAAAATAAATAATGCTGCGGGTAACCAAATCCACCATTTATCTACTAAAATCTCAGGATCTCTTGCATAGCTTACTAGGGTACCTAAACTTGGTGTTGAAGGTGGTAAGCCATACCCTAAAAATGAAAGCCCTGTTTCAGCACCCATATTACCAGCTAAACTTAATGTTAAGTTAACAATAATAATGGAGCTTAAGTTTGGTAGAACTTCTCTAAACATAATTTTAAAATCACTTGTACCCATCGTTTTTGAAGCACTTACATAATCTCGACGAGCTTCAGTTAATGTTTTACTACGTATTAACCTTGCCTTCCCAATCCAAGCAAACATACTTAATAATATGACGATGTGGATTGGTGAATATTTCTCTAGCGTTGAAACGATAGCAATCGTAATCATAAAACTAGGTAAAATCATAATGAAATCCATAATTCGCATAATAACAAGATCAACTTTACCTGCGTAATAGCCAGTGATTAAACCGATAACAATACCGATAACTGCTGCAATAATCGTAATACATATAGCAATAATTAAAGAGTTTTTAGCTCCGATAATTAATTGTCCAAAAATATCGCGCCCGGCGTCATCTGCACCTAAAATATATCCATCAACACCTGGCTCCGCAAAGCGACCTAGTAATTTAACTTTCATTATTTCGTCTACATCAATAATAAAACTAGCAATAAACACTGCCGCTATTAATAATATTAAAAATATTAATGAAAACATCGCTAATTTATCTTTTTTAAACTCACGCCAAACGACTTGGAAACCTACTGCTGGGCGATGTTGTTCTTCTAATTTTTTCTCTTCTGTTTTATCCATGTAAAGTCACCTCTATTCTTTGCAAGTTAGTCGATACGTATTCGTGGGTCTACGATGCTTAAAATAATATCTGATAACATACTTCCAAGTAACCCCAAGAAACCATACAACACGATAAGTGCTGTAATTACACTATAGTCACGACTCGCAATTGAAGACATGAATAGTTCTCCCATACCTGGATAACTAAAGATTGTTTCAATAAAGATTGTTCCGCCTAGTAAACCTGTAATAGTGAACCCAAGACCCGCCGCAATCGGAATTAATGAATTACGGAAAATGTGTCGTGTATATACTTTATTCATTGGTAAACCTTTACTGCGTGCTGTTTTAACATAGTCTTGGTTTTTAGAATCAATAATTTCTGAACGTAAATATTGAATGATTGTATACGTACCCAAAACCGCCATCGTAATAGCAGGTGTAATAATATGATACAATTTATCCCAATAGTAAGATAAAGTACCTTTTTCAGTTAATACATTTACTGAACCTGATGTTGGAACCCAGCCTAATATATAGCCGAATACATAAATTAAAATTAAACCAAAGACGAACGGAGGTATTGCCATACTTAAAAAGTTATAAAACACAATTCCTCGGTCTAATCGAGAATCTTGATAACGACCTGCTAGAAGCCCTAATGGAATTGCAATTAAATACGTTAGTATCATTGCAACTAATGATAAGTAGAAAGTATTGAGTGCACGTTCACCAATAAGTGATGTTACACTACGTTGATATGTGTAGCTTTTACCTAAGTCGCCATGTACTGCATTTGACACCCATCTAGCATATTGTTGATACCATGGGTCGTTTAAGCCTGCTGCTTCGCGTAATTCTTCAATACGGTTAGGATCTGTCTCTGGTCCCATTAAACCTGTAAATGGATCGCCTGGCATTAGCTTAGCAATGATAAACACTAACATACTTAAAATAATAATTTGTGGAACCATGATGATGACTCTTCGAAGAACCGTTTTCCACATAATCACATTCCTCCTTCAATCGACGCCAATGCTACGGCATGTGTATCTGAAATTGATTGTAAAGGATAAACTTTTCCGTCTTTATCAAAAAATTTATGTTGATTTTCTTTATAATACTGACTTACTTTTAAACGCTCTTGCTTACGTTCTACACGAGTTTCAGGCTCAATATCTGGAATTGCAGATAATAAACGATGTGTATAAATATGACGTGGATCATTATATATATCTTCTCTTTGTCCTTTTTCTACGAAGCGTCCTCGGTACATAATATTGATTTCATCACACATATGCTTTACAACACCTAAGTCATGTGAAATGAATAAGTACGTTACGCCAAATTCCTCTTGTATATCTTGCATAAAGTTTAAAACCTGCGCTTGTACAGATAAATCAAGAGCAGAAACAGGTTCATCTGCAATTATTAATTTGGGGCGACATGCCAAAGCACGTGCAATACCCAATCGTTGCTTTTGACCACCAGAAAATTCATGAGGATATTTATATTGGGCATCCTCTTGCATTCCAACAATCGCCAAAAGTTCGTTAACTCGTTTCCGTTCTTCCTCTTCACTTAAACGCAGGAAATTTCGAATAGGCTCTGCAATAACATCACGTATACGTTTTCTTGGATTCATACTTGAATGAGAATCTTGGAAAATCATTTGTACATCTCGATTAAATCCTGAATTACCGCTACGACGCATTGTCGTTACATCTTGTCCTTCATAGATTATTTGACCTGATGTTACTTTCTCCAAACCAATAATTGCCTTACCAGTTGTCGATTTACCACATCCTGATTCTCCAACAAGACCATATGTTTTTCCTCTTTCAAACTCCATACTAATGCCATCTACCGCATAAACATGATCTACAATGGTATTGAAGAAACCACCACGGATAGGATAATGCACGCATAAATCTTTAATTTGCATAAAGCTCATATTATTTTCCCTCATCCTTCTTAAAGTGAAAGTCTTTCCAACACGTACAACGAACAAAATGTTCTGGTCCAACCTCATGTAATATTGGATTTTCCTCATGGGCGCTTTCGTCAATCCACGGAACACGCGGTGCAAATCGACAACCTCCACGTGGCAAATTAAATAATGAAGGAACCATCCCATGAATAACCTCTAACTTTTCATTTACCTTATGGGATTGAGGAATAGAGTTAAGTAACGAACGTGTATATGGATGTTTAGGATTTCTAAATAATTCAATAACCGGTGCTTCTTCGACAATTTGTCCAGCATACATTACTGCAACACGATCTGCTACTTCAGCTACTACACCTAAGTCATGGGTAATTAACAAAATGCCTGACTCTGTCTCTATTTGTAATTCTTTTAATAAATCTAGTATTTGCGCTTGAATCGTTACATCTAATGCCGTTGTTGGTTCATCTGCAATAATAAGAGGTGGCTTACATGCAATCGCTGTCGCAATCATTACGCGTTGTCGCATACCACCTGATAATTCATGCGGATATTGCTTATAAATACGTTCCGGGTTATGTATACCTACTTGCTGTAATAACTCCATTGCACGCTCACGGCGTTGTGCTTCATTTAAATTCGTATGGTATATAAGCGGTTCTTCAATTTGGGAACCGATTCGCTTTAACGGATTCAGTGCTGCCAGTGGATCTTGGAAAATAAAACCGAAATCACTCCCGCGTAACTCGGTATATTGCTGCTCCGTTATATCTACCAAATTTTTACCTTTATATAATATTTCACCTTCAATTTTTGTGTTGATAGGATTATGTAACCCAACAATTGATGTAGCTAAAGTACTTTTACCACAACCTGACTCACCTACAATTGCAAGCACCTCATTTTTTCGAATGCGCAAATCAACACCATCTACTGCAGCGAAATATTCATCTGCTCGCCGAAAGCTTGTACGTAAATTATTAATCTCAATAATCATTTCATGATTATTAGTCACACGATTACCTCCCTATCAAATCAAAAGAAAAAACCAACTTTTAAAGAACCACATTCAATTTAAATGAATTTGCTTTTATTTACTTAATGTTATCACCACTGTGCATTTCAATTTTCAGAAAAATTAAAACAGTTTTATCCTTGAATATAATAAGCATCTTAATTTCATATAAATTGTTGTCATTAATAATCACTCTCATTCTCAAAATATTATTCCAACAAAAGAATTATCTGACAATTAATTGTACCATCATTTTATCTAGAATTAATATATTAAATCAAGTACATTTTTAAATTATTGTAAAAATAAATATAATTTAGACTTTACATCATAATCAAAATCATTAGAAATCGAGTCCATAATTATTCATTATTTATTATTTCATTTCTCAACACTCTATTATTTTAATAAAACAATTAATGTCAGATATTAGTTAATTATTCACAAAAAACTATTTTTATTCCCTAAAAAAACAACATAATAACATTAATAATAAATATTTATTACTTATTAAAAATAATTCATATCATAAAATACAAGTATTTCATTTTATTGAAATAATATTATCCCTCTTTTTTTCTTCAACAAAGATATACATACCTCTTAATATTTAATTGTAAATTTTTTTATTTAAGTTTCTAACTTAAATTATTTTAATCTTATGAATATTTCAAATATTCCATACCTTTGAATGGAAAATATTACGCTTAATAAACTGTAAATTATTATTTTCGGTTAAGTTGGTTTATCATTTTCGAGAAGTATAATTGAGAAAATATTGCTCTAAATGTTTTAAAATGATCAATATTAAAGATTTTTGATTTACAGTAGAGGAAGCATTTGCGATTAGCTATATAGATTTGCTCATTACTAACAATATCCGTTAGCGTGGAAGTGTCTATATTGTAAATAAAAAGAAAACAATTTATCATAAAACTATTAAAGTACTACTTCGTCTTATAAAAAAATAAAAAAGAATAGGTGAAAATGTATACATATGAAAAATCGCGTAGTCCAATTACTATTTGTATTTACAATTGCGGCAATTATGCTCGGAGTCTTAAATAAGTCCTTTATTTCCTTATATACCTTAATAGGCATACTATTGCCTATCACAATTATAGGAATTTCCTTCGTTATTTTTATTGAAAACCGTTCCCCACAAAGTACATTGGCTTGGTTTTTAGTATTAGCCATTCTCCCTGTTATCGGTTTACTTCTGTACTTACTATTCGGAAGAAGTCGCTGGAGAAGAAAGAAACATTTACATCGTTCAGAAGAAAAAAGGAAGTTATTCCGTGGAATTTTAGAAGGAAGAAGTTTTAATTTAGAACTCTCTTCCCCTTTAAATGAACGATCCACCTACTTGACACAAGTTATCCAAAAATTTGGCGGTGGTCCTGTTGCAAATGAAACAGCAACAAAACTCTTAACAAATGGTGATGAAACGTTTACTGAAATCCTACAAGCAATTGAAAATGCTACACATCATATTCATATTCAATACTATATTTATCGATCAGACGAAATCGGTACAACGATTCGAGACGCCTTAATAAAAAAAGCAAAATCTGGCGTGATCGTACGCTTTCTTTTCGATGGACTCGGCAGTAGTAAATTACGTAGACGTTTCTTACAACCAATGAAAGAAGCAGGAATTGAAGTAGTTGAATTTGATTCTATTCTTTCACCTTGGCTATTAGAAACCGTAAATTATCGTAACCATCGGAAAATTGTAATTGTAGATGGGACGATTGGTTTTACAGGTGGGCTTAATGTCGGAGATGAATATCTTGGTCGTTCGAAGAAGTTTCCTATTTGGCGTGATAGTCATTTAAAAATAGAAGGAAAAGCATTATATAAACTGCAAGCCATTTTCCTAGAAGATTTTCTCTATGCCACTAGTAGTTTAAATACTGAGTCTTGGAATCAATTTATGGATAGCACATACTTTCCAAGTCAAGGGATTCATCAGGCAGAAGGTGCCGTACAAATCGTTGCAAGTGGACCTAGCTCAGATGATACAAGTATTCGAAATGCTTTATTGAAAATTATGAGTTCTGCAAAAAAGTCAATTTGGATTGCCACTCCATACTTCATTCCTGATCAGGAAACATTAACATTATTACGTTTGAGTGCACTTTCTGGAGTAGATGTCCGCATTTTATATCCAGGAAAAGGCGATAGCATCATTAGTGATCAAGCATCCCAATCATACTTTACACCGCTTCTAAAAGCGGGTGTCTCCATTTACCGCGTGAAAGATGCTTTTATGCATGCTAAGATTATACTTGTCGATGATGAAATTGCATCAATTGGTACAGCAAATATGGATATTCGTAGTTTTGAGCTTAATTATGAAATCATTGCGGTCCTTTATGAATCTAAAACAGTTCTGGATATAAAAGATGATTTTGAACAAGATTTTAAAGAATCCATAGAAATTACATGGGCGTCATTTCAAAAGCGAAGTATTCAAAAGCGCATGCTTGAATCACTTATGCGACTCATTTCTCCTCTACTGTAAGTTACTAAAAAATAAAAAAGGCTGTAAACATACCCGATATTGTTCGGGTATATTTACCGTCTGAAATGGTCAAGGAAATCTTTGTGAATGTTGATGTGCTTGAAATGAGGATGATTTCCATTCCAACCTACCGCTTTACTACAGGTGCGATTCATGATGCTATCGGCGGTTCTCATGTTGTTATCAGCGATTCTTGGCACTTTATCAGCGGTTTTCTCGATTTTATCAGCGATTCTCGGCACTTTATCAGCGATTGGCATTTTGGAGCATCGGACGCCCCCTGGAAAGCGCCCAGCCGGAACGGAAATCAACCCCTCGTTTTGCCGGAGAGCCATACTTTATTTAATTTGACACAATGAAAGGGTGGTATGAAAAAATTCATACCACCCTTTATTAAATCAATTATACCTCGGCATAATTGCGTCCGGAATCGACTTTGTGCTTAGGCCTGCGTGAGGGCCGACACGATGTCGGTCATTTCGGTAATGCCACAGGACGTGGCGTTTTTACCGATGCAGGTCAGTTAGCCGTTATCGCATGGATGCGATGATTTTAGACTAACATCCTTTATTAACTCCTTTTCGATTCCGTGACATCCGCCGGAGGCTTAAATTCTTTCAGCGGGTGTTTGAACACCCGCTGAAGGAATTTAAAGCTCTCCTGCTTTTAATTTCCCATGCCAGTCTTTTAAGAATGGAATATCTTCCTCTTTAATAGTGCCTGATTCATTAGCTGCTTCAATTAAATAATCGAAATTTGTTAGAGATACATATTTTATGCCTGCCTCTTCAAATGCTTGTTCAGCGCGTGGAAGGTTGTATGTGTAGACGCAAATAACGCCTAGTACTTCACAACCTGCTGCGCGTAAAGCTTCAACAGCTGTAATGGATGAGCCGCCAGTTGAAACGATGTCTTCTACTACTACGACTTTTTGACCTGCTGCGTATTTTCCTTCTATTTGGTTACCACGGCCATGCTCTTTTGCTTTAGAGCGTACATACACCATTGGTAATTCTAAAATATCACTTACCCAAGCAGCATGTGGAATGCCTGCTGTTGCTGTCCCTGCTACGATTTCTGTTGTACCAAAGTTTTCTTTAATAAGAGATGCTAGACCGTTTGCTAATTGCTTACGAATTACAGGGTCAGAAATTGTCAGACGTGTATCACAGTAAATTGGGGATTTAATGCCTGATGCCCATGTGAATAGTTCTGTTGGATTTAATTCTACTGCACCTACTTTTAACATAGCGTGTGCGATTTCATTTTGTAATGTCATAGTTATGCCTCCCATAATTCACTTACGATTTTATATGCTGCTACTGGATCTTGTGCACCTGTAACGGCACGTCCAACGACGATTAATGAAGAACCGTCACGTTTTGCGCCGTCTGGTGTTGCAATGCGCTTTTGGTCGTGTGCGTCGCCACCTGCTAATCGGATACCAGGTGTCACACGCAAGAAATCTTCACCGCATGCTTCAGCAATAGCTTTTGCCTCATGTACGGAGCAGACAACACCATTTAAACCAGCTTGTTTTGTTAAGCTTGCATAATGTAATACAGACTCCTGTAAAGATAAAGCAATTTTTTGCTCTGCGTGCATTTGCTCTTCTGTTGTAGACGTCAGCTGTGTTACAGCAATTAATGCCGCTCGTTCACGTCCTGCCGGAGTACCCGCTTCAAGCCCCTCAAGTGCTGCCTCCATCATCGGACGTCCGCCCGCAGCATGAACGTTGACTAAATCTACTCCTAATTTTGCTAGGCCTTTCATAGCAGAGCCCACTGTATTAGGAATATCATGTAATTTTAAATCTAGAAAAATATCATGACCTAGATCTTTTACTTTGCGTACAATATCCGGCCCTTCCTGCATATATAATTCCATACCGATTTTTACGAAAAGAGGCTCGTTAAAATGCTTTAGAAAGTTGAATACTTCTGCTTCTCCAGGAAAATCTAGTGCAAGTATTGGTTTTGTATTCATAGACGATGGCTCCTCCCGATAATTTCTGAAATATGCTCTACTCCTAATTTATCGAGCTTTGCTGGTAGTTCATCAATAGTAGTTGGACAAACGAAGTGATCGACAAAGTTTGCTGTTCCAACAGCAACTGCAGAAGCGCCAGCCGACATAAAGTCAATAACATCCTGCGCCTCTGTCACGCCACCCATCCCAATAATCGGAATATTGACAGCCTTATACACTTCATAAACCATGCGAATTGCTACTGGTTTTACAGCAGGACCAGATAAGCCGCCTGTACCATTGGCAATCACTGGTTTACCTGTACGCTCGTCTAAACGCATACCAATTAGTGTATTAATCATTGTAATGCCATCTGCACCACCTGCTTCAACAGCTTGTGCAATTTCTACGATATTCGTTACGTTAGGAGACAATTTCACGTATACTGGCACTTCAGAAACAGCTTTGACAGCTTTAACTAACTCACGTGCAGTTGCAGGGTCTGTCCCAAATTGAATTCCGCCACATTTAACGTTCGGACAAGAAATGTTAAGCTCTAATGCTTTCACATTTCCTGCAGTTGAAATACGTCGTGCTACTTCCACGTAATCTTCTGTTTCCGTACCAGCAACATTTGCAATTATTGGCACATCATACTTTTCTAAGAACTTCAATTCTTCATTCATTACTTTTTCAATGCCAGGGTTTTGTAAACCAATTGCATTCAACATCCCTGCTGCTGTTTCTGCTACGCGTGGAGTTGGATTGCCGGGACGTGTTTCCACAGTCGTAGCTTTAATCATAATAGCGCCAAGCTTTGATAAATCATAAAGCTGTGCATATTCACGTCCAAAGCCAAAGCAACCGGATGCTGGCATTATTGGATTCTTCAAGTCTAAGCCTGGTAATTGAATGTTTAAACGACTCATAATGCCACCGTACCTTTCGGGAAAACTGGACCGTCAGAGCATACTTTTACATAGTCTTTTGCTACTTGGTCTGTTGTTTTACATACGCATGCAAAGCAAGCACCGATCCCACAGCCCATACGCTCCTCAAATGATAAATAACCTTCTTTTTCTGGATAAAAGCCTTCAAGTGCTTTTAACATTGGTAGCGGACCGCAAGAATAAAAGACATCGAATTCAGGTGCTCGTGACTCTAAAACATTTGTGACAAAGCCCTTTGTTCCTTTAGAACCGTCAACCGTTACATAATGTGTTTCACCAAGGGCATTGAATTCTTCCTCATAGAAGCATACATCTTCCGATTGGAAGCCTAGCACATGAATTGTTTTAACACCGCGTGCGTTTAATTGCTTGGAAAGCTCATGTAATGGGGGTACTCCGATTCCCCCACCAACTAGTAGAGCTGTGCCTCCCTCTTTTACTGCTTCTACAGGGAATCCATTACCGATTGGACCAAGGACATTGACAAGCTGCCCTTCGCGATTTGTCGCTAACACTTGTGTTCCACGACCCTCCGCACGATAAATCATTGTAAATTCGTTGTTGTCTTTATCTATATTTGCAATACTAATTGGTCGACGTAAAAGCGGCTCCAATGAATCTGACACCTTTACATGGACAAACTGGCCAGGTGTCATATCCTGAACCAGTTCTCCACGAAGTGTCAATTCGAAAATGTTTGTCGCAATTTGCTTTTGAGAGACGACCGTCATTTTCTCTTGACGAATCATATTAATGTACTACCTCCGCTTTTGGCATTTGTTCTGCTGTGAATGTCATTGATTCAATAACTCGAACCATTGCTTCCGCTGTGTCTAATGAAGTTAAGCAAGGTACACCATTTTCTACAGACTCACGACGAATTCTGAAGCCATCACGTGCCGGTTGCTTGCCTTTTGTTAAAGTGTTGACAACAAGCTGTGCCTCACCGTTTTGAATTAAATCGATTAATGTTTCACCTTTTGCACCGATTTTGCCAACTATATCTGTGCGTACGCCTGCAGCTTCAAACGCTTTAGCTGTACCTTCAGTTGCGACAATACGATAGCCTACTGTTGAGAAGCGTTTTGCAAGTGCAATTGCTTCCTCTTTATCTTTATCGGATACAGTGAACAATACTGTTCCTTCTGTACGAATTTCCATACCTGCTGCAACTAAGCCTTTGTAAAGTGCTTTTTCTAATGTCGCATCTTTCCCCATTACTTCACCTGTTGATTTCATTTCTGGCCCTAGTGTAATGTCAACACGACGTAATTTAGCGAATGAGAATACTGGCACTTTCACGAAGACACCTTTTTGTTCAGGCGCTAAACCTGTTGGATAGCCTTGTTCTACAATTGATTTCCCAAGAATTGCTTTCGTTGCAATATTCGCCATCGGAATGTTTGTAATTTTACTTAAGAACGGTACTGTACGAGATGAACGAGGGTTCACCTCAATGACAAATACTTCGCCCTGTGAAATAACATATTGAATGTTCATTAAGCCTATGATGCCAAGACCTTTTGCAAGGCGAGTTGTATAATCCACTAACGTATCTTTTTGTGCTTGTGTTAATTTTTGTGGCGGGTATACAGAGATCGAGTCGCCAGAGTGAACCCCTGCTCGCTCGATATGCTCCATAATACCTGGAATTAAGACATTTTCACCGTCACAAATGGCATCTACTTCGATTTCTTGACCCGTTAAGTAGCGGTCTACTAACACTGGATGATCTGGAGATGCTTCTACCGCGTTCTCCATATAATGTTGTAATTCCTCTTCGTTGTAGACAATTTCCATTGCGCGTCCACCTAGTACGTATGAAGGACGAACTAGTACCGGGAAGCCTAGACGTCCACTAATAGCAAGTGCTTCCTCCGTAGATACAGCTGTTTGACCTAGTGGCTGTGGAATGTTCAATTCACGTAATGCTTGCTCGAATTTATCTCGATTTTCCGCACGGTCGATATCTTCAAGAGTTGTTCCTAGGATTTTCACGCCATTGGCAGCTAATTTATCAGCTAGATTAATAGCTGTTTGACCACCGAATTGTACAACTACTCCAATTGGTTGCTCAAGGTCGATAATATGCATAACGTCTTCGATTGTTAATGGCTCAAAGTATAATTTATCTGAAACCGAGAAGTCAGTGGATACTGTCTCTGGATTCGAGTTAATAATAATTGCTTCGTAGCCTGCTTCTTGAATTGCCCATACTGAGTGTACTGTTGCGTAGTCAAATTCTACCCCTTGCCCAATGCGGATTGGACCAGAACCAAGTACAATAACTGATGGCTTGTCTGATTTGATCGATTCGTTTTCATCCTCATATGTGCCGTAGAAGTATGGTGTTTCAGATTCAAACTCCGCTGCACACGTATCCACCATTTTGTATACTGGAATAATGCCATTTTCTTTACGATATGCATATACTTCTTCTGGTGTTGTTTCCCAAAGCTCAGCAATTTTCTTATCTGCAAAGCCTAGTCGTTTTGCTGTACGTAACACTTCTTTATCGTCTTTATTGTCAGCAAGTGTTTGCTCCATATCTACGATGTTTTTGAATTTATTTAAGAAGAATAAGTCAATGGCAGACCATTCATGGATTTGCTCAATTGTTACACCGCGACGAAGTGCTTCACCGATGAAGAATAGACGCTCGTCACCTGCTTTGCGAATACGTTTTTCAATCCAAGAATCAGAGTTTTCTTCTGCATGTTTTAGCTCTAAGTGAACTTGACCTGTTTCAAGAGAGCGCACTGCTTTTAGCATAGCTTCCTCAAATGTACGACCAAGTGCCATTACTTCACCAGTCGCTTTCATTTGTGTACCAAGATTACGTTTTGCTGATTCGAATTTATCGAACGGCCAACGTGGAATTTTCGCCACGATGTAGTCTAAAGCTGGCTCGAAGCAAGCATACGTAGAACCTGTTACAGGGTTTTTGATTTCATCTAATGTTAAACCAACTGCGATTTTTGCTGCTAGCTTTGCAATTGGATAACCTGTTGCTTTTGATGCTAATGCTGATGAACGCGATACACGAGGGTTTACTTCGATTACATAGTAATTAAAGCTATATGGATCAAGTGCTAACTGTACGTTACAGCCACCTTCAATTTTTAGTGCTCGGATAATATCTAATGAAATATTACGTAGCATTTGGTTTTCTCGATCTGAAAGTGTTTGTGTAGGTGCCACTACGATAGAGTCACCTGTATGAATACCAACTGGGTCAACGTTTTCCATGTTACATACAACGATAGCGTTGTCGGCAGCATCACGCATTACTTCATATTCGATTTCTTTATAACCAGCGATTGATTTTTCTAGTAAACATTGTGTTACTGGTGAATATTTTAGACCAGATGTAACGATCTCCTCTAGATCTTGATCGTTGTAGCAAATACCGCCGCCTGTACCACCAAGTGTGAAGGCAGGACGAACGATTACTGGGTAGCCAATTTTCGCTACAAAGTTTTTCGCCTCGTCTAAGTTATGAATAATATCTGATTCAGGTACTGGAGCACCTAGCTCATACATTAAATTACGGAATAGATCGCGGTCTTCTGCTTTATGGATTGCTTCTAATTTTGTTCCAAGAATTTCAATATCAAGCTCATCTAAAATTCCTGATTTATCTAATTCAATGGCCATGTTTAAACCTGTTTGACCACCAAGTGTTGGTAGGATTGCATCTGGACGCTCTTTACGTAGAATTCGTGATACGAACTCAAGTGTAATTGGCTCAATATATACTTTGTCAGCAATTTCTGTATCTGTCATTATTGTTGCAGGGTTTGAGTTTATTAAGATAACGCGATAGCCTTCTTCTTTTAATGAAAGACAAGCTTGTGTTCCTGCGTAGTCAAATTCTGCTGCTTGTCCGATTACGATTGGACCTGATCCGATTACTAAAATAGTTTCAATATCTGTACGTTTAGGCATGTTGTTTCCCCTTCCCTGCTTCTACTTCCATCATTTCGATAAATTCATCAAATAAGTGATTTGAATCCTCTGGACCTGGTGATGCTTCTGGGTGATATTGCACCGTGAAGATTGGATATTTCTTGTGACGTACACCCTCACAAGTACCATCATTTAATGCGATATGTGTTATTTCTAAATCTGTATCTTTTAATGAATCGATGTCAATCGCATAACCATGGTTTTGAGATGTTAAGTCTGTGCGACCAGTGCGTAAATCTTTTACCGGATGGTTACCACCTCGGTGACCGAATGGTAATTTAAAGCTTTGTGCACCACATGCTAGCGAGAAGATTTGGTGACCTAAGCAAATACCGAACATTGGCACTTTTCCGATTAAATTACGTACGGTTTCAATGCCTTCTACTACGTCCTCAGGGTTACCTGGACCGTTTGACAGCATAATCCCATCTGGATGCCATGCTAAAATTTCTTCTGCTGATGTATTATAAGGTACTACAAGCACATCGCAATCACGTTTGTTTAACTCACGAAGAATACCGTGCTTCATACCGTAATCAATTAATACTACTCGTTTGCCACGACCTGGTGATGGGTAGGCTGCTTTCGGTGATACTTCACGAACATGATGTGTAATCGCTGGTGTTGCTTGTAATTTTGCTACGACTTCATCCACATTCACTTCTTCATCAGCCGCTGTTAATATAGCCTTTACTGACCCTTTACTGCGAATAATGCGTGTTAATTTTCGTGTATCAATTCCTTCAATCCCCGGAATATCCTTTGAAGTTAAGTACTCATCTACCGTTAAATCACAACGGAAGTTTGAAGGTGTTTTTGCTAATTCACGAACTACAAACCCACGGATAGCTGGTGTGATTGATTCAAAGTCATCACGGTTAATACCGTAATTACCGATTAAAGGGTAAGTTAACGTTACGATTTGTCCGTAGAATGAAGGATCTGAAATTGTTTCCTGATAACCTGTCATCCCTGTCGTGAATACAACCTCACCTTGTGAAGCTCTCTCACTACCGAACGCTGTGCCTGTAAATACTGTGCCATCTTCTAAAATAAGTAAACGTTTTTTCATTACTCTGCCTCCTGGTATACGATATTGCCTTCAAAAATTGTTAGAACCGGCCACCCTTTTGCAACCCAACCATTGAATGGTGTATTGCGTCCTTTTGATACAAAGCCTTCTGCATCAATTGTTTGCTCTTTATTTAAATCAATTAAAATCATATCTGCCGAAGCACCAACTTCTAATGTGCCATATGGTAAATCGAAAATTTGAGCTGCCTTGACAGTCATCCAGTCAATCAACTGTTTTAACGACCATTTCCCCGTTTCTACAAACTGTGTGTAAAGCAGTGGGAACGCTGTTTCAAAGCCTACAATGCCAAACGGAGCACCAACCATACCACAGCATTTTTCTTCTACTGTATGTGGAGCATGATCTGTAGCGATACAATCGATTGTGCCGTCCAGCATAGCTGCGTGAAGTGAATCTTTATCATCTGCTCCACGTAATGGAGGATTCATTTTCCAGTTCGCATCATCTGATGGGATATCCATTTCTTCAAGTAATAAATGATGTGGGCAAACTTCTGCAGTGACACGAATACCCGCTGCTTTCGCATCACGTACTGCACGTACAGATTCCTTCGTTGATACGTGACATACGTGGTAGCGTGCTCCAGCTGCTTCTGCCAGTAGAACATCTCGTGCAATTTGAACGGATTCACAAATTGATGGAATTCCTGGTAAATCAAGCTCTTGATTACGCTTCCCTTCATGCATCACTCCGTCGTAAATTAATGAGTTATCTTCGCAGTGAGCTACAACTACCATATCGTGCTGTGCGGCATCCTTCATTTGCTCATACATTGTTGAAGCAAGCTGGATCCCAACACCATCATCTGAAAATGCGACAGCCCCATGTGCTTTTAATTCTTCAATATTTGTACGAACCTCACCTGAAATGTCCCTTGTTAATGAGCCGTATGGAAGTACTCGAATAGCTGCACTTTCTTTAATAAGTCCGTTAATCAGCTGCATGTTTTCTACTGAATCTGGTACTGGTTTTGTATTTGGCATCGCGCAAATTGTTGTGAAGCCACCTTTTGCTGCTGATGCTGACCCTGTAGCAATTGTTTCTTTATGTTCAAAGCCTGGCTCACGTAAATGTGTATGAACATCGACAAAGCCTGGTGCAACAACTAAACCATTTCCTTCGATCATTTCTGCGCCTGCTACATTTACATTTTGACCTATTGCAGTAATTTTGCCATCTGTCATAGCGATATTTACTGTTTGTAGCTCACCTTGTTCATTTAGCATTTGTACATTTTGAAGAACCTTTGTCATGTTACTCTCTCCCCTTTAAAATTGTTTCAACTATAGCCATCCGTGTATAGACACCATTACGAACCTGCTCGAAAATTCTAGAACGCTCGCATTCTACTAGCTCTGACGCAATTTCTACATCACGATTGACCGGTGCTGGATGCATAATAATTGCCTTTTCCTTCATTTGTTTCTCACGTTCAATTGTTAAACCGTACTCTTGATGATAGCTCTCTTTTGAGAAGCTTTTATTTACCTTATGGCGTTCATGTTGCACACGAAGTAACATAATCACATCGCTTATTTCGATTAAATCATCCCAAGAATGATGCGCTTCGAAACTGCCTTCCCACTCTTCCGGACAAAGGAAATGAACATTTGCCCCTAAGCGCTGTAACGCTAACGCATTCGATTTCGCTACACGGCTATGGCATATATCTCCAGCGATTGTCACATTCAACCCTTCAAAAGAACCAAACTCTTTTTTGATTGTATAAAGATCTAATAATGATTGAGAAGGATGCTGACCAGTGCCGTCACCTCCATTAATGATTGACACATTGATGCCTTCAAGTAATTCATTGTAATACGCATCTTCTTTTGCGCGAATGACTACTGCATCCATACCAATCATTTCTAGCGTCTTTACCGTATCGTACAATGTCTCCCCTTTAGAGACGCTCGAAAAGCTACCGTCAAATGGGATAACGATACAACCAACTTTGCGCTCTGCCATTTCAAAGCTTGTTTTCGTGCGTGTACTTGGTTCAAAAAATAAATTTGCGACGTTGTGTGGGCGAGATAATGATGATGCTTCACCATTCTCAAAAGCTTGCGCACGATCTAGAATGTTGTTAATCTCTTCAATTGTTAAATGTTCCATCGATAATAAGTTCTTCATCATGTACCTCCACTGGGTTGTGTTTCATGAACGTTATGTATAACTAACGTTTTATAAAATCAATTTCGCCTTGGCGTAATTGCGTCCGGATTTTGAATTGTACGAGCACAATTCATTCCTTTCAAAATCCGTGACATCCGCCGGAGGCTTTACCTTCATGCATCTCACCTTCAGAGGTGGGATGAATGAAGATAATAAAAGCCCCGTTGATGTCATCAACGAGGCATAAGGAGGCGTGACAAACTACAGCAGGATACATTCCTACTACAAGCTTATCTACAACTTCCCTTTTTTTGCCTCTCTGGACAATTCATTAAAAGGTACTTCTATGAATTTTTATTTTGATTGTACGGTACTGGTATATCTGCTTCTTTTTTACCTGGCAGTATGGCATTTAAAACAACACCGATAATCGCTGCTAATGCCATACCTTCGATACTTAGTGATTCCGAAATAACGAACTTTGCACCACCGATGCCAATGACTAAAATAACAGAGGCAATGACCAAGTTACGACTATTCCCAAAGTCGATATGATTATCAACTAACATTCGTAATCCACTTGCTGCAATGATACCGAAGAGCAAGATGGAAACCCCACCAAGTACAGCTGTTGGAATCGTTGCAATAACTGCCATTGCTTTCCCGAAGAATGATAGTAAAATGGCTACGACTGCTGCACCTGCAATGACATACACACTGTAAACACGCGTGATTGCAAGGACACCGATATTTTCACCGTAAGTTGTTTTCGGTGGACCACCGATTAATGCACTAATAAATGTTCCAATTCCGTCCCCTAATAACGAACGATGTAACCCTGGCTCTTTAATATAATCTCGATTAACAACTTTCCCTAATACTAACTGGTGACCGATATGCTCTGAAATAGTGACGATAACGATTGGTACCATTGTTAGGAGTAGCTTTGTTGTGATTTCAAAGTCGTAATGAACACCTGGGATTAAAAACTCAGGCTTTGCAAAGAAATCTGCTTTGGTAATTGGTGAATAATCTACAATTCCGATCATCATTGAGTAAATATATCCCACGATTAAGCCAATTAAGATTGGCATTGTGCTTAAAATACCTCTAAAGAAAATCGTGAAAATTATAGCTGTAAATAAAGTCACTAACGCTGCTGAGAAGTGTAAAAAGCTATATTTACCATCAACATTCATCGCCATACTTACCGCTGTCCCTGATAATCCAAGACCAATTACCATTATAACAGGTCCTACCACAATCGGTGGTAAAATTTTCATAATCCATTTGTAGCCGCTTTTCCAGATGATTAGGGATACGATACCATATGTAATCCCGACTGCCATTGCACCAATCATCGCATGACCTGGATTTACACTTGAACCATCTTTATTTAAACCACCTGCGACAAGTAAAATCGGGGCAATAAAGGCAAAGGATGAACCTAAATATGCCGGCACTTGAAATTTCGTAATTAATAAGAAGAACAGTGTAGCAATTCCACTTGTTAAAAGGGCAATCGCTGGACTAAGACCAACCAACTGAGGAACTAAGATCGTTGACCCAAACATGGCAAACATGTGCTGGAAACTTAATGTCACTAGTTGGACTGGGGTCGGTTTATCCTTAATATCTAATACTGCATTTGACATAATGTTTCCTCACTTTATAGTTAGTCTTCTTTAAAAATGATGACGCAATCTTCTCCGTCTACCTCTTGTAAATTTACGACAATACGCTCTGTTCCAGATGTTGGTACATTTTTGCCAACATAATCAGCTCTTATTGGTAGTTCTCTATGTCCTCTGTCGATCAGGACTGCAAGTTGAATTTGTGAAGGTCGTCCTAAATCCATTACTGCATCAAGTGCTGCGCGTACTGTACGTCCTGTATAAAGTACATCATCGACTAAAATAATTTTTTGATTAACGACCACATCATCAATATCTACTTGTTCAACATGTGCCTGTTCATTATCATGCTTTGTCGTTAAATCATCTCGATAGAGGGTGATGTCTAGCTCCCCCGTACGGATTGGTTTGCCTTCAATTTTTTCAATTCGTTCTGCAAGGCGTCTTGCAAGAAAGGCACCTCGTGTTTTAATACCAACTAAAATACATTCATCGATTCCTTTATTACGTTCAATAATTTCATGTGCAATGCGTGTTAACGCTCTTGCCATAGATGGGCCATCTAATAGCTCATTTTGTGCCATGTAAGTTTCCTCCTCTCTTTTATTTATTGTTGGTCATGTGTCCATAAAAAAACCTCTCAAGGCGAATGGCCTGAGAGGGTTATATACGTGTTTAAATAGTATGTTGGAAAATTTGCAGCACAAATTTTTTACAACACATTCACATGTACCTTCTCAGCCTCTCTGGACTGTCATTAAAGGTGAATATTTAGTTAAGTTGTTCATTCACTTTCGTTAGTATAGACCTTCTTTTCCTATACGTCAATGCTTATTTCTTAAATCTAGTAATAATTGTTCATAATCAGCAGGAAGTGGTGCTTCGAACTCCATATATTCGCCTGATGTAGGGTGATCGAATCCTAAAATTCCTGCATGTAATACTTGTCCATTAAAGTCTATTGTCTTTTTTGGTCCATATTTTGGATCACCAACAAGAGGGTAGCCAATATATTTCATATGCACGCGAATTTGATGAGTTCGTCCTGTTTCTAAACGACATTCTACAAGAGTGTATTCACCAAAGCGTTCGATAACTTGGAAGTGAGTTACTGCATGCTTCCCTTTATCGACAACTGCTTGTTTTTGACGATCTTTTTGATCGCGTCCAATCGGTGCATCAATTGTGCCTTTATCATGTGCAATATGCCCGTGAACTAGCGCCGTATATTTACGTGTCACTGTTTTATTGACTAGCTGATTCACTAACGATTCATGAGCTGCATCATTTTTAGCAACCATCAATAATCCTGATGTATCTTTATCAATACGATGCACAATTCCTGGTCGCATAATGCCATTGATACCCGACAAATCCTTACAATGATGCATTAAACCATTCACTAGTGTACCCGTCATATGTCCAGGCGCTGGATGGACAACCATGCCCTTTGGTTTATTCACAACAAGGACATCTGCATCCTCATAAACAATATCAAGATCTAAGTTTTCAGGAATGACATCTAATGGCTCTGCTTCGGGTACATCAATTTCTACAATATCCCCTACTTTTACCTTATACTTCGCCTTGACAGTCTCTCCATTTACTTTGATAATACCATCAGTAATCCAATTACCAATTTGTGTACGCGACCACTCTGATTGCACACCCGAAAGCGCCTTATCAATGCGCTCTCCCTGTTGTTGTTCTTCCATTGTAAATGATACTTGCGTCATTCTTTCACCTGTTTCTTTCCTTTTTTATCCTCCATGATTATGCCAATCATTAATATTACTACCGCCATTGTTAAAGCTGCATCCGCAATATTGAAGATTGGGAAATCATAATTAATTACTGGAATTAATACATTTACAAAATCGACCACTTCACCTCTAAAGATACGGTCAATAAAATTCCCTACAGCTCCGCCTAATAAAAGCATTAAGCCCACTTGAAAAATAGGTTTACCTTTAGCCTCTTTATGATAAAAATATAGGATGGCACAAATAACACCTATCGTGACAATGCTAAATAACCACATTTGGCCTTCTAACATTCCCCATGCTGCTCCTTTATTTCGATGAGACAATATCCCAAACCACGGATCCCATACTGAAATTCGTTCGCGTAACTCCATATTTTTCACAATTAGCCATTTCGTCCATTGATCTAAAAGAATCACGAATGCGGCCAATCCATAATATTTATACACAGACACTCCTCCGTTCGCTCAACATCTAACCTATTCTACCATAACAGCCCATCTCAGAATAACTAATATAGCATGAAAATATGGATCAATACCATTGTGTGGGGTTGATTTTCATTCCGAACGAGCGCTTTCCTGCGGATGTTTGTTGAGCTATCTGTCGCTTTGGCATTTCTATCCGTCGTTTTGACTCTTCTTTCCGTCGCTCTGGTTTCAATCCGTCATTCTGGCTTTTCTTTCCGTCGCTTTGGCATTTCTATCCGTCGTTCTGGCTCTTCTTTCCGTCACTCTGGTTTTCTTCCGTCGCTTCGGCTCTTCTTTCCGTCGCTCTGGACTTCCTATCCGTCGCTTTGACTCTTCTTTTCGTCGCTCTGGTTTTCTTCCGTCGCTTCGGCTCTTCTTTCCGTCGCTCTGGCCTTTCTATCCATCGCTTTGACTCTTCTTTTCGTCGCTCTGGTTTTCTTCCGTCGCTTCGGCTCTTCTTTCCGTCGCTCTGGCATTTCTATCCGTCGTTTTGACTCTTCTTTCCGTCACTCTGGCCTTTCTATCCGTCGCTCTGGTTTTCTTCCGTCACTTCAGCTCTTCTTCCGTCGCTTTGGCATTTCTATCCGTCGTTCTGGCTCTTCTTTCCGTCACTCTGGTTTTCTTCCGTCACTTCGGCTCTTCTTTCCGTCGCTCTGGACTTCCTATCCGTCGCTTTGACTCTTCTTTTCGTCGCTCTGGTTTTCTTCCGTCGCTTCGGCTC